>DATMXP010000007.1:0-300000 GCA_035561515.1 Terriglobales bacterium | reverse complement strand
TACCGCAGCAACATCGATACGGCGACTCGGATCATGCTTTCCAGCGGCGAAGAGTACACCCGTGAGTTCCTGAACAAAGCCGAAGGCGAGTTGAAGCAGATGGACCATTACTTCCTGGTGCCGAGCGTGGAACTAAAGCCACACGTCTACGTCTCATTCGACAGCAATTTCGTGACGCTCACCATGCGCTATATCGTCGATCCGAAGAAGCGCCGCGCCGCGAAAAGCTTCCTGCTGGAACACATCCTGAGAGAGACGCGTGAGCGCGACGACATCACGTATGGATCGACTACCCAGGACTTGACCATCCATGGAAGCCTCGATCAAAGCCAGAAAGATACCAACCTCGATCGAGCAGCTTGAGTGAGACTACGTCAATTACACTGAGAGCATGCGTCGAGTTCTTGTGGCGACATCGAATCCAGGCAAACTTCGCGACTTCGCAGGTGCCGCGTGCGTACACGGCATCGAGATTGGCGGCATTCCCGAGTTCTCAACTCTGCCCGCGGTAGTGGAGGATGAGCCGACCTTCGAAGGCAACGCACGCAAGAAGGCCGAGTTCTACAGCCAATACTCCGATGGTGAAATCGTTCTGGCTGACGATTCAGGCCTTGCAGTGGACGCACTCAATGGAGCACCGGGAGTCCATTCGGCGCGATTCGCGTCCAGTCCGGCACACCCGAACGCCACCGACACAGACAATAACGCCAAACTGCTGAAAGAACTCGCCGGAGTCCCTGATGAGAAGCGGACCGCACACTTCGTGTGCGTGATCGCCGTTGCGCAACATGGAAAGACATTGGCTACATTCCGTGGCGAAGCGGAAGGCGTGATGCTACATTCCCCACGCGGCAGCGGCGGATTCGGCTACGATCCGCTCTTCTACTTCTCCGAATTGGGCAAGACTTTTGCGGAACTCACGCCCGAAGAAAAAGCGACCGTAAGCCATCGCGGACGCGCGCTGCTCGCAATGCTCGACTGGGCCGAGCGTTTCTACCAGACGAGATAACCAGCGACAATGTGTTCCGTGTCACCTTTCCCGGTGATGGCGAATGCAGGGCAAATCACAGCGTTCGTGTTGTCATGATAAGGTCGGCATGTCTTGAAAGTTCGCTTCCTTTCTTGACTTCGATCGTTACTGCCGCGAATAATGAAGGGTTCTGCTCATACACTTCCATCTTTATGGAATCATCCGTAGCTACAACGGCAAGATTTGAGACGATCCAGGCAGGCGCAACATCGGTCTCCAGCCTGCTGACGATCGATTATTCGTATGCCCATTTGCATGCGACCCTCCATTTAGATCTGTCACAGCAGACAAAAAGGACAACGATCCATGAGTGCTAGCGCGATCATCGCCCAGCCCGGCAGCTTTCGATTCTGGCAGACGACTGTCGGAAAGAAAGCCATTATGGCCGTCACCGGCATTATCTTGTTCGGCTTCGTCGTCGGCCACCTTCTTGGAAACCTCCAGGTCTTCCAGGGACCAGAGAAGCTCGATCAATATGCCGTCACCCTGCGAAAGCTTGGCCCGCTGCTTTGGGCGACGCGCATCGTGCTGCTTCTCTCGGTGATCCTGCACATCTGGTCATCGTTCCAGTTGTGGCTGCTGCATCGGGAAGCCCGCCCCGTTCAGTACGTAAAGAAAGCAAACCTGCATTCGACTTACGCGTCACGCACGATGTACTGGAGCGGTCCGATCATCCTCGCGTTTGTCATCTATCACCTGCTGCACTTCACCTTCGGGGTGGTTCATCCTGGCGGACCGTTCGAGCACGGCAAGGTGTACCAGAATGTTGTGACCGGATTCCAGGTGTGGCCGGTATCGGTCTTCTACATCATTGCGATGATCATGCTCTGTTACCACCTGTACCACGGATTGTGGAGCATGTTCCAAACGCTCGGGTTCAGCCATCCGGTGTACTCGCCGGTGATCCAGAACCTGGCCAAGGTTATCGCCATTCTGATTGCTGTCGGCAATATTTCGATCCCGGTCGCTGTGATGGCCGGCTTTATTAAGTGAGCCTGTTTAGGGAGCGCTGAAATATGGAATTGAAATCCAATGTCCCAACCGGCCCGATTGAGCAGGCATGGGACAAACATAGATTCGACCTCAAGCTCATCAATCCCGCAAACAAACGCAAGTACAACATCATTGTTGTGGGTTCAGGTCTTGCGGGTGGCGCTGCGGCCGCCAGTCTCGGAGAGCTTGGCTATAACGTCCAGTGCTTCTGCTATCAGGACAGCCCACGCAGGGCGCACTCCATCGCTGCGCAGGGTGGTATCAACGCCGCCAAGAACTATCACAACGACGGCGACAGCATCTACCGCCTCTTCTACGACACGGTAAAGGGCGGTGACTTCCGCGCTCGTGAATACAACGTTTATCGGCTCGCGCAGGTCAGCGTGAACATCATCGACCAGTGCGTGGCGCAGGGCGTTCCGTTCGCGCGCGAATACGGCGGCAATCTCGACAACCGCTCCTTCGGCGGCGCGCAGGTGTCCCGTACCTTCTACGCACGCGGACAGACCGGCCAACAGCTTCTGCTTGGCGCCTACCAGGCGCTTGAGCGCCAGGTCGGGCTCGGCACCGTGAAGATGTACTCGCGCCGCGACATGCTCGACCTGATCGTCATCAACGGCCAGGCACGCGGCATTGTCACGCGCAACCTGCTGGACGGAAAGATCGAGGTTCACCTTGCTGACGCCGTGATTCTTGCGACGGGCGGCTATGGGAACGTCTTCTATCTTTCGACGAACGCCAAGGGCTGCAATGCAACAGCGATCTGGCGCGCGTATAAGCGTGGAGCCCTGTTTGCGAATCCGTGCTTCACGCAGATCCACCCTACGTGCATTCCGGTAGCGGGTGAATACCAGTCGAAGCTGACGCTGATGTCGGAATCGCTTCGTAATGACGGACGCATCTGGGTTCCGAAGAATGCGGGCGACAAACGTGTACCGAATTCAATTCCGGAAAACGAGCGTGATTACTACCTCGAACGTCGCTACCCCAGCTTCGGCAACCTTGTGCCGCGCGATATCGCGTCGCGTGCTGCAAAGGCCGAATGCGACGCCGGACGTGGCGTTGGCCCGTCGGGACTCGGCGTTTACCTCGACTTCGCCGATGCGATTAAGCGTCTCGGCAAGCACAAGATCGAGGAGCGCTACGGCAACCTGTTCGAAATGTACGAGCGCATCACCGGCGAGAATCCGTATGAAGTTCCGATGCGCATCTACCCGGCGAGTCACTACACCATGGGCGGCCTCTGGGTGGATTACAACCTGATGTCTACCATCCCGGGGATGTTCGTGGGTGGCGAAGCGAACTTTTCCGATCACGGCGCAAACCGCCTCGGCGCCAGCGCGCTGATGCAAGGCCTGGCAGACGGATATTTCATTCTTCCCTACACCATCGGCAACTACCTGGCGACCGCCAAGCCCGGTCCGGTTTCCGCCGATGCCCCTGAAGTCCGCGAGGCCTTGGCGAACGTCACCAATATCACCAACCGTCTTCTCGGCACCAAGGGAACGCGCAGCGTGGATTCGTTCCACCGCGAGCTGGGCAAGATCGTGTGGGAATACTGCGGCATGGGCCGTAACGCAACCGGACTCCAGAAGGCGCTGGGATTGATCCCTGCGCTGCGCGAAGAGTACTGGAAGAATGTCCGCGTGCTCGGCTCGAACGAGGAATTCAATCAGTCGCTCGAGAAAGCGGGCCGTGTGGCTGACTTCTTCGAACTCGCCGAACTGATGTGCCTGGATGCGTTAAACCGCAATGAATCGTGCGGCGGCCACTTCCGCGAGGAATATCAAACACCCGAAGGCGAGGCCATGCGCGATGACGACAAATACACGTACGTTGCGGCATGGGAATACAAGGGCCCCGGCCAGTCCCCGGCGCTGAACAAGGAGCCTTTGGAATTCAAGTACGTGCATCCTTCTCAACGGAGCTACAAGTAAAAATGAAACTTACACTTCATGTTTGGAGACAGAAAAACGCGCAGGACAAGGGACGCTTGGTGCGCTACGAAGTGCCCAACGTCAATGAGCATATGTCGTTTTTGGAAATGCTCGACGTCCTGAATGAAAGCCTGATTGAGAAGGGCGAAGATCCGATTGCTTTCGACCACGATTGCCGCGAGGGTATCTGCGGCATGTGCGGCATGATGGTCAACGGCAAGGCGCACGGCGGACACAAGGGCACCACCATCTGCCAGCTTCACATGCGCCACTTCAAAGACGGCGACGAGCTCTACCTGGAGCCGTGGCGCGCCAAGGCCTTCCCTATCGTGAAGGATCTCGCCGTGAACCGCGGAGCGTTGGACCGCATCATCGCAGCCGGGGGATTTATTTCCGTCCCTACCGGCAGTGCGCCCGACGGCAACGCCATCCCGGTACAGAAGCAGGAATCTGACCTCGCCATGGACGCCGCCGCGTGTATCGGTTGCGGAGCGTGCGTGGCGGCATGCCCGAATGCAGCCGCGGCACTCTTCACAGGCGCGAAGATTTCCCACCTCGGACACCTACCGCAAGGCCAGCCTGAACGCGATCGTCGTTCAATGGCGATGGTCGAGCAGATGCGAATTGAAGATTTCGCGAACTGCACGAATATCGGCGAATGTGTGGCGGCTTGCCCGAAGGAAATTCAGCTTGAGGTAATCGTCCGCATGAACCGCGATTACATCAAGGGCGCACTTACCAATCGCCCGACCTCGCTGAAGGGCGACTCGGCATAACCAGAGAGCGAAGTTGAGAGAGTGGCGGCCGAAGTGGCCGCCTTTTTTTTGCGTTAGTTCCCGCTAGCCATCTTCTTGCCGCCTTCGTCCACGAACTTTTTAGCTGCACGCACTTCTGCGCGGTCACTACCTTGCGTCATAGCCAACAGCTTCGTGTAGGCTTCACGCGCCTTCTCGGAATTCCCCGCCAATTCAGCCGCGTGTCCGATACCGTACAAGGCAGCGAAGCGGTTTGGTTCGGTCGAGAGCAGTTGCTCGTATTGCGCCAACGCCTCTTCGGGCTTGTTCATCTCGATCAGCATTTGCCCGAGCAGATCACGGGTCGGAACGATCGAACCCGGCGTCACCGGATGCTTGTCGGCAGCGTCATCGAGGGCGACAGCCTTGCGCATGAGTTCGAGGCCCTCAGCTTTCTTGCCCTCCCCAAATGCCAACCACGCGGACGCGGCGGTCTTCTGAATGTCCACCTGTCCGGCCCAGTAGTCTTCCTTTACGCCCTTCAAGGTTTGGTACGCGGCAGCAAGTCTTTCGATATCGCGCCGAGCCTGGTCAAGCTTGCCGGTCCTTGCTGCGCCAAGCGCACGAGCGTAATAGATCGATGCGTCAGCCCACGCGTAGCGTCCGCCTGGGAAGCCGCTCGGATCAGGCAACGCGGCAGCTTCGCCCCACTGCCGACGCTCGAGTACGTACCGAGCGGGCATGCTGGCTACAGAGAAGATTCCCTGGAAGGACAGGGCGTCCACTCCTGCCGAGAGTCCCTTTCCCTGGAAAACATCATGCGCTTTCTGGTCCTGTCCTGTTTGCAGGTAGGCGAATTCAAGGTAGTCCAGCGCGTGATACTCGTCTTTCGGGAGATCATGCTTGCGAGCCGCCGCCGCTGAATCCAAGTTCGACGAAATTGATTCCTGCCACAGTCCCAGCCGCGTAAAGATGTGCGACGGCATATGAAGAGCATGTGGAGCCTCCGGCGCGATCTTGGCATAGAGGCGAGCGGCGTCCAGCGCCTTCGGCGCAAGATCCGGATAGTCATACGCGTGGATCACCATGTGTGCCACACCGGGATGCGACGGATCGGTCTTTAGTAGCGGCTCGACAAGAGCGCCAGCCTTTCTAGGACGAGCATGAGTCTTGTCCGGTGGCAGCGAACTGGTGCTTCCCAAGAGAGCGAGGGCGTAAAAGACAGTGGATTCCGTATCCTTGGGATTGTCTTTGTGCAACGTCTCCATCTCGCGTTCGTATGCAACTACGCGTTCCAGATGATCGACTGTACCGTAGTTGTCGTAGAACGCGGATAGCGCCTTGATGAACTGCTTCTCCCGCGGTGTCACCTTCGATGACGCTGCGATTGACGACGCCTTCGCGATGGCCTCACTTCCGGTTCTCATGTCCGCCGGATTCGGTCCACGTGGTTCCCACAGCGGATGCCAGTTGGTCATCGCAGCGCCCCACCACGCGATCGCGCATTTCGGATCTTGATCCGCAACGGCACGGAACTGCCGGTTCGCCTCGTCGTACCAGAACGAATGCAGCATCGCGACGGCACGATTGAACTGCTCCTGGACCGCAGGCGCGCAGGAATTCGCAAAGGTCACTTTTCCGAGCTTTGAAGCATCGCCGGCTGGGTGATCATGCTGATCATGTTGAGCAAAGGCAAAGGAACAGAAAAGACACAGTACAGGCAGGATTCGACACAACGAACGCATACGGCCTCCGGTACGAAGGTAACCCCCACAAGTGCCGCACATTATAAGCCCCACCTGACACCATTGGCAGCAATATCTCTGGCTACTGAAACGCGCTGATCCGCATCGTATTTACCTGCGGAACTACTCTGGATGACGGTGAAAGACCGGAACGTACGTAACCATGGACCTATCACTTTCGAGACGGTCAAAAACGCCGAATGAGCCAATTTCTGGGGTACGTTTTCAGCATCTCTGGGCTACACTACAAGCCTTAGTTCCACATTCAATGGTTGCTTCAGAGGGCTATTCGTGACTCGTTGTAAACGTGCTACTGGGATCATTTGTCTGATGCTCGTCGTCTTCGCGGCTGATGCGTTCGCCGCAAAGCGCAACACACGTTCGAGTCACAAACACCGCCGCGTTCGCCATCTCCGCTGGAACCCCATGTTCCGCGGCTCGCACGACATGCTGGTCAAGCAGAACCTGATCATCAACGAACTCGAACTACCTCGCATCGTTGACGACGAGGAACTTGAACAGATCATTTACAACGAAGAACTCGTGCAGTTGGACGAAAGCCCGGCCCTGCGGATCGCTCCGAACCTTCTGGAAAATCGCCGCTACTGCCGGCCCTGGACCAAGAAGTTCATCGAAGATTTCAGCCAGGCTTTTTATGACGAGTTTAAGAAGCCCATCCAGGTGAACTCGGCTATCCGCACGGTGGAACAGCAGAAGAAACTCCGGCGCCGTAACCGCAATGCCGGCCCGATCGACGGAGACACGGCTTCCACCCACCTCACGGGAATCGCGCTCGATATCTCAAAGCGCGGTCTAAGCCGCAAGCAGCACAAGTGGATCGAGGAATACTTCCTCCCACTGAAGAACCTCGGCCTCATCGACCCGATTGAGGAACGTCGTCAACCCGTATTCCACGTTGTCGTGTTCGACCGCTATACTGAATGGCGCGAATCACAACAAGTGGCTACGGATGCTACCGATTAAAACTTACCTGCTACTCACTGTTTTCATGGCATGCGCGCTGGCTTCGGCGCAAACCAAGACTTCCAGGAAACCCAACGCGCGGGCGATCCACGACTCCGCCATCGTCATTGACACGCACGCGGACACTCCCGGGCGCTTCGTGGACGAAAACTTCGATCTCGCCACCGACACCCCCGTCACCCAGGGGCACTTCGATTTTGGCAAGGTTCAGCAGGGCAATCTCGGCGCTGAGTTCTTCTCTATCTGGGTAAGCCCGCAGATTAAAACTGGCTACGCCAAGCGCGCGCTCGACATGATCGACTCCGTTTACGAGCAGGCGCGTTTACATCCGGACAAGATGGTGATGGCATACTCGGCGGAAGACATCGTGAAGGCACGCACCGGCCCTCACAAGCGCCTCGCGTCATTGATGGGCGTTGAGGGCGGGCACGCCATCGAAAACGACATTCGCATCCTGCGCAATTTCTATCGACTCGGCGTCCGCTACATGACGCTCACCTGGGCGAATACGAACGAATGGGCCGACTCTTCCGGCGACCTCGATAAACCCGAAGTCCAGCACCACAACGGCCTCACCGACTTTGGCCGCGAAGTTGTGCGCGAAATGAACCGGCTCGGCATGATGGTGGACGTCTCCCACGTCTCCGATAAGACATTCTGGGACGTGATTGAAACGACGAAAGCCCCTGTGATCGCCTCGCACTCGTCGGCTCGTGCGCTCAACAGCCATCTCCGAAACATGACCGACGACATGCTTCGCGCCGTAGCGAAGAACAATGGCGTCGTCATGGTCAACTTCTACTCCGGCTTCATTGATGAGGACTATCGCAAGGCCTATGAAGCGCAGAAGCCCGAGCGTGAGAAGGCCGTACAGGAAATGAAGGATCACCTGCGTGCTCAGGGTCAGGATCCGGACAAAGTCGGCCAGTTTGACGTCGAAAAAGAAATGGCCGCTCGTATTCCGCGCCCGCCATTCGACTCGCTGATCAACCAGATTGATCACGTGGCAAAGGTCGCAGGCATCGACCATGTCGGCCTCGGCTCCGACTTCGACGGCATCACTTCCCTGCCGCAAGGTATTGATTCAGTAGCCGATCTGCCAAAAATCACCGAAGCGCTAGTGGAGCGAGGCTACACTGAGGAGCAGATCAAGAAGATTCTTGGCGGAAACCTGCTGCGGGTTTTCCGGGAAGTAGAGAAAGTGGCGAAAGAATCGAAGTCTCTCTGAGTTTTAGTTTTTAACAGGGTGTGGCCTTAGAATTGGCCTATGTCCACTGCCGCCCATCGTACGGTCTTCCACGTGGACATGGACGCCTTCTTCGTTTCCGTTGAAGAGCTCTTTGATCCGTCGCTGAAGGGCAAAGCCGTCGTCGTAGGCGGAAAGGCCGACGAGCGCGGCGTGGTGGCGGCCGCATCCTACGAAGCCCGCAAGTTCGGTGTGCACTCGGCTATGCCGCTGCGCACCGCGCACAAGCTGTGTCCTCACGCTGTATTCGTGTACGGGCATCCGGAGCGCTACCGCGAGCAGTCGCACAAGGTCCGCAGCGTTCTCCAGAAGTTCTCGCCACAGGTTGAGATGGCTTCCATTGACGAAGCCTATCTCGAGATGACCGGCACCGAGCGCCTTCACGGGCCTCCGCTCGCGGCCGCGCATGCTCTGCACCAGCAGGTAAAGTCCGAAACACGACTCAACTGTTCCATCGGAATCGGTACCTCACGGTTGATCGCCAAAGTTGCTTCCGATCAGGCCAAGCCCAATGGCGTCCTCTGGATCCCCGCGACTGAAGAAGCGCGATTTCTAGCGCCGCTACAGGTCCGGAAGATTCCCGGCGTCGGCAAGGTTACGGAAAAGAACCTGCACGACTTGGGGATCCGCAAAGTGGGTGATCTGGCCAAGCTTGACGAGAACTTTCTCGAAGAGCGGTTTGGGAAGTGGGGACTTGCTCTGGCCGGTAAGTCGCATGGACTCGATGCCGGCGGCTGGTTCGACGAAGAAATCGGGACCGACTCCGACCCGAAATCCATCAGTCATGAGCACACGTTCAACGACGATACCGCCGATAGCCAGGTCCTCGAATCCACGCTCGCCCGACTGTCCGAGATGGTCGGCCGTCGCCTGCGCGAGCATCAGCTTCATGCGCATACCATCCAACTGAAGCTGCGCTACAGCGATTTCACAACCATCACCCGCGCCCAGTCGCTGAGTACACTGACGCAGCTTGACACGGAGATCTTCGAGACCGTGCGCTCACTCTTCCGCCGCAACTGGAAGAAAAACGAGAAGATTCGGCTGTTGGGCGTGCATGCCGGGTCGCTCTCCAACGACCCCGGACAACTCGACCTCCTGGATGGCGATCGCCAAAAGCGCTGGAAAGATGCTCTTTCCGCAGCCGATAAACTGCGAGATAAATTCGGAGAATCCGCCGTATCACTCGGAACCGGACTCAAAGCTCATATCCGCGAAAAGACTCACGAGGCGCTGCCGGACAAAAAGAAGTAACCCGTCCTCAAGTGCGGTCGGACGTCAACAGATCGTTGGCGGCTGCAACCGTCTCCTCGATGATCGCCCTGACGTCAGCTTCCGTCGTTCGGTGATTGACGAAGCAGCACCGCAGCGCAAACTGCCCGTTGATCGTCGCGTTCGACAGGAATACCCGTCCTCGGTGCACAATCCGCTTCATCAATTTTTGGTTGAAATCATCCGACGCGTTTTTCCACCGGAAGCAGACAGCGCTAAGCGTCACCGATGCCATGCGTTCCAGCCTGGGTTCATCGTCCACGAGTCCGGCAAGCATTTGGGCATGGTCAAGGTCCTTCTGGATCGCCTTCCGGAATGCCGCTAGACCGTGATAGCGCAACGATAGCCACAGCTTCAGCGCCCTGAATCGGCGCGACAGCTCGATCGACTCCTCGAAGAAGGCATAACCCTCAAGCGGCTCAGTGTTGAGGACCTTCGTGTAGTCACCCGAATATGCGAACGTCTTGCGGGCAATTTCGGAATCCCGATACAACAACATGCCGCAGTCGAGAGGCTGGTAAAGCCACTTGTGAGGATCCAGAGAAAACGAATCCGCCAGCTCTATGCCCCGGAATTTCTCCGGGGCAGCCAGTGCCGCAAGTAATCCATACGCCCCATCAATGTGGAACCACAAACCATTCTCATGTGTTACTTTAGCTATTGCTTGTAAGTCGTCAATAGAGCCGGCATTAACGGTTCCACCATTAGCCACAACAGCGATGGCGCGCTTGCCGGTCTTGCGATCTTCCTCTACTGCTTTCTTAAGGGCATCCACGTCCATGCGGAAATCCGACAACACCGGAATATAACGGACATGGTTGCGTCCGAGTCCGAGCAGTGCCACAGCCTTGGGGATCGACATGTGAACCTCCGTCGAGGCATATACCACCGCCGGTTTGGCGCCTTCCTCGTTCGAAGGCATCTTGGCCTCTCGCGCCATGGCCAAACCCATCAGGTTCGCTGACGATCCGCCTCCGGTGAGGCTCCCCGTGAAACCGCCGCAGCCCATCGCTTCTGCGATCCACCGAATCACGGTGCGTTCGATTGAGATCGCGGCCGGGCCCGATCGCCAAGCGGTCACGTTCTGGTTCAAGACGGATGCGATGAAATCGCCGGTGGCCGCCACCGGGTCACCCGACCCCAGTACGTATCCGAAGAACCTTGGGCTGGGCGGACGAGAGTGAGCAAACACGTCCGGAATGGCATCGAGCGCCTGTGCGCCTATGCCCTGCTCGGGCACTGGTCCGCCGAACATCTGTGCAGATTGTTCTCCGCTGGTCTTGGGGAAGGCTGGGATGCTATCGAGCTCCCGAAGAAATTGCGTAAGGATCTCAGTAGTGCGGTTAGCGAGTGATTGAAATTCTTTCGGCGTGATGTTCACACCGGTATTTTACGACGTTGCTATTGCCCTTCTGCAGCGCCTTTTCCATGCCTGCTGGTAAACGCGACGGCGTTTCCTTCCAGCGGTTTCAGGATGAGCAATTTCGAGCGTCCTTCCCTCGCGCCGGGAACGTAGATCAGCTTCGACTCCGGATCGTAAGCCAGAGAGTTACTTCGTACGTCCATGTTTAGTTCGGCTTCGCGGGTCAGTCCGCCACTGCGCGTCTTGAAAATAGAAACGGTACCGCCTGAAGTGGCGAACAGCGTTCCGCTCGTTTGATCTAGCCACAGCGTGTCCACACCTGCGGGCGCGCCCACACGGCTCAGTTCGGTCCCCGAATCGGCATCGAGCGTTACGACCGCATACCTAACAGCAACGTACAAACGACGCGCATTCGCGTCCAGGACAAGGCCGGTTGGCTGCGAAGCTTTCAGCGTCCATTTGCTGACGGGTTTCAGTTCCAGGTCATAGGCCGCAACCGCGCGTTGGTCTTGCAGCGTCGTGTAGATCAACTTCTTCGTTGGATCGTAGACCAGTCGATCGGGCATGCCGCCGGCCTCCATCTTGTGGACCGTCTTTTGATCCGCCAGATCCAGATACGCCACCGAATGATCGCGTGCGTTGGACATGTACAACCTGTTCGTACCGGGCACATATAGAACGTGCTCAACTTCGTTTTGCACCGGCATCATGCCCTGCACATCCCAGGTCTCGGTCGACAAAGTCACAATGCTTCGACGATCCGGACTGCTCAGGAAAACGCGTCCGCCCTGCTCGTCGACGGCGATGCCCGACGCGCCCTGCACATGCTTCACGGTCGCGACCACGCGGCGTTTTGCCAGGTTGAAGATATCGACGGAGTCCGCACCGGAGTGTGCAATCAGCAGATGCCCATTGGCAATCGCGACGGCGCTAAACCCGGGCTGCCCGGGAAGGTCAATCATCGCAACCTGTCGCAAACGGGCTGCGTACAGCGGCGCAGCGAAGACAAGGCACAGCAGAGCAAGTCTGAACAGACGCACGGGACCTGAGTTCCTCTTCACGTCATTTGGGATGCGAACCGAAGCAGAGGTGTTGGATTTGGCACCAAAACGAAAACCCCGGCCGTCAGCCGGGGTCAAAAAGCATTCAGCTACTAGCCGATATTGAGTGCTTCCTTGAAGCTTCCGCGCTCCTTCTGGATCTTGTCCTGAAGCAGCGTAATGGCGTAGATCAACTGCTCCGGACGCGGCGGGCATCCCGGCACGTACACGTCAACCGGAATCACTTGGTTCACACCTTGAACAAGGGCGTAGTTGTTGAAGACGCCACCCGAGGTCGCACATGCGCCCATCGAGATCACCCACTTCGGCTCGGGCATCTGCTCGTAAAGGTGGCGAATAACCGGCGCCATCTTGTTCGATACGCGTCCCGCAATAATCATGAGGTCCGACTGCCGCGGCGAGGGCCGGAAAACTTCGGCGCCAAAGCGCGCAATATCGAAGCGCGAAGCGCCCATTGACATCATTTCAATCGCGCAACAAGCAAGGCCGAAGGTCATTGGCCAAAGAGAATTCTTGCGGATCCAGTTCACCACGTTGTCGAGCGACGTCATAACCACGCCTTCCGGCGGGCGCTCGCCCCATTCGACTTCCCGGATCTCTGTAACCTTCGAGTGCTGATGGCTGCCCATCAGATTTTCAAATCGAGTTTCGCCAATTCCGTTCATTGGAATCCATTCTAAATGGTCTAACTGTTTGATTCAAAACACTTGCTGAAGGCGGCAAAACTACATGTCCACAGTACAAAGAAAATTCGTAAGTGCTCGGACGACCGGCGCCGCTTCAAGCATGTGCAGCGAGTGTCCCAAGCCCAGCAATTTCGCGTGCTGCACCCCGGGGCAGGCCTCCTTGATTCGCCGGACATCTTCGTCAGTCATTAGTCCCGCCATCTTAGGATCGGCCTGGATCAGCAACGTGGGACAGTGAATCTTCTTGATGAACTCTGCTGGTTCCCATCCCCTGAATGCCCGGCCATCCAGGCACATGTTCAGGACGTCCTCATCCATTTGCGACAAGCTTTTTGCCCATGCCGAGAGATATGCGTCGTCGCAGCCCGGAAACATCTTCATTGGGACGCTCCCGAATACGGGCGACTCCAGGCACATCTCCGGCAACTTCCGCCGCAGCACCTCGTAGTCCGAATTGGCCCTCACGAAGTCGCGTACCTGGGTGAACATGCTCGGCAGTACGGTGCCTGCGAAGTCGGCCCCGAAGATGATGCTGTCCCCTATCGCCTGTGCGCGAACCATGCTCGGGTACAACGCCGAAAGATAAAGCGACACCATCCCGCCGAGCGAATGTCCAAAGATGAGAGGCGCTTGTCCGATGACTGTATCGATGAACTCGATTACGTCCTGGGCGTAATCCTCGCCACGGTAGCCGCCTTTCGCCCGACCCGACCTCCCGTGTCCGCGGAAGTCCATTGCGAACAGGTGGTAGCTCTGGGTCAGCGACGGTATAACCTGAACGAATTCCTGCCAGCGCTGCGTGATTCCGTGCAGCAGCAGTAGCGGAGGTCCGGCGTCTGGACCTTCCATGTAGTTGAGAGTGACTGCGCCCGTCTGAAACGACTTTTCTTTCAGCATGGTTTAGGAGTACAGCTCAGCCAGCAACGCGTATGCCCGCCGCAAATGCGGAATCACAATGCTTCCGCCGACCACCAGCGCCACATTCAGCGATTCTTCCTGCTCAGCCCGGCTCGCACCCAGCCTGTATGACTGGATGATGTGGTAGTTGATGCAGTCATCGCACCGCAAACCAGCCGACACCACCAGGCCCATGAGTTCCTTGTACTTCGCCGGAATCGCGCCTTCCAGGTACGTGTTGTGGTCGATGTTGTAAAAGCGCTTTACCAGATAATTGTCAGCGCCGTTCACAATCGTGTTCAGTCGCGAACGCGTTTCCAGGAACTGCCGCGCGATGGCGCTCCGGGCGGCGACTTCCTCTTCCGAGTGCACGTAGGTGGGTTCGCTGCGATCTGCCGGCATAACGGAAGCCTACCAGAATGGGAATTTCGAATCACGGTCAGCAGTCACACCACTGTCAATTCGGTGTAGAATCTGCGCATCATTCCGCAATTATGAGCAACTTTACCGTCACCGAGCCAATTCTTCCCGTCACGTCTTCCCACGACCGCATTCTTGCGGCCGCCAAGCGCTTGTTCGCGAGCCAGGGCTACGAGGCCACCAGCACAATGGCCATTGCCCGCCTTGCGGGCACCAGCGAATCGCAGATGATGAAGCACTTCGGAAGCAAGGAAGGCCTGCTCGAAGCCATCCTCGATGTCGGCTGGAAGAGTATGGAACCCGCGCTTGCTGCCCTGCAGTCCATGATCCCCGGACCGGAAAAGCTGCTAGCCATGTTGGATGTTGTTTTGAACACGCTCCACGAAGATCCGGACCTGAAGGAACTCCTCCTGCTCGAAGGACGCCGTATCCGCCGCGAGGGACGCATGGTCATCCTCAGCCCCGGCTATGTGCGCTTCGTGCAGATGGTGGACGACATCCTCAAGAAGATGGCCGACAGCGGCACCCTTCGCCCGGGCCTCGCTCCGGAAGCCGTGCGCTCGGCAATCATGGGAATGGCAGAAGGAATGATGCGCGACCAGGTTCTCGCCCGTCGCCGCGAGTTCCCTGCCAACTACTCGCTCGACGACTATCCGAAGCTCTTCGCGCTGTGTCTGAAGTCAGTCACGGTTAAGCCTGCTACCCAGGCGCCAGCGAAACCGAAGGCGAAGCCACAGAAGTCAGTAGCTCGCGCAAAAGCTAAGGCATCGGGCAGGCGATAGTTCCGGTACACTAATACGAGATTCAGAACGGGCCCGTAGCTCAACGGTTAGAGCAGAGGACTCATAATCCTTTGGTTCGGGGTTCAAATCCCTGCGGGCCCACCACAAGCCCCGTCCAGTCACCCCTTAATTTTTCTTCACCAAGCCGGCAACCAGCACAGCCCGGAACTGCTTTCCTACATCCTAAGTGGTTGCGCGCTTCGGGTTCCTATGTCTAGGCTGCTTCTCTGGATTTCGGGTCTGC
This sequence comes from Terriglobales bacterium, assembly GCA_035561515.1. Lineage (NCBI taxonomy): Bacteria > Pseudomonadati > Acidobacteriota > Terriglobia > Terriglobales > Terriglobales bacterium. The sequence goes on along the minus strand of DATMXP010000007.1, from coordinate 284,606 downwards.
TGGTTCTCTGCGCCTTCGCCTCGCCTGCCGAAGCAGCCGTTTCGTGCACCCTCAGTTCCACCAGTCCGTCGGTTACCGTGTGCAATCCGAAGAACGGTGCTACGGTCACTTCGCCTGTCACTATTGAAGCCGGCACCACCGACCGCGAGTATCCCGTCATCGCTATGGCGATCTACGTGGACAACAATCTCGCCTGGAAGCAGAACGTTTCCGAAGTCAACACCACCATCACCATGTCGGCCGGATCGCATTACGTCGTGGTCCAGGCATGGGATTCAGGTGGACGCGTTTTCAAAACGCCCATCAACATCACTGTAAGCACCAGTTCGTCGACGTGCGTCGCCAGCGGAGATCCGGCCGTCCGCATCTGTTCTCCGACTGCGGGCTCCACCGTCCCGTCGCCTGTCAACGTCGTTGCCGGATCTAACAACTCCGCCGGTGTTGTCGCCATGGCTGTTTATGTGGATAACCAGTTGGCGTACAAGGACTACGTCACCTCAGTCAACACGAACATCGCTCTGCCGAACGGGCCACATTACCTCGTCGTTCAGTCATGGGATTCGCTCGGTCGTGTGACGAAGGCGAGTTTGAATTTCAGCGTCGGCACAAGCAGTGGCGGCTGCAGTGCCGGAACCGCGCCATCCATCCATATCTGTTCGCCGACGCAGGGAACCTCAGTCACATCGCCTGTCCGAGTACAAGCCACTCCGGCCAGCACGAATCCTGTCGTTGCCATGGCGATCTACGTGGACAACACCCTCGCGTGGAAGCAGAACGTCAGCTCCATCGACACCACGCTCAACATCGCCGCCGGCCAGCACTATATGGTCGTGCAGTATTGGGATAGCACCGGCGCGGTCGTGAAGTCGTCTGTGAGTTTCAGCGTCCAAGGCTCGTTGCCGACGGTCACCTTCTCGGCGAACCCGACGACTATCAGTTACCCGCAGAGCTCAACCCTGAGCTGGACCACCTCGGGCGCGACGCAAGTCAGCATCGACAACGGGATCGGCGCGGTCCCGCTCTCCGGAAGCGTAACCGTTGCGCCGACAACTACCACCACCTACACGCTCACCGCCACGGGCAACGGTGGCACTCAGACCTCGAGCGTGACGGTCACCGTCAGCGGATCCCCCGGCGATCTCGTCAAGATCAACCATATCGTCTTCATGCTCCAGGAGAACCGCAGCTTCGATAACTACTTCGGAATGCTGAATCCCTACCGGGCGATGGTGGGATTGCCGCAAGACGTCGACGGCTTCACCCTGGACGCTAACGGCCTGCCTACGAACACCAATCCGAATTACGCCAACACAGGAACCGTGCGCGCGTTCAAGATGACATCAGTGTGCACAGAAAACGTGAGTCCGTCATGGAACGAGACTCACGTACAGGCCAACCGGTTCAACCCCGGTTCGACAACATCTTTGAACGACGGCTATGTCTTCACCGCCGCGAAGCTTGCGATCGATCGCGGCTACTACGACACGCAGGGACTACGCGCCATGGGTTATTACGACTGGACGCACCTGCCGTACTACTACTACATGGCGTCGCAATTCGGGACCTCTGATCGATTCTTTAGCGCAGCGCCCACGGCCACCAATCCGAATCGCCACTATCTGTACGCGGGTACTTCGGAGGGTCATGCATATCCGTGGAGCGGCCCAATTTCCGACCACAAGACCATCTTCGACCTGTTGTCCGAGGCCGGCATCACCTGGCGCATATATTCCGCCAGCTTCCAGGAATCCGTCTTCAACCAGTTCTCGTCGCTGGTGAACAAATATCCGAACAACATCGTCCCGATCGATCAGTACTTCACCGACGTCCAGAACGGAACGCTGCCACAGGTCGTGACCTTGGAAACCAGCGACCTTAACGAGCATCCGGCCAACAATATCCAGACCGGCTCCGCATACGTAAAGCGCGTTGTCGACGCACTGATGCAGAGCCAGTATTGGAACGACTCTGCCTTCTTCCTCACCTACGACGAAGCCGGTGGACTGTACGACCACATCGGACTACAACCGACCGTCAGCCCGGATGGCATTAAGCCGATCGACCTCGCCTCCACCGATATTCAGGGCGACTTCACCGTCACTGGATTCCGTGTGCCCCTCATCGTCGTGTCGCCATATGCGAAGGCTCACTACGTCTCGCACACGGCAGCCGACTTCACGGCCATTCTCAAATTCATTGAGAAACGCTATAACCTGCCGAACCTGACAGCACGCGACGCCGCACAGATTGATATGACAGAATTCTTCGACTTCGTAAATAAGCCCTGGGCCACGCCGCCTGCACCGCCGGCGCAACCAACCGATGGCCCTTGCTATTACGATCATCTCCCCTAAGCATCGGCGTCCCCGGCCTGTAAAGAACCGCTACTATCTCTGGTAGTAGCGGCGGAGTTAACGATAAGTTCGTGCTCCTACACGGGACGTGGGGACGTCACGAATGCAAAAGCTGTTTCTGGCCTTTACTGCTATCTGCCTGCTCACATTTTCCGCGCAGGCCTTCGCACAAACACCCGATACCGCTACGGTACGGGGAACCATTACTGACTTCTCCGGCGCTGCGGTGGCAGGAGTGACCGTCACAGCCTCGAACCAGTTGACCGGACTCCAGCGCTTCGTTACCAGCACCAGCCGTGGCGAATTTTCGCTCTCCGGGCTTCCGGTGACTGGAAGCTACCGCATCCACGCCGAACATCCGGGATTTGCTTCCGCTGAGATGGAACACGTGTCCCTTCTCGGAGGCGCGACCGCCACCATCGCCATACAGCTTCGACCGTCTGGCGGGAAGACTGAGATCACGGTGAGGGGCACCTCCGGCGAGGTTCGCGATGACCAACCGCAAATCGGCACCAACCTGAGCACGCTCCAGATCCACGAAACGCCGCTCCTCAACCGGCGCATCACCTATCTGCCGCTCCTGAATTCCGCCAATCGACCCGCCATCAACACCGGCGACGCCTTTGCAAACCAGAACCTCTACACCACCAACGGCGCAGGGCGTCGGCAGACCAACTTCGTCGTGGATGGCGGCTCCGGAATCGACCTTTGGGGACGCCAGACCATCATGACGAACATCCCCGCCGACTCCCTCCAAGACATGACAATCCTGAATAACGCGTTCTCCGCGGAATACGGAGCAGGCGTCGGAAGCGTGGTGAACATCGTCACCCGGACCGGAGGGAACAGTTATCACGGCAGCCTGCTTGGACTGTATCGTCCAGCTGCCTGGGGAGCTCAATTATGGCGTGGAAACAATGCGGCGTCCGGAGTGCAGGTTCGGTCTGACGACATGAAGCAGTTTGCCGCGAACATCGGCGGTCCCATCGGCTCCAGCGGCAAGACCCATTTTTTGCTCAACGGCGAGTACACGTGGCAGAACCGCACCTCGCCTGTCACGGCGCCGGTCGCTCCCGGCAACTTCGTCGGCCACTATCGCGGATGGCTCGGCTTCGCTCGTTTCGATCACCAGATCAACTCAAGCAATACTGCGTTTGTCCGTCTATCCGCCGATTCCTTCCGCGACACCAATCCCGGCGGAGCTGTGGGAGGTAATTCTCTTCCCGCCACGGGACGAATTTTCCGACGTCGCACCTACACCGCCGAAATCGGTGAAACCGCCGTTCTCAGCAGCAATCTCATCAACAACTTCCGGGCGTCGTTCGCGCTCGGATCGCCGATCACCGAGTTTGAGCCCATCGTCTACAGCACTCAGGTGCAGGTTCCGATCAGCAACAGTTCGGTAAGCGGAACCTTTACCAGCGGCACGTCACAGGCGGCGAAACTCCAGAACCGCCAATTCGAATTAGCAAATACCCTTTCGCTTACCAACGGCCGCCACACTCTGAAGTTCGGCGCCGACATCATCCATGCCCACAACGGAGGCAACAGCAAGGAATTCGGCGGCCCCAATTACCTCGGCACTCTCGTATACAAGCAGTGCACGCTCGACACCGTCACCTGCGAGACGACGTATCTGAACAGCATCGCCAACGTTCAGAGCTACAGCCAGAGCTTCGGCAACGCCGTTTACACCGTAGACGACACTCTCTGGTCGTTGTTCACGCAGGACGACATTCGCGTCACCAACCGCCTCACGCTGAACGCTGGTCTGCGTTACGAGCGCCAGACCTTCACCGACGCGACAAAGAATTTCGCTCCCCGAGTGGGCTTCGCCGCTGACCTCTTCGGCGACGGCAAAACCGCCCTTCGTGGCGGATACGGAATCTACTACTCAACTATTCCCGATAACCTCGCCGCCAACCACGTACTCTCAGCTCCCGAAGGCGTCTTTACCTTCACGGCAACCGCAGGCCAGGTTGGATTTCCGTCGAATGTCGATGTGGTCCCCTACGCATCATTGCCCTCGGGTGCTGCCGTACCGGTGCGGTCGCTCTACATCCGCCCCGGCATGGCCGCGTATTACAACCAGTTCATCCCCGTTTCTGCGCTGAAGGGCTATCAGGACTCCCTGCTGAACCCCTACTCTCAGCAGTGGACCTTGGGTGTGGAGCGAGAACTCGTGCAGCACTGGGTCCTGAGCGTCGATTACGTCGGCTCGCGCACTTTGCACATCAACCGCCCACTCGACGTGAATCCACCCACAAGTTTTCTTCGCACTGCACAGGGGCAATCCCGCTCCGCTGCCGCGGCCAACTGCACCCGTCCAACATGGAGGCTCTGGTATGCCGAGCACGGCACCACCTGCGGCACGAATCCACAGCCGCCGTATTCCGTTATCACCTCCGACGTAAACAACGGCTACGCGAACTACAACGCACTTCAGGCGAATCTCAAACACCGCTTCAGCACACGACTGGAAGTGCTCGCTTCCTACACCTGGTCGCATGCGCTCGATAACGTTGATCCCGACATTCCGGGCCAGAATCCCAACGATCCCAACTTCACCGACTCCGAGGAATACGCCGACGCCATCTTCGACCAGCGCCATCGCTTCGTCCTGAGTGGTGTGTTCGCAACACCTTTTAAGTTCAACTTGGGCGGCGTGATGACGCTCGGCAGCGGCCTGCCCTACAACATCACTACCGGAACGAACAACAGCGGTGACACGGGCGCAACCGCCGATCGTCCCATCGTCGATGGCTCAGTGCTTCGTCGCAATTCAGGGCGCGGCGACGCAATTTTCGAACTATCGCCGTTCGTCGAGCGCCCCATCCGCTTCACTGAAAATCTGGAGCTCAAGCTCCGCGCGGAGGCGTTCAACATCACCAACCACCCGAACTTCGTCGGATACAACTCGGTGTACGGCAACGGTGCTGCGCCGCCCGCAAGTTTCGGTACCCCAGCGACGGGATTCACGGCACAACTGCCTGCACGCTCGTTCCAGTTTTCGGCGCGGCTGTCTTTCTAAAGACAGCGGCGGAGGTCTTTGCTATGCTTTCACGTCTCCATGGTTGGCTAACACGATGAAACAGCGCCCGCAGGATCAAGTTTCGAAGCAATCTGCCCCAGGGCTTGGACCGCTCGAGAACCGCCTTCTCAATCTGATCTGGACGCGCGGTACCGCAACCGTTCGGGAACTGCTGGAAGCCGGCAATGTTGCAGGGGCTTATACCACCCTAATGACCACCCTCGACCGCCTTCACAAAAAGGGGTTGCTGAACCGCATTCCCGAAGGACGCGCGTTCCGCTATTCGCCCGCGCAGACGCGTGACGAATTCAACAGCGCCATTGTGCGCAACGCTGTTCAGAGGATGTTCAGTTCACCCGACTCCGCCACAATGTCGCATCTTGTCGATGCCCTTTCCGAACAGAACCGCGATCTCCTCGACGAACTTCAGCGTGAAATCGACCGCAAGCGTCGCGACCTCGACGGAGACCACTCCGAATGACCCTTTACCTGCTGCGAGCCATCATGGTCTCACTGGCGCAGTTTGCGATCGTGTATCTCGGCACACGCCTGCTCGTGGCAGCATATTGGTCAATTCAGTCCCGCCGGATGCCCAGTCGCCTCTCGTCACTTTCTCCGTCGACACTGTACGCGCTTCAGTTGGCTCCCTTCGTTGCCGCCACTTGCGTGGTTACGGTGTTAACCCTTCCGGCGTTCCTTGCCTTTGAACCGATGCATGCCGATGAGGGCCTCGGAGCTCCTCTCTTCATCTTCAGTTCAGTCACCATCGCCTTGCTCGGCGTTGGCACGATCCGCGCCATACGTTCACTCTGGCGAAGTTCGACGTTGATTCGCGAGTGGCAGCGCAACGCCGTTGCTCATCGACACTGCGAAGGACTTCCCGTCATCAGCACCGGCCCCAATTCCCCGCCGCTAGTCGTTGCCGGATTGCTTCGTCCGCAACTGTTCGTATCGGCCAGGGCCGCCCAAGTTCTCACTGCCGAGGAATTGCGTCTCGCTATTGCGCACGAAAGCGAGCACGTTCGCCGCCGCGACAACATAAAGAAGCTCTTGCTGCGCCTGTGCAGTATTCCTTCTTCAACCATCGAGCGCACATGGCTCGCCTCGGTTGAGGTCGCAGCTGATACCAGCGCCGTTCGCAGTGAGCGCGAAGCCATCGACCTCGCCTCTGCCATCGTGAAGGCATCAAAGCTCACCATTCCCACGCCGGATCTCGCCATGAACTTCGCCGCTGATCCATCCGAGGTCCTGCACAATCGCATCGAACGCTTGCTCTCGTGGCGTATTCCTGCCGCCGATAAACCCCGGCGTGCCATGGAAGCCCGCCTCGGACTGCTAATAACCGCTCTCGCAAGCTTCGCCGTCCTCTACCCCTCGCTGCTCGCCGGCATTCACGAATTTACTGAGTTCCTGGTTAGATAACCGTTTTCCCCAACTTTTTCGTTCTGAAGCCGTTCCCATGCGGGGTATCCGAGCTGCCGTTTGCTATAATCTTCATGCACCTGAAGTTCGGGCTTTGCGGAAGTGGTGGAACTGGCAGACACACCATCTTGAGGGGGTGGCGCCCAAAAGGCGTGGGGGTTCAAATCCCCCCTTCCGCACCATAAATTTCCCCGAAAAACTCAGGAATACATACGAAATTTAGCGCAATCTTGCGCCCGATCGGCTGGCAATGATTTATCTCATCACCGCAATTCACATTCTGGTTTGTCTGATTGTCATCCTGGTAGTTCTTCTTCAGAGCGGCAAAAGCGCCGACATCGCCGCTGCCTTCGGCGGCATGGGCAGCCAGACAGCTTTCGGCCCTCGCGGCGCCGCGACCTTCTTGACCAAGCTGACCACCTGGGCGGCCGTCATCTTCATGATTACGTCCATCACCCTGTCGATCTTCGCGTCGCGCACGACCGCGCGTTCCGGCTCCGTTCTGAACGACTACAAAGGCACCACGCAGCAGCAGACGGCTCCGACGAATCAGCCTTCGCCGAACCCGACCACGCCTACTCCGCAGCAGAAGTAAGCGGCAGGCATTGACCTTGCTGATACCTTCGTAACGCGTCCGATCTTGTTCGGACGCGTTTTCTGCATATGATGAATCCAGGAACTCTGCTTACATCATATGGGCCGCCGATTTGCTGTTCTCTGCTTGCTTCTCCTTCTGAGCATTCCTGTTTTTTCTTCTGACAAACTGATCGCGCTCACGTTCGACGACGGTCCCCGCCCCTACGTCCTCTTTGGGACGAAAACTCCGTCCGCGCCGGGACTGCTCGATGTCCTCGATCAGCACAAAGTGAAAGCCACATTCTTCGTAATGGGATGGCGTCTGACCCCCAAGACCTGGGGCGACCGACGTTATGAAACCAACATCGGCATTACCTGTATCGATGCCGCCCGGGAGATGCTCAAGCGCGGACACCAGCTCGAGGATCACACCTATAGCCACGTGGAGCTTCGTTCCGCCGAACGAAAAAAAGGACTGAGCTGGGTCGTGTCCGACGTCGAGCAGGGTTCCAAGGTCATCCAGAGCGTCACCGGATCGCCCTCTCGTTACATCCGTCCGCCCGACTGGATCCTCCCCGACGATGCCCGCCGCGAACTCGAAAGCCGCGGATACAAGGTCCTTACCATCTCCAACCTGAATCCGCTTCCTTTGCGGGACGTCAACTCGCTCGACTATCTTTGCGCCGGACGCAACCCGAAAAACTGCCCAACGCCCTCGCTGTCCCAGTCTGTTCTCCGCCAGATCGACGCCCGTGAGAAGAAAGGTGTGTTCACGCACATCCTTGCATTCCACGAGCTTACTTCCACCACGGCGGCCATGCCCGAACTGCTCAAGGCGTTAAAGGCACGCGGATACCGTTTCGTGACCGTCACGGAATACATGCGCGCCATCAACGAGCGGTCACCAACGCACGTGGCCATGAACGTACGTAAGTAACCTTTTCGACAGTTTCGACGCACCTTACACTGCTGTCGATGCGAGAGTCTTCGGCCACCATACTTTTCCTTTACTGGGTCGTCGTGTTCATGCCTTTTATGGCGTGGACCTCCTACCGCAGGCTCAAGGCTGGCCGAACTCTGGGACCAAAGACCGAGCGCTTCCAGATCTCCGTTGCCCTGCTCGTCGTGACCGCACTCATCTCGCTCGAGGCCGCTTCCGTTCAGTCCATCGGGATCTCATTCCATCCCGACTTCATCGGACTTCTACTCGCCGTCTCCATCCTCATCGGACTGATTGCGGGAATCGTCCGGGGACGCCGCCGAAATCCAGCGCCCGAATTACGTGAGCGTGTCCGTCTTCTGTACGCTCCGGCGACGCCATCAGAATACGGATGGTCAGTGGTAGGCGGCATCAGCGCCGGCATTGCGGAAGAGATTGCCTACCGCGCCGTCCTCTACGAACTGCTTGCGCGGTGGATCGGCTACGGGCCTTCTCTCGTTCTTTGTGTTGTGCTATTCGTACTGGCGCACCTGCCGCAAGGGTTGCGCGGTGCGATCGGCGTGGGAGCCCTCGCCATCCTCTTCCACATCGTGTATGTGCTGAGCGGAAGCCTGCTCGGCCCTATCCTGATCCACGCCGTTTACGACGTGGCGCTCTTCACTATCCTTTACCGCGAAGAGCACAAGAAAATCCTCTTGGAGCCAATCGAACAGCCTGCCGGCTGCGATTAGCCTATCTCTTCCGATTCACGATCTCCACGTCCGCAACGTCGGCCATGTCGATCAGCGACTTGTCCGTTTCCAGCAAAACCCGCACCAGGTGTCCGTCCGAGTAGTTCTCGAACTCGTGGATGTCTCGCCACCACTCCGCGTCCATCTGGCTCTGGAACTGCGCTCGGCACTCGCACCGCAGGCACTCCGCATGCCAGCGGTAATTCAAAGGCGCACGCAATGGCACGCCCGGCACGCGCAGTATCGACTTCCGTGAAATCCGCGCAACTCTTCCGTCGCGCGTAACTAAAAGCCGCCGCTGCACAAGATACGGGAAGTTTTCCCGCTGGGCTTCGGCCAAAGCTTGCTGGAAGGTCAATGAATCGGAAAGATGCCAGACATCTGCATCCCGTACTGCGGTAGTCAGGGACCAGCGAATGATGTTGCGCATAGCACTCCGCCAAACTTCCAATTGGTGTCGTACTCGCGTTCTTGTTGAATAATGATGAACAAACCTGTGGAAGGTCAATGGCAAAGCGTTTTATAAAGAGGTTCCTCTGGGACTAGCCCCGCAGCAGCGTTCAAGAACACTAAGGCATAGCGATCATCCTAGGATCGGCCGCGGCGTTGATTCACTTGCTGATGGCTGACTTACCCCGGATAGCTGCTCGAAACGTAGTTCTCCAGATGCCGGATCGCGCCATCTTGTGCCGAAATGATCCACTTCACCAGATCGCCGATCGATACCACGCCCATGATCGTATCGTTCTGCAGTACCGGCAGGTGCCGGATTCGTTTCTCCGTCATCAGAGCCATGCATTCGTCCACGGTGTTATCCGGGCCAACGTACCATGCCGGACTCACCATGATGTCCCGCACGTGGACCTCGTGCGAACGCCGGCCCAGCAGCGCGACCTTGCGCGCGTAGTCGCGTTCCGTCACCATCCCCACCAACTTCCCTTTTGACGTGACCACCAGTCCTCCTACCTGGTGCTCGGCCATCTTCTTCACGGCGTCGTAAACGGTCTCTTCCGGCGTAGTCTGAAATGCGCCGAAACCCTTTTGCGCCAAAACTGACCCGATCGTGTCTGCCAATCTCATGACTCACCCACTAGTGGAAATTTGTGCGGCCCACATCAGGCCGCGAGGTTGAGACATGTTCGTCGTGAAAGCACACGAAGGAAGTGACGCCGCTCACATGTGTATGGTTGATTTCGACTAGAACGACCTGAGGATCCCTAAAAGACGGTTCTAGTTGGGGAGACGCTAGTTCTGTGAATACGCTATTAGCGGGCGATTTCGAACAAGCACTTGTGGCAAACAGACATTTCAACCCTAATCAGATCGCCGTACAATCCCACCATGACCCCACGCACACTCAGTCTAGTCGGCATAACGCTATTCCTGGCCATCTGCAATTTTTCAGCACAGTATAGGGAATCTAAGGTTGGGCGAGGAGATGAGTGGCTTGGATGGACTTCAGAACAGCGCAACAGCTATGTCTACGGTTTTATCGACGGATGGCTCGGAGGCACCCTGACATCATGCAACCTAGCTGACACTCTATTTGAGACCGGCAAATCACACACCCTTGGAGATGGTGATCACAGCACCGACATGCCATCCACTCGTTGCCTTGCTCATCGTGGTGAATTCTCGAGACTGTTTTCAGAAAGGAAATTTGACCAGCATGGACGTCTAGACGTGAGCATCTACACGACCGTGCTTACAAGCTTCTATGAAAAGCATACTCGTTGTCGCGAATACCCTTATGGGAAGCTCCTTGAACTTCTTAGTTCGAAGTACTTTTCCGCTGATGAGCTGTACGACGGTATAAAGAACGGTGGAATAAAACAAGGCCGCAGCAAGGAATGGTGCGGTCTCGATATCAATTCGCCCTATTAGCGTCGACAACTCTGATATCTGAATGAATGCGACACGTTAAGAAAGCACTCACCAAACCATGATCCCTTCGATCCGAAGACCTCAATACATGATTTGCTATACTGAATTCACCCCTCCGAGTGGGCCAGTAGCTCAGTTGGCAGAGCAACGCCCTTTTAAGGCGTGGGTCGAAGGTTCGAATCCTTCCTGGCTCACCACTCAACCTTCCTGTATCACAAGAAACCCGCCATTTATGCCGTATTTCCATTAACCCATAGTTCACGGTCGCCTGCGCACTAGCAACGGGTAATTTTGTTTGTTAACATCGCCACACTTGGCTTAGGAGGATTTTTATGTCGGAACATAATGGCAGTGGATTCGGTTGGTTTCTTGCTGGGCTCGGAATTGGCGCCGCGATCGGTATGCTCTACGCGCCCAAGGCCGGACGTGAAACACGCGAAGATCTCCTCCGCCGTGCCGAGGAAGGCCGCGACTATGTAAAGAACCGCGCCCGCGAGGCCCGGGAGCAAGCTAACCAGTTCGTCGAGAAGGGCAAGCACGCCATCGAGACGCAGAAGGACCAGTTCCGTTCTGCCGTCGAGGCCGGACGCCAGGCTTACAAGGACGCTACCGCCCGCGAAGCCGGAAAGTCCACTACATAGCGCACTGCCGGATTTAGCCTCCGGCGGAAGGACCCGGTATGGAAACTCGGTTCACGATATTGCTAATCGAGATCGGTATTCTTGTCGCAGTACAAGCGGCGGTGCTGATCGGCATCCTCATGGTCGCCCGGCGTACCAGCGATAAGATGACGTCGCTGGCGGAACAACTCCATCAGCGCACCACGCCGATCCTCGACGCCACCAATGCCCTGCTGCAGACTACGAAACCGCAGGTGGAAACCATCATCAGCAACCTGGCCGACACCAGCGTCACGTTGAAGAGCCAGGCCGATAAGCTCGACAGCACCATCACCGATATCGTGGATCGGACGCGCCTCCAGGTCGTCCGTGCCGACGAACTCGTCAGCCGTACGATGGACCGCGTCGAAACCACCACCGAAATCGTGCAACACACCGTCATATCACCGGTACGCCAACTCGCCGGATTGCTCTCCGGATTTTCCACCGGCATTAACGTGCTCTTCGGCGGACGTCGTGGCCGTCAGCCCGGAAACGGCGCCGGAGCGCGCGACGAGATGTTCATCTAGCACCTCTTATGCAGAAAGGCAGCGCCGAGGCGCTGCCTTTTGCTTTCCGCAAACCGTTTACTGAAGGAACTCACCCATACCCGGTGCATTCGCTCCCTGCCCCGGCGCGCCGTTCACGCCGATCGCCTCCAGGCTGAACCGAAGCAGGCTGTCGTGCTGGTACACATTAGAAGACTGGAAGTTGGTCTTGATCCCCGCGCCCATTAAGATCGTCGGAATTCTGCCGCCGCCACGCGTATCATCGGTCGCTGACTCATCCAGCGTCAGGATCACAATCGTGTCTTTCATGAAGTTTGCATCCTCGATCAGGCTCTGGAAGTTGTTCTTCAGCCAGTTGTCGATCTCTCCCACCCGCGCCGAAAGCGAACAGTTCATGTGGTCCGTTCCATCCGGGCAATCGTGGCCGTTGTTTACCTCATTCGGAATCACGAACGAATAGTTCGGCAAGGTGCCTGCGTCCACGTCCGCGCGGAATTGCGAAAACGGTACGATGCGTCTCTTCTGCGCCGGATCGTTGATCACGTTGTCGTAGTACGCAAACGGATTGTGATGCTTTACATACGGATACTGATCGCCACCCACATACCCCACCGCGGGCAACGATTGCGCATACATCTTCCACGTCTTGCCTGCCGCCGCAATGCGGCTCGCAACATTGTCCGCATTGAACGTGCCAGGGAATGTGCCGTCATTCGTCAGCACGGTTCCGGCAGTCAGCATGAAATAGTTGCCGATCGACGGATGCGTACTGGCGTAATACTGCGTCGCCAGCGCCTTCTGCTGGGCCAGTGTGTTGAAGTAAGGCATGTCGGGACTGCCAATCATGTCGTCGAAATTCTGGTTCTCGAACACGACGATGATGACATGCTGCGCCGACACTTTTCCTTGCGGTGTATTCGGCAGATTCTCGCCGGGACTCCCGCCACCGCAACCGGCCAAAATGCTAAGTAGAAGGGCAATGAATAACCGGATACAAGATTTCACATATTGGGAGATGCCGCTCCGGCATCGTGGTTTGCCTAGGCGATCCAGCCGCCACCGACGACAATATCGCCCTGGTAGAACACCACGGCTTGTCCCGGCGTGATCGCGCGCTGCGGATTATCAAACGTTACGAGCGCCTCATCTGTTCCGGCTACTTCGACGGTTGCTGCGGCAGCTTCGTGCCGGTGGCGTATCTTGGCAGTCACCCGAATCGGTTCCGTCATTTCTGGAATCGAAACCCAGTTCAGCCGCTTTGCCTTCATGGTCCGGCTGAGCAGTTCGTCGCCGCTGCCCACCACAACCTGGTGCTTCTCGCAATTTAATTGAATGACATACAGCGGTGATCCGGTCGCGACGCCTAACCCCTTGCGTTGGCCCACGGTAAAGTTGTGAACCCCACTATGCGTGCCAACGACTTCCCCGTTGCTGGTGACGAGTTCACCCGACGTATCAGGCAACGATTCGCCCTGCTCCTCGAGGTAGGCGTCGATGAAAGCCTTGTAGTCACCATTGGGGACAAAGCATATCTCCTGCGAATCCGGCTTCTCTGCCAGCGCCAGTCCGTGCTGCTTCGCAAGCTCCCGAACCTGCGGCTTATTCATTCCGCCGAGCGGAAACAGCGTGCGACTAAGCTGATCCTGAGTCAGCCCAAACAGGAAGTACGTCTGGTCCTTCGCCCGATCCACCGGACGCTTCAGCAGCCAGCGTCCACTCTGCTGGTCCTGCTCCACCTGCGCGTAATGCCCCGTTGCAAGCAGATCGGCGCCAATCTGGCGCGCCGTAATCAGCAACTGGTCGAACTTGAGATGGTTGTTGCACAAGCTGCATGGGATCGGTGTGCGCCCACTCAGGTAATCCTCGACAAACGGACGCACCACATCCTTCTCAAACCGTTTCTCGTGATTCACAACGTAATACGGAATCCCGAGCACCTGCGCGACATGACGGGCATCGTACACGTCGTCGATCGAGCAGCAACGACCCTGCACCGCTTCGGGCATTCCATGCGACCCAGCCAGGCGACGCTGGTTCCACAACTGCATCGTCAAGCCGATGACGTTATGCCCCTCTGCGCGCAGCATGGCCGCGACGGTGGACGAATCCACACCGCCCGACATGGCTACCGCGATAGTCTTTGTGCTCATCTTTAAAGTGCAGTTCAGATTGGCTGGAAGCTTGAATCAGGCAGGAAAACTGACCACTGTCCACTAACCTCTGACCACTGTCTTATTGTAAACCGGACTTAACTCCCTGAGCCTCGCCACGGTATCCGGCAGCACCGCCAGCAGGAAATCCACGTCTTCCGGCGTGTTCTGCTTCCCCAGGCTGAATCGTATGCTCGCCCGGGCACGGTCGGCACTTAACCCCATCGCGGTAAGTACGTGCGATGGTTCGATCGCCCCCGACGAGCACGCCGCTCCAGTCGAAACCGCCACGCCCTTCAAATCAAGAGCAATCACCAGCGCTTCACCTTCGATACAGTCGAAATGGACATTCGTCGTATTCGGGACGCGTGGCACCGACCCGCTGTTCACGCCAACTTGGTCAAACGATCTCAGCACCGTCTTCTCGACGCGATCGCGCATCTCTGCGATCTTCGCTACGCTGCCGTCTTCGAATCCCCGTTTGGCAATCTCCGCAGCCTTTCCCAACCCTACAATGCCCGGCACATTCTCGGTGCCCGCACGACGTGAGCGCTCGTGCCGCCCTCCGTAGAACAGCGGTTGCAGCAGCGTTCCCTTTCGCACGTACAGCGCGCCGATGCCCTGTGGCGCATGAATCTTGTGCCCTGAAATGCTCAGCAGATCGCACTGCCACTCCAGCACATCGATTGGGATCTTTCCTGCGGCCTGCACGGCGTCCGTATGGAAGTAGACGTCAGCTTCGGCAGCGATCTTCCCGATCTCCGATACCTGCTGCACCACGCCCGTTTCGTTGTTCGCCGCCATGATGGAGATCAGCTTCGTGTTCGGCCGCAACGCGCCCTTGATCGCTTCGGGATCAACCACAGCCTGCCCATCCACCGGCACATACGTGACCTCACACCCTATCTCTTCCAGTCGATGACATGCGTTCAGCACCGCGTGATGCTCGATCGTGGAAGTGATGACGTGATCGCCGGACTGAACCAGTCCGAAGATCGCGAGGTTGTCGGCTTCAGTTCCGCCGCTGGTAAACACGATCTCCGCTGGACGCGCCCCAACCAGGTCCGCCACCGACTCACGTGCACGCTCAACGGCCGCACGCGTTTGCTGCCCATGGTGATGGATAGACGACGCATTCCCGAACTGCTCGAGGAAATAGGGCTGCATGACCTCTAGAACCTCAAGAAGCACAGGCGTAGTCGCGTTATTGTCCAGGTAGGCGCGCCGCATCATGTCGTCTGTATCGTAGATGATCCGGTTAAGGTCGCGGATTCGCTCCGCGTTTCCTCCGATGGTAACAAAAAGGCCCGAGCCGAAGCCCGGGCCTTATGACTAAATACTTCTATCCTCGCTGCTCGATCGGTACGTACTTCTGCGGTGGGATCAGTCCTTCGTACTCCGCACGCGGACGAATCAGGCGATTGTCATCTAACTGCTCGATGATGTGCGCCGCCCATCCCGAAATACGCGACACCGCGAAAATCGGCGTGAACAGGTCGATATCGATTCCCAGCGTGTGGTACGTGGAAGCCGAGTAGAAGTCCACATTCGCATTCAACTTCTTGTCGCCACGGACAAACTCCTCGATCTTCTTCGAATACTCAAACCATTTCGGCACTCCACTGGAAGTGCCCAGTTCTTCCGACATACGGCGCAGGTGCGTCGCACGCGGATCTTCCGTGTGGTACACGCGATGACCGAACCCAGGGATCTTCTTCTTTTGGGCCAGCATACCTTTTACGTATTCCACCGGATCCGCGCCGGACTCGTCGATCGATTCCAGAATGCGGAACACAGCCTCGTTTGCTCCACCGTGCAAGGGGCCCTTCAAGGCGCCAATCGCGCCCGTCACAGCCGAGTGCATATCCGAGAGCGTTGCCGCAATCACGCGGCCCGCGAATGTCGAAGCGTTCAATTCATGGTCGGCGTGCAGAATCAGCGCCACATCAAACGCGCGCTCCGCCGTCTTCGACGGACGCTCGCCGGTCAGCATGTACAGGAAGTTGCCGGCGTGGGAAAGGTACCGGTCAGGCTCGATTAGCGGCAGGCCTTTACGAACTCGATCGTAATACGCCACGATCATCGAGATCTGCGCCGTCAGTCGGATGGCTTTGCGGATATTGCAACCGTGATCGTTGCACTTCTCTTCGGGATCAAACCAGGCCAGCGCGGAAACCACTGTCCTGAGCACGTCCATTGGCAGGGTGTGGCCCGGCGCCTGGCGCAGCAAGCTGATAATGCCTGCATCCAGCTTGCTCTCACGCCAAAGGCTGATCGAGAGATCCTGCAGTTCCTGGCGGTTCGGCATCCGGCCAAACCAGAGCAGGTAGCAGACTTCTTCGAACGTGGAATGTACCGCAAGGTCGTGAATATCGTACCCGCGATAGGCGAGTACACCGGCATCGCCGTCGATATAGCAAATGCTTGAATTTGCGGCAACGATTCCTTCTAATCCCTTGGGCGCCGCTGTGGTGGTGGACATAATAGCCTCGCTAAATGAAGTGCCTATTTTGTGATGCTGAAGACCCCGGTGGAGCACCAGCGAAAACTCATTGGGCGGCCGTTCCCACAGGCACAGCGCGGCCCTTGAGCCAACCTATCTTTATACCTTAAACGGTTTCATGCGTCATCATACGTCACAGCCGCGTGTGACGACCGTCCGAACCCCGCTCCTGCTGTGCTCTTTTGCAGCCTACCCCATGCTTGTCACCGTGCGGGCGGCTACTCGTCACATCTCCTTTGTCTGCCAGCCTTTATAGTCCGGACGGTTACCTGTCTCGACATCCCGTTCGGAGATTTAGATGAAGAAAGCACTTCTTCCCTTGCTGTTGCTGGTCACATTTGTCGCTATATCGCCTGCCGAAGAAGGCATGTGGCTGTTTAATGCCGTTCCCAAGGACAAGATCAAGGCCGCTTATGGATTCGAGCCCTCCAACACTTGGCTCGACCACGTCCGACTCTCGTCTGTCCGCTTCCCCAATGGCTCGGGATCCTTTGTATCGGCCGATGGTCTGGTATTCACCAACCATCACGTCGGGGCACGCTGCGTCCAGGAGCTTTCCAAGTCCGGTGGGGCCGATTACATGAAGAACGGCTTCTACGCCAAAACCCAACTCGACGAGCAGAAATGCCCGAACCTTGAGCTGATTGTGCTGCAAAGCATCGACGACGTCACCGCCAAGGTGAACGCCGCTGTGCAGCCGAACATGAGCAGCGCCGATGTCAGCAAGGCCCAGCGCGCCGCCATGACTGCCATCGAGAAGGACTGCCACACCAGCACCGGCCTCCGCTGCGACGTCGTGTCTCTCTACTCCGGCGGCATGTACCACCTTTATCGTTACAAAAAGTACACGGACGTGCGCCTGGTATTCGCGCCTGAATTCCAGATGGCCTTCTTTGGCGGCGACGAAGACAACTTCACCTTTCCCCGCTACGACCTCGACATCACCTTTTTCCGCGCCTATGAGAACAACAAGCCCGCGGTGATCAAGGACTACCTTGTCTGGAGCCGCAACGGCATTAAGGATGGCGATCCTATCTTCGTCTCCGGACACCCGGGTTCCACGGGACGCTGGCTCACCGAAGCACAGCGCAACTTCCTGCGCGACACCGACTATCCCTTCAAGTTCGAAACCTACAAGTGCCGCATCGAGAAGCTAAAGGCGTTCGGTTCGCAATCCGCGGAGAATGGGCGCCTGGCGCGCGAGCCCATCTTCGGCCTCGAAAACTCGCTCAAGGCAACGAAGGGCTATAACGTCGGGCTCCAGAACAAAGAAGTAATGGCCCGCTATGCAGCCGACGAGCAAAAGCTCCGCCAACTGGTTCTTGGGGATTCCAAACGCGAAGTCGAAATTGGCGACCCCTGGTCCGCCATCGCCCGCGCCATGGAGACTCACAAGAAGATTTATATGCCATACACCTTCTTCGAGAAGCGTGGAGGTCTCCGCAATGACCTTGGCAGCTTCGCACGCGACCTGGTCCGCTTGGCCGCCGAGAAGCCGAAAGCGAACGCCGACCGTCTTCGCGAGTACCGCGACTCTGCCCTCGACTCCCTTGAGCAGGATCTGTTCACCACCGCACCGGTGTACGAGACCCTCGAGGTTCGACTGCTGACTACCTACCTCGAGCAGATGAAGGAGCACGTCACGGGAGCAGACGCAGCATTCGTCGAGAAACTGCTAGCCGGAAAGTCGCCCGACAAACGCGCCGAGGAGTTGATCGCCGGCACGAAGCTGGATGATGTCGATTATCGCCGTAAGTTGTACGAAGGCGGACAGGCCGCCATCGACGCCTCCGACGACACGCTCATCGCCTTCATGCGTGAACTCGATCCTGAAGCCCGCAAATTCCGCAAAGTCTACGACGACGAAGTGGATGCCGTGGAAAAGCGCGAAGGCGCAAAGATCGCCAAGCTGAAGTTCGAGCTGGAAGGTCTGAAGAACCCGCCCGACGCAACCTTCACCTTGCGCCTGAGCTACGGTTCCGTGAAGAGCTACAAGGAGAACGGCAAGACAGTGGCCCCCTTCACCACCATGGGTCAGGCATTCGAGTACGCGTCGAACAACAAGGCAAAGGCCGACCACGTGCTTCCGGCGTCGTGGGACTCTTCACGCAGGCAGTTGAATCCACGTACTCCGCTGAACTTCGTCTCCACTGCCGACATCATTGGTGGCAACTCCGGTAGCCCCGTGGTCGATAAGAACGCCGAAGTCGTCGGCATTATCTTCGACGGCAATATCCAATCACTTCCCTGGCGTTATTACTTTGAAGGCGTACAGGGTCGTGCGGTCGCCGTGGATGCACGCGGCATTCAGGAGTCTCTGCGCGCAATCTACAACGCAAAACCACTGGCCGAAGAGTTGATCAACGGCAAGATCGTCTCCGATGTTCAGACGAACGTAGGAAAGTAGCTACAGCAAACTCCGTGTAGGCCGGTCGTTTCGACCGGCCTTTCTTTTTCCGTAGCGAAACCAAAGAATGCCTTCCCACTTTCCGAAACTCCCGGGACTTCGTAAGATTCTCACGTGAACCGCTACCTTGTGTTCTTGCTCCTGTTTTCGCTGATTACCGTGAACGTCTCCGCTCAGAAACGCACCCGCAAGCCCACCGGGAAAGCACCAACCAGAGCGGTGGCGATGCCACTTCCACAGCCTTACCAGGAAACGCTCGGCAACGCCAAGCAGGCTCTTGTCGTTACCACGCCCGGTTGGAATAACGTTTCGGGCACTCTCATTCGTTACGAGAAGGTCGGGGACCAGTGGCGACAGGTCGGGGAAAACGTTCCGATCGTCGTCGGCAAGAGCGGCCTCGGTTGGGACGCCTTGATCGAACTGCCTGCATCCATTAGCGATCCGATCAAGAAAGAAGGGGACGGGCGCTCACCCGCCGGTATCTTCCCCATCGTAGAAGCCTTTGGCTTCGATCCCACCACCCCCGAAACCAAGCTTCCCTACCGTCAGCTTACGGAATCCATCGAGTGTGTCGACGACCCGAACTCCCGCTCGTACAACCAGATCGTCGACGTCAAGCAGATGAGCCACACCGACTGGGACAGCTCCGAAAAGATGCGCACCATTGACGTATATAAATTAGGCGCGACTGTCGACTACAACCACCTCAAGGTAGCAGGTGCAGGTTCATGCATCTTCCTGCATATCTGGAAAGGTTCGGACCGAGGCACCGCCGGTTGCACGGCGATGGAAGAACGCAACCTTCAAGAAGTTGTGCGCTGGCTCGACGCAAGTAAAAGCCCGGTGCTCATTCAGTTCCCCGCACCGCTGTACAAACAGCTAAAGGACTCCTGGCAGCTTCCGTAGCCCAACCGAGACCTCCCGGACCTATCGCTACTCCGGCCATATCTCCAGCGCGGTCTCTGACAATATCGCCCGCTTCGCCGGTTCGCTGATGTCCAACGCGCGGAAGTCTTCCAGGTTCCGCTTGATGTCCGGCACGCCTGGTCCCGGCCAGTCCGTTCCGAATAGCGTCTTCGTCGCGATCTCCTGCAGCCGCGGGAAGTACTCCAGTAGCGTGCGCGGCGGAATGCCGCTGATATCGAGGTACACATTCGCGTGCCGCCGCACCAGAAAGAACGCCGTATCCATCCAGATCGGACGCCCTCCGTGTGCCACAAGTATCTTCAGCTTCGGGAAATCAATCGCGACATCGTCAACATAGATGGGATCACCAAACTTGCTGCGCGCCTTTGGGAACACCGACGTCCCCGTATGGATCATCACCGGCACGCCGCTCTCTTCCGCCACACGGTAGATCGCTTCCAGGGCCTTGTTGCCGTTCAGGTAGTCATTCGGATACAGCAACTGGTGCGGCGGATGAACTTTGAACAATCTCACGCCGGCGTCGATCAATCGCCGTACATCGCCTTCCGGATTGCTCGTAAGCTTGGGATGCACGCCCCCACACGGCAGCAACCGTTCCTTATCCGTGGCGCAGTACTTCAACACCCACTCGTTTACGTCCATGGTGAAGCCTAGTGTCTCGGGAGCTGCGTAATTGATCAGCACCGTGCGATCAATGCCGCAGGCATCCATGTATGCGAGAAACTTTTTGGGATTCTGACTGAACTCTTCGATTTCAGCGTGATTGGGCCGCTTCTTGTGCATCATGGAGGCGGCCGTCGGATCCATCATCCAGTACGGCTCGATGTGTACGTGGCAGTCGGTGATGAGCATGCGCGCCTAGTATATCGGCACACTCGGATCAATCACACGCGACCAGCGATCGACGCCCCCGCGCAGCGATTGCACCTTCTCGAACCCCTGCTGCGCCAGCCACGCCGCCACGTTCGCCGACCGGACACCATGGTGACAAACCACCACCACGTGCTCCTCCGGATCAAGCTCCTGGTGCACCCTTGCCGGTATCTGGTCCATCGGGATCAGCTTCGAGCCCTCGATCCGTGCCGCATCGTATTCCCACGGCTCGCGCACATCGAGCACAGTCAACTCTGCGCCGCCATCCAGCTTCTGCTTCAGTTCTTCCGGTGTGATTTCAAATTCCATCAGCGCCTGTTCTCTTCCTTCACCAATGTTTCCTGCGCAGATACCGCCTGCCACCGATGGTCGCGATAGACGAACACATCGGTGAATCGCACATCGGCCAGTGGCTTGCCCTCACTCGTTGTTAGATGGTTCACTCCCCGCACCACGCCGGTCCCGCCAAGCAGGACCGCCTCGACATTACGCAATTCCTGCTTCGCCGGCCGACGATGCGGCAGATCACTCATGACTTTCTGCCGGTCGCGCAACTCACCGTAAACGCCCGAATCCTTGAACTCCGGAGCAAGAATGCAGGCAAGCGAATTCGCATCTGTCTTGTCGAGCGCAGCCACCCAGCGATTCTCAGCACGAAGCAATCCTTCTTTCGTCTTCGAATCATGAACAGCACATGCCGCGTGCCCCAATATAGGCACACTCGACAGCAACAAGACCATGGCGGCTATACGCATCATCACTGGCCCGGAATGTCCCCTCTACGGAACGCCTCCACCTGCTCCGCATCCGACATCTTCAACGTGTACGGGACCCACTCTCCGCGATCGTTCATCACCGCCACATCGAGGTCGCCTTCGTGCTCGCCGTGAAACTGCCATAGGATGTGCTGTCCCTCGCGGTTCGAAAACCCCTCATTGTCGGCCTGCAGGACGCCACCGAACTTCTTCCACAGATACGCCTGCACCCGCTCGACCGCCAGCCATCCATCATGCACCTTCGTCCCGCTCATCGGATGCAGCACGTAAACCGTCTTCACATGCGTGAAGAAGTGCTTCAGCCACTCAACCGCGCGCAGCGGACGCGCATTCTCCATCTCGCGCACCAGTTCATCCAGTTCCTGCTGACCCAATTCATCCGGCGCCACCGGATCGCGCTCGATCAACGCGATCTCCGGCCCATCCTTGTGCCGCAACAAAAGCTGCGACCACGCCTGCTCATCGCCGTCTTCCACGATCAACTCAAACTCCGGCCCCAGCACCGTCCGCAATTCCGCCAGCGGCGCTTTGGCATCGGATTCAGCAAGTACGCGGAGGTAGTTGGCCATTATGATGGTAGCCCTTTGAATTTGTTCGGATGTGCGGCGAGATCTTCCGCCAGTCGCTTGAATTCCGCTCCGTCACCCTGCAGAAAGTCCTGAGCAAACGTCACAACATCGTGCGCAAGAGCTTCAAACTGCGATTGAAACTCCTCACCGAAAGTTGGATACAGGTGCTTCACGCCTAACTGTGTCATGTAATCGGTGTGACTGAGCTGAGTTCCCCCAACTCGATACGTGACCAACCCTAGCGAATCACGGACATGAAATTCAAACCTTCGATTCCCTTTCACGAAAGCTCCCGAAGCATAGGCCCCGCCAGAACTCCTACCGCTCGATTCCTTCCTGAACTTGAAGCCACTCGGATCGAAGATAGGCTTCAGAATTGTGGCGCCGTGTCTTAGAACCCTTTCCGGATTCGCCATCTGCCTCTTTCGGCTGAACAAGCGGCTGAACAGTCCCATACCTACCGTCCCGTCCACCTCGCCGGCCTCTTCTCCATGAACGCCCTCACGCCTTCCACCGCGTCTTCCGTCTTCATCAGTTCGTCAAAGTAAATCTTCTCCGCCCGATCCAGGCCTTTGTCCCAATGCGCGGCATTCCACGCGTACAGCGCCTTCTTCGTGATCGCCAGCGCCGCCGGACTCAACTGCCCCATCCTGTCGCACGTATCATCCACGATGTCAGCCAGTTCGTCTTCCGGGAGCGCTTCGTTCGCCAGTCCGATTCGCATCGCCTCTTCGCCAGATACCTGACGTCCCGTCAAAATCAACTCCGCCGCGTGCTTCTGCCCGACGACCGCCCCCAGCAATGCGCACGCCGCCGGAGGAAAGCATCCCAGCGATATCTCCGGAAATCCCCAGTTCGCCGAATCCGTTGTGAACACCATGTCGCAGACGGCCGCCAGTTCCGCGCCTCCGCCCAGGCAGGTTCCCCTCACGGCGGCCACGGTGACTTTCTTCGACGTGATCACAGCCCGAATCACCGCGTGGAACTTCGTCAGCATTTCCTGCACCCGTTCGGGCATATGCGCCGCCACGTCCACTCCGGCCGAAAATGCTCGATCGCTGCCGCCAAACACCACGGCCACGATGTCCGTCCGCTGCTCCACTTCCGCGAGTACGGACAACAACTCATCCATCATTTTCAAATCGATTACGTTTACGGGTGGATTGGCGAAGATCACGCGCGCAACAGGCGCCTGCATCGCCACCATAAGGCGGGAATAGTTCTGGTCGGCCATCTCAAGTTTCTCAGTGCATCAGTATCTCAGTTCGTCAAAAGTTCCGCGAGTCGCATCTGACGAACTGATGAACTGACAAACTGAAGAACTAGATATTGATCGCCATCTTCCGGGGTTCGGCGATCGTCTCCAGCGGGTCTTTAGCACCAGCCTTCGGCACAATCCAGTTCTTGTCGTTGTTGATGATCTCCAGCAGCAGCTTCTTATCTTCCTCGTTCGGCGTGACCTCACGAAAGTGCTGCTCGTACTCTCGGTCGCCGAGCGGCCCGCCGGTCTTCGCGTGGAACTTCTGCCCGGCATACTTCCCGATCGCACGGTTGAACTTGATGTCCGGCGCGTACAGTGGATCATTTCCAGGCTTCAGGCATTTATTGAAGCGCTCGATCAACCCGGCCACTTCGTTCCGGTACAACGTTCGGTTGTAGTCGTTCAGATCATCGAGGTCCGCTTCCGCCTGGTTCTGCGGCTCGTCATAACGTCCCTTGATGCCCCACACATACGCCCAGTGTGCCGACGACGAATGGTCGGTCCCAAACAGGTCGTACGAAGTCGAAATCCACTTATTCAGATACTTCTGGATCAGCCATGCCGGAATTTTCCCCGCCTCCACCACGCGCCGCAGCCCATCATTTCCCGCGCCCATGTGGAACGCCTCTTCCCGCAGCATGTACGACATCGACCGACCCAGCGGCGCAAACGCCGAGTACTTCAGCATCTGCAACTGGAACTTCCCGTCGCGGTCCACGAAATCGGTGTACGTGTAGAAGTCCATCCAGTTATCCACGTCCACGTTGAAAGCGCCCAGCAGACGCTTGTTTTCAAACGCCCGCCGCTCCAGCATCTTCTGTGCTTCGACTTTACCGGTGTAACCGAAGAACTCCACCAGCAGCGCGCACATCTGCCAGCCGTGACGCATCTCCTCGATCATCACGCGCGTCAGCGCCTTGCGATCCCAGTCCGTCGGCGCGGTCTCGAACAACCACCGCTGCTGCTCCACGCTCGCAAATTCCGTGTCGCCCTGGTACACGATCATGTTCAGCAGCGCGTCGCGCATCTGCTGGGTCGGGATCTGGCGCAGGTTCTCCCACTTCTTTTTGCCTTTGTAGTGGCCGAACTGGATTTCGTCGGTCTCGATTTGGCCGAAGAGCGTGTCGAACTTGAACCCGGCAATTTCGTCCCGATTCACGCCAATGTCTTTACGCCATTCTTCGAACAGACCTTCCCAGTCACTGAACGTGCCAATGCGCATCACTTTTCCCGGCATATGTACCCCACTTCTTGGCCGCCCCACGCGGCCTCGAACTTGTAGCGCCGGCGACTCGCCGGCTGTCGTGTGGGCGCCTTGCCCACACACTTAAAGCGATAACCACACCGTCTTCAATTCCGTGTAATGCTCCACCGCATGGATACCCAGCTCGCGCCCGAAGCCCGACTGCTTGTATCCGCCGAATGGCAGCGCGGCATCCATCAATCCGTAGGTATTGATCCACACCGTCCCGGCCCGCAGACGCTTGCTCAGCGCGTGCGCCCGTTTGATGTCCTTCGTCCAGATCGCCGCCGCCAGCCCATACACGTTCTGGTTCGCCAGCGCCGCAACCTCATCGACATCATCGAAGGTCAGCGTTGCCAGCACCGGACCGAATATCTCTTCCTGTGCGATACGCATGTCGTTCTTCACGCCGCCAAAGATGGTTGGCTCGATGAAGTAGCCGTTGGCGTCACCAACGCTGACACGATTACCGCCAGCCAGCACCTGCGCTCCATCTTTCTTGCCAGCCTCGATGTAGCTCATCACCGTCTGCATCTGCTTCTCGCTGACGATCGCTCCCAGCCGCGTCTTCGGATCGAAAGGATCCCCCGGCCGCAGCTTCTTTGTGCGCTCAATCAGCTTTTCCACGAACTGATCGTGCAGGCTTCGCTCCACGAACAGGCGTGACCCCGCATTGCAGACTTCACCTTTGCCGTAAAAGATTCCGTTGATGGCGCCCTTCACGGCGTTATCGATATCGGAATCGGCGAACACGATATTCGGCGACTTGCCGCCCAACTCCAGCGTTACCCGCTTTAGCGTATCGCTGGCCGACTTCATGATTTCCTTGCCGACCGCCGTCGATCCGGTAAACGCGATCTTGTCCACCTGCGGATGCCGCACCAGCGCCGCGCCCGCTTCCGGGCCACCCGTGATGATGTTCAGCACTCCCGCCGGAAGCCCCGCTTCCAACGCAAGCTGTCCGAAGCGCAACGCCGTCAGCGGCGTCTGCTCCGCCGGTTTCAGGACTACCGTGTTCCCGCATGCCAGCGCCGGACCCAGCTTCCAACTCGCCAGCAGCAACGGAAAATTCCACGGAATGATTGCGCCCACAACTCCCACGGGCTCTCGCAATGTATAAGTGAACGCGTTTTCATTGGTGTTCACCGTTTCGCCGTGGATCTTGGTCGCCAGCCCCGCGTAGTAACGGAACACATCGGCCACCATTGGCATATCCACGTAGCGCGATTCGAAAATCGGCTTGCCGTTGTCGAGCGTTTCGAGTTCGGCAAGCTCTTCGATGTTCTGGTCAACCAACTCGGCGATGCGCCACAGCACCTTGCCGCGCTCGCTCGCCGACATCCGCCGCCACTTTGAGTTGGGATCGTCAAAGACAGCCCGCGCCGCCTTCACCGCCCGATCGACATCCTCCGGCCCAGCCGAAGCAATTTGCGTGATCACCTCACCGGTCGCCGGGTTAATCGAGTCAAACGTCTGGTGATGCGACGAGTTCGTCCACTCGCCGTTGATGAGCAGTTTTCCCGGTTCAACTTTTGCCGTACTTGCAGTTAGCATGATCGATCAAGTGTGGGGAGGTTTTCCTGGCCTCCATCCCCTAACCCCTATCCCCTGTTCTCTACTTCGCCGTGAACGTCGCCGGCCTCTTCTCGACGTACGCGTTTAGGCCTTCCTTCGCGTCCTGTGAGTTGAACAGCAGCGCCTGAAGTTCGCGCTCAACCGCCAAGGCGCTTTCCATCGGCAACTCCCAACCGGTCTGCACCGAGCGCTTGATGTGTCCCACGGCCTTTGCCGCTTTGTTCGGCGGACAGAACTGGCGCGCATACTCCAGCACGTTCTCCATGAAGCCGTCGCGATCGAAGATGTCGTTGACGATGCCCATCTCCTTCGCTTCCTCGAACGTGTAGGTGTTGCCGGTCACCATCAACTCAATCGCCTTCGACTTTCCCACCAACCGCGACAACCGCTGCGTTCCGCCGGTCCCCGGCAGCACGCCCAGGTTCACTTCCGGCAGTCCGATTTTGCCCGCGTCCTGGCGTGCGATCCGCAGATCGGCCGCCATGGCGATTTCAAGTCCGCCACCCACGCAATGTCCGTTGATGGCCGCGATCACCAGCTTCGGCGTATGTTCCAGGCGCAACAGCGTCTCATTCGCGTGCAGGCAGAAGTAGTACTTGAACGTCGGATCCACGCTGGCCAGCATTTTGATGTTCGCGCCCGCGGAGAAGAACTTATCGCCCGCGCCCGTAAGCACGATCACGTGGACATCGTTGTCCATGCGCGCCTTCAGAATGGCGTCATCCAGTTGGCGATTCATCTCGTAGGTGTAGGTGTTCGCCGGTGGATCGGTCATGGTAATCACGGCGACGCCTGCTTCCGTGCGATAGTCAATCAGTTTGCTGGTTTCAACAGTCGTGGTGGCCATCACAAACTCCTTCTTTCGTAGCTCTTTAATCCCGGCGCTTTCGTCCGGTTGGTTTAGATTCCGAATTCCCCATCGGCGTCCCTTGATTCAGCACGCCCCGCAGAAAAATTTGTGACATTTGCTGCGTCAGCGCGTTTGCGTCACCATCCACGCGCGGATTGTGCCAGGTGTAAATCCAGTTGATCATCCCGAACAGTGTCACCACCGCCGTGCGCGTATTCACTGCGCCAAACCGCTCGCCATACTCCGCGCGAAGCTCTTCCACAATCTGTGTGCCGATCCGGTAATACTCCCGCTTGATGGCCTGTATCTCTGTGCCGAATTCGTTCTTCAGCGTCTCGTCTTCATGCGAGAGCACCGTCATCGCCTTTCGGTTCGCGAGGAAGTATTCGAGGTGGTTATGAATGAACACCTCCACCTTTTTCTCCGGGTCGTTGATCAGCTCCAGCTTCTGCTTAAGATTGCGGACGACCGTTTCAAACGTGTGCTTCTGAATCAGGTACAGCAGTCGCTCTTTGGATTCGAAGTAGTAGTACAGCCCCGCCAGCGACATTCCGGTCGCGCGCGATAGGTCGCGCATCGACGCGGCGTCGTAGCCTTTCTCGTAAAAGACATCGGTGGCGTGGTCGAGAATTTCCCCAAGGCGCTGCTCAAACCGCTCCGTCTCGCGACGCGCGGCTTCGCCGTTTCTTTTCGGACGTAAGACACTGGTAGCCATACTTGAACGGTACTGGGACGAGCGTTCGTCCGTCTGTGACCCTCACCAGCCCAGACCCGGACCAGATCACGAACGCCCCACGCGTTCGTGAACAATTCGAACGTTCGTTAGAATTCTAAGTCAACTGCCTTAGCCGCGCAACCCGCCCTACTTCCCGAATAGCTTCGCTAGTACGCCCTGCTTCTTTGCCGCAGCCAACTTCAACTCCTCCAAAACCTTCTCCGTTTCATCATCGGCAAGCGGAGTGGTGTCTTTTCGCATCCGGATCATTTCCTGGAATCCGGTAAAGTGATCGACGCAGTAGAAGCAGTCACGGATATGCTGTTCCGCGAGGTCCCGTTCCCGCCAACTGATCTGGCCATTCACGAGATTGTTGAAGGTCTTCAGCGGAAGGCAATCGTCGGCTTTAGTCTTCTCAGCGGCTTCGATCAGCGACCGGGCCGACGCGTTGAATGCGTCCGCGGTCATGGCCGGAAACAGGTCCTTCAGGCGCTGGTCGGCAATTCCCTTCACTGCTTTGGCGGTCGCTTCCGCGTTCATCATCATCGGCGCGATCTGCGGAGCGTCGTAGCCCTTCACATACAGCCACATCACCTCGCGCTCCACCACGTTCAAGTCCTTCACGATCTCGCGGAACTGGTCGAGTGAGAGTTCGGGCACGGGCACGCGCGCAGCGATGCGGCCATAGGCAAACACAAGCTCACGGAACGCCATCATGAACTCGCGCTCGTTCTGGAACTTGATGCCCTTGAACCACGCATTCTCGTCAGCGCGGGCACGCTGAAACACGCCAACCACGTGCTGGTCCAGTTCGGGCTTCAGCACCGGAAAGTAGTGCTCAAGCAAAGTTCGGGTCATGCGCCCGTAGTCGCGAACGAACTCCTGCCACCCGAGCCTCTCGCCCGCGGCGCAGTCTTCTGCCATGGTGAAAATCGTACGAATTGCCATCCCGGAGATGAGTCTAACAAAAGAGGAGCTACTGCTGTTGTCGCAGCAGGGCTATCACGTCGTCGGCAGTGATGACGCCTGCCAGTCCGCCATCGTCATCTACTACCGGCAGCGACATCAGATTGTATTTATCGAAGAGCTCTGTGAACTCGCTTTCACGTGCATGTAGCTTGCACGAGACCAGTGGCTCGGCCTTGATGTCTCCGAGTTTGGTGCCTGCTTCAGCGAGTGCGACGTTTTGCAGCGGCACCGCGCCCATCAGCTTCCATTCCAAGTCGACCAGGTACACCGTCACCACGCTCGACACATCGCCTTCAAACATCCGCAAGGCAGCGATGGCATCCTGCGCGGTCGCGTCCTCATGCAGCGCCACGTACTCGGTGTTCATTCGGCCTGCGGCGGTGTTCTCCTTGTGCTCGAGCAGTTCCTCCACTTCTTCGCGCTGCTCGGGCTCCATCTCTTCCAGGATGGCGTCGGACTTCTCTTCCGTCAGGTCGCCCAGCAGGTCGGCGGCGGCGTCAGGGTCCATCTCTTCAACGATGTCGGCGACGCGATCCTCGTCGAGCGACTCGACAATAGACCGCTGCAACTTGGGCTCGACCTCTTCCAGCGCCTCGGCTGCCACTTCTTCATCAAGCGTCTCGAAGATGGCTTCGCGTTCGGCCGGTGACAGGTCTTCAACGATGTCGGCGATATCGGCCGGATGCAGTTGACCGAGTTTGTCGTGAGAAATCTTGAGCTTCACGCGCCGCGCCGGATCGGTTTCGATGAGGTCCACGAACTCCCAGGGGATCAGCCGTGGCGGAATCTGACGGGTCAGACCGCGCAGTGCCGGGCCGGGCACAAGCCCCTTAAGGATGCGACGGACGAAGCCTCTTACGCCGACGTCGACAGCGCCGATCTTGAGCGCCAACTGGTCAGCCGAGGCATCTGCATGGATTTCGACATCATTGACGCGAACGACCTTGCGGCCGTTAACGTCGATGATCTGCTGATCCAACAGGTCGCGATCGAGCAGGAAGTAGCCTTCGGGCCCCGAATAAGGCGGCAGATCCGCGAGAGGCACCTTCGCTTTTACATAGCTGTTGATCTGCTGGATTTGGGATGGCTTGATGGCTCGCGTGCCCAGTTTCGTCTTCAGCAGGAGCAGCGAGATGCGGGCGGGATCTTCCTGCGGACAGATTGCGACTTCACGTACACGACCGGCCACGGCGCCCGTCGAGTCCAGGACCGGGGCACCGAGCACTTCGCTCAAGGTGAGATTCGAGGCCGGCATCAGTGCGAGAATACTCACTTGGAGGACGGGAATCCAGCGTCGTTATCACGCATTCTCGGTTCTTTCACGCATCTGCTTGATTGACACAAATGCACTTGGACAGGCACACTAGCCATTCTCGTAGGTAAAGTACCTGAATCCGGCCGGCAAGCCACGGGGCCGAATGAGACTGACAAACATTGAGCATGACGGCAAAACGGGTCGTCTACAAGCTGGATTCCACACTCGATAGCGTCAACGAAGTCGAGCAGAAAGCCAGTCAACTCGCGACGCAGTCGGGCCTGGACGAGGAAGCGGTCCAGCGCATCGAAATGGCTGTCCGCGAAGCGGCAGTCAATGCCGTCTATCACGGCAATGCCTACGATCCCAACAAGAAGATGACCTTTGCCCTGGAGCGTACGCCCGAGTCGATCATCATCACCGTGGCGGATGAAGGCAAAGGATTATCCGAGGATGACATCCCGGACCCGCTGTCGCCGGAGAACCTGTTGAAGCCTCATGGCCGCGGCATCTTCCTGATCCGTTCGTTCATGGATGAAGTTCGTATTCGTAAGTTACAACCTGGAACTGAAATTACTCTTATCAAGCACGTCGGTGGCCTTGGGGCAGACGGCAAGGAGAAATCGGAATGACGATGAAGTCCAACACCCGGCAGGTTGATGGCGTGACCATTGTGGACCTGAGCGGCCGTATCACGCTCGGTGAAGGCAGCACAATGCTACGCGACATTGTCCGCGACATAATCGCCAAGGGGAACAAGAAGATCCTACTGAACCTGGGCGACGTCACCTACATTGACAGCTCTGGTATCGGAGAACTGGTCAGCGCTTTCACCACCGTCCGCAATGGCGGCGGCGAGCTGAAGCTCCTGAACCTGACCAAGAAGGTCCACGACCTCCTTCAGATCACGAAGCTTTATACCGTCTTTGATATTAAGGACGACGAGGCGAACGCGATCCAGTCGTTCAAGTAGTTCTGGCGCTAATCCCAGCGCCCAAAACGAAAGCCCCAGCGCTCGTGGCTGGGGCATTTGTCTTTTCGGGTTAATTTTTTAAGGCTGACCGGCCGACTGGTTTGGTTTGGGGATCTTGGCTAGCAATGCCTCAGCCCGGCGGCGGGTGATGTTCATCATGCTGGTGTCCTTGGCGATCCGGGACAGGATGGGCTGAATAGCACCGATCTCTTCCAGGCGGCCATCGCCGGCGGCTTCTTCCATCTTCTTCAATTCGCTGTCCACCCCCAACTTGTCGAACCGATACTTCTCGGCAAGGCTCCGGCCACGCTCGATGGTCTCGGAGATGCCCTGAAAGATCGACGTGATCTGCTGTATCTGGAGGTTGCTGGACCAGACGTAAGAGGTCTGCTGCCGCTGGTGGTTGTCCTTGAAAGCGAGGGTCTTGTCGCCCGTGAAGGCAAGTTTGCCCTTCTTGTAGTTGAAGTCGCCCTTGAAGTAGTTGACCTGCTTGGCGAGGTCGAAGAGCTTGGTCCGGGTTGGTTCCGAAGCGACAAACTTGAGCATGTACGGGTCGCCTTCACCGGACGGCTTGGAAGACGACTGATACGAGGCCTTGCCAGTACTCGAGATGGAAATGCTGTAGTAGGGCGTTATCGCCTGGGGCCAATTGAGGGTGAAGGTGATCTCCGGAGCGGTATCGGTATTGTCGGTTCCGGGCACTGGCGCCGGCATTTGGGCGACAAGCACCTGACAGAGGGCAACGATGAGAATAAGCAGTGACTTTCGCATGAACCTACTATTTCGATGCTGCTGCCTGGCGCTGGAGTGTCCCCCAGGTATGCAGATGACAGATGGCAATTGCGAGCGCGTCGGCCGCGTCCGGTGACTCCGGAGGAGCCGAAAGCCTGAGCAAGGTGGTGACCATGTGCTGGACCTGCGACTTCTCCGCCTTTCCGTATCCTACAACAGCCGACTTGATGGAGAGCGGGGCGTACTCGGCCACGGCCAATCCGCAGGAGGACGCGGCGAGCATGGCGACGCCGCGTACCTGCCCAAGTTTCAGGGCAGACTTGGCGTTGACTGCGTAGAAGACCTCTTCGATGGCCACCATGTCTGGATGGAACTCGCCGATGACGCTACGCAGCGTATCGAAGACCTGGGTCAGGCGCTCGGCCATTGGCTTCCGGGGCGACAGCTTAATGGTGCCGCAGGTGACGTAGGCAAGGTCGCAGTCGTGCGGCTGCTCCACCACCGCATAGCCGGTAAACTCTGTCCCGCAATCGATGCCCAGTACGCGCACGAAAGCAGTTTAGCTCACCTGCGGCTCATTGCTCTTAGCTGAATCGCCTAGTGGGGATGAGACGGGTGGTTCGGGGTCCTGAGCGAGTTGCGCTGCGTAGATTGCGTCGAGTTCGGGGGTGATGCCGAAGTAGTCGGCATATTGTTTCTTCGAGCGTTCGTCTTTCATATTCGAAACGTACCTGAGATAGGTGCGGTAATCGTTGAGGGTGGCGACGTATTCGGACTCGTCGTTAGGTGCGTGGCCGCTGGACGAAGTGGAGTCTTCCGATTGTGCGCTGGCCTGCGCCTGTGCGGGTTGACGGACGTCTTCGATCATTGACAGCATCGATTCGGGAAGGTCGTGCTCCTTGGTTGACACGCTGCTGTCATAGGATTTGAGGGTGCGAAAGGCGATCTGGACAGCGCGAAGAGCGGCATTGGCGCGCGCGGGATCGAGATCGCCGGTGAGGACAGCCTGTGCGACGTGGAGGGCGGCAATCTGCATGGAAGGCGAAGTTTCAAGCGAGGTGAGCTGAATAACGGGCTTGCCGTTTCTGCGTGGCACATAACGGACGCGCGAGTGGTAGTAACAGAGGTGGCGTCCACGAAGAGCGGGACTGCCGCATTGAGTGTTGTTGTCGCGAATATATTCACAGCGATTGATGATGGCTGCCATGTCCTTCTTCCTGAATCTCCTCAAAAAAATCGCAGCGGGTATTTAAGAATCAACCACTTACGTGGGTACTTTTGCGTAAGTTCGTGATTCTGCACGCGTTGCGAGTAATGTATTTATTCTTCAGTTACTTACAGTGAATTGTTAAAGCGGCCTCGGCCTGCGCAGACCCGGCAAAGAAAAAGGGCGACCGAGTTAACGATCGCCCTCTTTCTATCCTGATTTCAGATTAACAAAACTGGCGGGGGCACCATGCCACAAATCCGAAACTTATATTTGCCGTTAAATGAAGAACTTACGAGAAATCGGAGGCTTGGACCCCCTTGACAGCGTTTTTCCCGGAATGGAACCACGGTGCCAATCTCCCCATGGCGGATACGCTGTCAATGTTCCGGTACCCCGAGTCTACTGCCCAGTCTTGTAGATGCCACCGCTATCGACATACTCTTGCTTCATCTCTTCCGATAATTCGTAGATTCGGTTATGTCCGTTCTCGCAGGAATACCAACCCGGTTCAAGCATCGAGTACCGGACACAGCGCTCTGTAACTCCCACTTTTCCCGTTTCCGAATCCCGATAGAGAAGCACTAGAAACAAGTAAAGATGAATCCTGCCGCTTCTAAAATCGTCGAACCCTGACGATGGTAAGACCGCCCTCGGAAGCGATGAGTTCATCTCCACACCAGCCTCAAACTCGGTCTTACTTTCGGGCTCTATGGCCGCGTAATGAAATGCGCCCTTCATCCCATGCTCAACCATTTGCTTCGTCTCGTTGGGACTAAACAAGTATCCGGATCCATATCGATAGCCAACTATTTTTGATTGCCCGATATTTTTGAACCGATACTTGACGAATATGCCACTGCGTTGCGGGACAAGAGTTAAATCGAAGTTCAGAACTTCCATCTTGGGTGGTGGCGGAGGGGCGGGCCATTGGTCAACTGCAAAGAACACGAAAGCGCCAGCTATCAAAACCAGAATAAGCGCAAAGATCCGTCCATTGCCTCCTAACCTATGGCTCAACCAAGACGCCGGATAGAAAGTCGTCACATAAGCCGCAACCACCATAGCTAAAAACAAAAGCGGTGTTTTGTGGTTTGCAATTCCCAACACTATGGTTATGGTTAAACACACCAAGGTCACAACCAAAGCAATATCGAATTTAGGTTTCACTCCGCTTAGAGCGATCGGTGGCGTTACGTTTCGCCCACCCGACTTGCTCCCCTTTTTTATCCTTCCAGACATGACACGTGTACCTTGTTCTTCTCGTGTAAGGGAGATAGCTACACCCGTACGGCGTTCATATTCCCTGCTACAGAAGTGGAATGAATTAAGGCGCGCTAATACTACACCGAAGCTTGCATGTGGACTATATGTGCCGTTAGATGAGGATTAGCTGAAAACCTAGGCGAAGACCCCGACGACACTTTACCGTCATGGGAAAGCGAGGAACAAATAACTGAGTAGAGTTAGAATTTGTCCGGTCAACGCCAGCAAGATACTATTTGGTTGCTTTGCTCAGTTGCGTGATGCAGATTCGCCCTGCTCCCATCCTCATCGGCGCGAAGCTTACAATAGCTCCCATATGGGCAAGCTGCTGCCCTCCTGGAAATACGCTCTGACGGTTGTCATCTGTGCGGGGTCGATGGCACTGCTGATCGGGCTACGCCCACACGTCGATCTCACTACCGTCGCGAGCCTGCTGCTGGTGGTGGTGATCATCATCGCGACGTGGGCCGGACGGGGCCCGGCACTGCTCGCTTCCCTGCTGGTACTGGTTTCGTTCAACTTCTTCTTTATCCCGCCGGTACATACTCTACGTATCCATGAGTCGCAAGACTGGATTGCGTTTGCCGCCTTCCTCTTTGCAGCGATCACGGTGGGATGGCTTTCGTCAGCGGCGCGGGAGCGGGCGGAAGAAGCCGAGAGACACCGCGCCAAGGCCGAACAACTCTACAAGGCGCTGCAAGAGGCGTTCGAGCAGGCGAGCCAGGCGGAAACGTTGCGTCGCAGCGAGAAGCTGAAGACGGCGTTGCTGGACGCGGTAACACACGATTTAAAGACGCCGCTGACGTCGATCAAGGCGTCGGTGACGTCGCTGCTCAGCACGCAGGCGGAAGGGGCGAGTTCGGAGCGCGAGTACTTGCAGGTGATCAACGAGGAGACGGACCGGCTGGATCACTTCGTCGAGGAGATGATGGCGCTGGCGCAGATCGAAGGCGGACATCTGCTGCTGCATCCGAGACCGACTTCGGCGGAAGAGGTGATTTCGAACGCGGTGGCGAGGGCAGACAAACGTCTGCAAGGCGCGCAGGTGCAAATCACGGTCCCGGATACGCTGCCGATGCTGGAGGTGGACGCTGCGACGATCTCGCAGGCGCTGTACGAGATCGTGGAAAATGCGGCGAAGTATTGCGGCCCAGCACGCCGGATCGCGATTTCCGCAGTGCAGCGCGACGCGACGGTGGAGATTGCCGTGGAAAACGACGGCATGCCGGTCCCGGAAGAACTGCGAACACGGGTGTTCGAGAAGTTGTTTCGCGTCCCAGGAACTTCGAAGAAAGACAAGGGTTTTGGATTAGGACTGGCCATTGCGCGAGGAATCGTGGAGGCACACGGTGGCCGGATCACGATGGAGGCCACACCTGAAAACCGGGGTACCGTGGTGCGGTTCACGGTGCCAGTAAGGATTGAAAGATGATTGCGGAACGTCCCATGAAAATACTGGTTGTGGATGACGAGCCCCAGATCCTGCGCGTGCTGCGGCGGGGACTGGAAGATAAAGGCTATGAGGTGGCGACTGCATCGGACGGCGTCGCCGCGCTGGACACGCTGAAATCAACAAAGGTGGACTTGCTGATCACAGATTTGAGAATGCCGGACCTGAACGGATTGCAGCTCTGCACGGAGGTTCGGAAGAACTCGAAGCTGCCGATCCTGGTGCTCTCGGTAAAGGGAGAAGAGGCCACGAAGGTGGAAGCGCTCGACGCCGGCGCCGACGATTACGTGACGAAGCCGTTTGGGATGGACGAACTGCTGGCGCGCATACGGGCGCTGTCGCGGCGCACGCATGAGGAAGAACCCAGTGGAGAGCCGATCAAGGTGGGAGACTTCGAGGTGAATCCGGACCAGCGGCAGGTGCTGGTTCGCGGGCAGGAGATTCGACTGACTCCGAAGGAGTATGAGCTGATTATTTTCTTCCTTGCGAATCGCGGCAAGGTGAACACGCACCGGTCGATCCTGCGCGCCGTGTGGGGCGAAAACAGCCAGGAGCAGCCGGAGTATCTGCGAGTGTTCGTGGGACAGTTGCGAAAGAAGATCGAGGTGGATCCGTCGCATCCGCGATATATCAAGACGGAACCGTGGGTGGGATACCGGTTCAATCCGGAACTCTGAATTTTACGATGATTTAACGGTTTCCTTATAAACCTCTTACGCTGCGCCGGCCGAAAGCAATTAGGCTGATTTCAGGTAGGCGCGGCATGATGCTCATCAAAATATTCGCGTACGTGCTGGAGGGCTTGTTTCTCTTCGGCATAATCGGCTCTGCGCTAGTGGTGATCCTGGCGGCCGTGGACGACGCGAAGGTTTTGCTTCCGGAGCGTAAACCTGAGTCCGATATCCCCCGCTCGCCTCAGCAGGTGAAGGAACACTTCGCGTAACGCGCGTGGTGTTCCTCCCGCCGCGGGGTCAGCAACAACGCACTTTTCTTTCCCTGCCTGCTTTTGACGCTTCCAAAAATGCCGCGAAAGATTCGCGCGAGCGCGGTTCGCCGGTGCGCTGGAGAAAGCGCTCGTAGGCGGCTTCGTCGAAGATTTCGCGCAAGGCAGCCCAGAACAATCGGAGCGTGGTGGTCATAGGGCCTCCTCGGCCGCGTAGCGACTGGAGACAAACGGCGTCTCGCGGGTGACGGCCTGCTTGCGTCCGGAGAGGACGCGCCCCCATTCGACGAGCGACTGGGCGAGCATGAGTCCGACGAGCACGAGCAGGACACCGGTGACGGCGGCGTCGAGACGATCATTGAAGATGAGTTGCGCCGCGTTCGGCAAGTGCTGCGAGCTTAATTGTTCGGCGTGCGAGAGGAAGCCGATACGCGGATTCGGGTGGAAGATCTTCTGTAACCCTGCCGTGAAGGTAACCAAGACCAGCCAGATCATGGGAACGAACGTGACGAAGACGTACTTCAGGCGTCCACTCTTGATGAGGATGGTAGTGGCGACACAGAGTGCGACGGTGGCGAGCAACTGGTTGGCGATTCCGAAGAGAGGCCAGAGCGAATTGATACCGCCGAGCGGGTCGTGAATTCCCTGCCAGAGGAACCATCCCCACATGGCGACCACGAGCGCGCTGGTGAAGATGATGCTCGGATAGGAGCTGGTCTTGCCGAGCGGTTTCCAGACGTGACCGAGGGCGTCCTGAAGGAGGAAGCGACCGACGCGCGTGCCGGCGTCGATGACGGTGAGGATGAATAGTCCTTCGAACATCAGCGCGAAGTGATACCAAAGGGCCATGACGGCGTCGCCACCAAGCGAGCGGGCGAAGATGTGTGCCATGCCGACGGCGAATGCCGGTGCGCCACCGGTGCGGTTGAGGAGCGTCTGCTCGCCGACGGATTTGGCGAGGCCTTCAAGTTCGGTGGCGGTGACTGGGAATCCCCAGGAGCTGATTTTGGCGGCGGCATCGATGGCGGACGAACCAACGATGCCGGCCGGGCTGTTGATGGCGAAATAGGTTCCGGGCTGGAGTGAGCACGCGGCGATCATCGCCATAATGGCGACGAAGGATTCGGCCATCATGCCGCCGTATCCGACCATACGCGTTTCGGTTTCGCGGGAGATGAGCTTGGGCGTGGTTCCGCTGGAGATGAGCGCGTGAAATCCGCTGACCGCGCCGCAGGCAATGGTGATAAACGCGAACGGGAATACACTGCCGGCGAAGACGGGACCGGTGCCGTCGATGAAGCGCGTGAGTGCGGGCATCTGGAGCGTGGGGCGGGTGACGACGATGCCGATGGCGAGGATAGCGATGGTGCCAAGCTTCACGAAGGTGCTGAGGTAATCACGCGGAGCAAGAAGCAGCCATACAGGAAGCGCCGAAGCGGCGAAGCCGTAGGCGATGATCATCAGGGCAAGCGCCGGGCCACCGAAGGTGAAGATCGGTCCCCAAACGGGTGAGTGGCTAATCCACTGGCCGGCCCAGATCGAAATCAGCAGCAGGACGAAGCCGAGCAGCGAACATTCGAGGACTTTGCCGGGACGGATCCGGCGGAGATAGAAGCCCATCAGGATGGCGATGGGCATGGTCATCGCGATGGTGAAGAATCCCCACGGGCTGGATTTGAGGGCATTCACTACGACAAGCGCGCACGCCGCCAACAGGATGACGATGATGCTGATCACAGCAAGGAAGGCGACAGTTCCGCCGAGGGTGCCGATCTCTTCCCGCGCCATCTGCCCGAGAGACTTGCCGTCACGACGAACGGAAAAGGCGAGGATGACGAAATCCTGAACGCATCCGCCGAGGACGGCACCGGCAAGGATCCAGATGGTGCCGGGAAGGTATCCGAGCTGGGCGGCGAGAACGGGTCCGAGCAGCGGGCCGGGGCCGGCGATGGCGGCGAAATGATGTCCGAAAACTACCCACTTGTTGGTGGGAACGAAATCGCGGCCGTCTTCGAGGCGCTCGGCCGGAGTGGCTCGACGGGGATCGAGCAGCAACACCTTGAGGGCAATGAAGCGGCTGTAGAAGCGGTACCCGATCGCGTAGCTGCACAGGGCAGCTACCACCAACCACATGCCACTGATGTGCTCGCCCCGGCGTAACGCGATGGTCGCCAAGGCAAAAGCGCCCAGGGAAGCAATTCCCGTCCAAAGAACTAGCTTCAGAATCCGGCTCTGACCCATGAACGTCACCTGAGTCACGTATTGTAACCATTCCCCTCGCGACCACTCGCCCTGAAATAGCCGCATCTATCTGAAAAACGCGCCCTTAGTCCGAGAGGGAATCTGAATTTCGCATTTGCATGAAGGAGCCGAACATGAAAACTCGACAGATAGTGATCGTGTTGGGAACGCTGCTACTGATGGCAACATTCGCCCTGGCCCAGAGCCAGGACGTGAAGATCACAAAGGGACCGACGGTGGAAAGCACGTCGGGGGACAGTGCCATCGTTGCGTGGTCCACTAACGTTTCCGCAAGCACGGTTGTGAAGTATGGAACGGACCGTAACAATCTCGATAAAACTGCGCAAGCGCCATGGGGCGGATTGACGCATCGCGTCACGCTGAAGAACCTGGAACCGAACAAGACCTATTACTACCAGGTCACCTCGGGCCAAGGCGCGGGCACCGGAACAGGTGCGCTGAGTGCAATCAGCCAGTTCAACACTCAGAACCAATCGGCGAGCAATAGCAATTCCGGTTCGAATAACGCCTCCAACCAGGACAAGAACCAGTTCAAGATCACCAATGGTCCGAATATCGAAGGCGTGAGTGAACACTCGGCGATGATTGCATGGTCCACCGACCGTCCTTCCAGTTCGATCGTGAAGTACGGCAAGGACGCCAACAATCTCGACAAGACGGCGCAGGAACCTTGGGGCGCGACGACGCACCGCGTGAAGCTGAACAACCTGGAGCCGGGTACGCAGTACTACTTCGAGGTCCAGTCGGCGCAGGGCCTGAACGCACCGGGTCAGCGCGCTGAAACGCAGACGCAGTCGTTCACGACGCGTGGGGGGAATCAGTCGGCATCGGCGGGTAACAAGAACTTCCGCATCACCAACGGGCCGGTGATTGAGCACGTTGCCGATACGAGCGCCGTTGTAGCGTTCTCGACGGACCGTCCGTCCAGCACGATCGTGAAGTATGGAACGGATCCGAATAACCTCAGCCAGACTGCGCAAGAACCGTGGGGCGCGACGACGCATCGCGTGGAATTGAAGAACCTGAAGCCCAGCACCCAGTACTATGTGCAGGTCCAGTCGGCACAGGGCAAGAATGCTCCAGGGCAGAAGGCCGAATCGCAGACAGTTCCCTTCACCACCGCCGCTCAGGGGCAGCAGGCCAGCGCGGATCAGCGGTAGTTGTAAATCGACCGCCGGCAGTTAATACCGGCGGTCTTTTCTTTCTCACCTTGGTTGCTTCCCGAAGATCAAACGCATAGGATTACGGCACGCCACTGAGTAACGTGCTTCGGCGCGTATCATGTCTTATTTTTTAGGAACTGCAAGCCTTGGCTTGATGGGCTAAGTGAAAGCTCTCATTGAGCGTTTGCACGTTGGCCCGTAACCTGTTACCTGCGGTGACCTTACATGGCGAAGACACGAAATAGCGCCAAAATCCGGCTGGCTGTCTCCTGCGGCTTCATTGTTTCCCTAATCACGATAGCTGTACACCTTGCCACACTTCCCCGCGACAACGCGCAGTTGCTGCATATCGGCATCGGCGACATGATCGCGGGATTGACGACAATCATCGTTTGCCTTGCCATCCAACTCCGGCAGGAAGAAGTTCACTACCGCACCGCCATGGAACGCGCGGCGATTGTGGCCGAATTGAATCATCACGTAAGGAATGCCGTGTTTCCGGTTTGCCTTGCAGTTCAAAAAGTCGGCGATCTTGAAGCAATCAAGACGGCGAACGACGCAGTGGAACGCATCAACATTGCACTCAAAGACGCAACGGCAGACGCTCTTTCCGGCAGGACGGATTACAGTCTTGACCGGAGCGAAGCGGTCACGACAGGGGCTTGATGAAGTACCAAGTGCTATTGGTGGACGACGAAGAACCTATCCTCCGGCTCCTGAAAACAGTGCTGGAAATGGCCGACTTTTCGGTAAGTGTTGCCAGTTCGGCATCGGAAGCGATTAAGGTTCTGCGGCAGGAATTGTTCGACGTCGTCGTTACCGACCTGCGAATGGAAACTCCTCTTGCGGGATACGAAGTGGTGCGCGCGGCCGGGCGGTGCGAGCATATTCCGCTTCGGGTAATTCTGACCGCTTTTCCTGTGCCGCCGGTTGAATGGCGGCGAAGCGGGGCTGATGCGCTGATCACGAAGGGCGGCGAATCCCTGCGACTGGCAGAGCGCTTGAAGGCTCTCCTACTTCAGCGGCATCCTCATCCCACGAAACCGCCGGAACACCGCCAGCCGAGCAAGTAATCCTCAAATTACCTTGCCCTTCAGCGTGCTAGCATGAGCTTTGCACAGTCCGCTAAGGCGGAGCATCGAATGCACAGTCGAGTTCGCACATTCGTTCTGGTTGGCCTGTTGATCGTGGCAGGCGCGGTCACGGCCGGCATTTGGTACACATCCAAGTCGGACCAGAACACGACTCTTGCATGGCAGCGAAGCAGGAATCCCGCCATACAGCAGGTATGGGCCAGTCAGCGATCATTTGAGGCGGCCCGCCAACTCGCTCGATTGGCAGAGACGCGCGACGAAGAACGCCTGGCGCGCGAAGCCCTCCAGGGCGCCGATGACGAACTTGACCTCGCGTACACGACTGCCCTGCGTGAAGCGCAACTCAACCCGGCACCTCCTTCCGAGCAAAGCAAGGAACTTCGCGCGCGCATTCGCCAACTCGAAGATGACGTTAAAGCAGGAAACCTGCGCGTCATTGAGCTAAGCGCCGATATCAATTCAGGAAAATCCAAAGACATTGAAGCGACCCAGCGAGAGATGGACCTGGTGGGCGCCCAACTGACGCTTCACGCTGAAGAACTCGAGGATGCGAAGCGAGACTTGGCTCGCGCTTCCGACGACCCGGAGACGCGAGTACGCCGTCTGCTGGAAGCGCATAAAGCTTCCTACCACACGGCTGCTGCGGAGCAGCCGGTTACTGCTGGACGTCTTCCGATGTTCTCGGTGCCCTCAAACCTTGTAGAACAGACGCGCCTTCTGAAGTCGCTGCGAAGTAAGCGGTCGCAATTGGAGGCGGCGCAGCAAACAGCAGCGACAACCGCGAAGACGCTACAAGCCAGACGCGAGGACGTAGCCAAGAAAATTCAGGCGCCTGGTCAGCTCGGGAGCGCAGATCCTAAAGACAAGGCACAGGTCGCCGCGAGACTGGCCGAACTGGCCCGCATTTCCGAACAGCGCACGCTGATTGCGGATTATGACCGCCGTGAGAACGCCCAGCAGCAGCTCTCGCAGACATACGGAAGCTGGATCAATCTTCTGTCGGCGCGGCAAGTCGCGGTTTGGCATGGCATTCTGAAATCCGTTTTATACCTGTTGGTACTGGTCATCCTGATGGTGCTGGCTGAGATCGGCATCGACCGTTACCTGAGCCGTTCGAAAGCGGACCGGCGCAAAGTCGTGACGATGCGGATGCTGTCACGCTTCGCGGTGCGGTTTGTTTGTTTTCTGGCGATCCTGCTGGCAATCTTCGGATCACCCAAAGAACTCACGACGATCATCGGACTCGCCACCGCAGGCCTTACCGTCGCGCTTAAGGACTTCATTATTGCCTTCCTCGGCTGGTTCGTGATCATGGGCCGCAACGGCATCCGAGTGGGTGATTGGGTGGAGATCAACGGGATCAGCGGCGAGGTGGCGGAGATCGGACTGTTCCGAACGGTCTTACTCGAGACGGGTAACTTCGCCGATCCTGGCCACCCAACCGGACGCCGCGTAACGTTCGTAAATAGCTTCGCGATCGAGCGTCATTTCTTCAACTTCTCGACCGTTGGCCAGTGGCTGTGGGACACACTGGAAGTGCTGGTGCCCAACGGGCAGGACCCGCAGGAAGTGGTGGACTCGATTCGCAATATCGTGATCGAAGCCACCGCGGAAAGCACCCGTCAGGCAGAGAACGAGTGGCAGCGAGTCACGCATCGTTACGGTGTACAGCCGTTCTCCGCGGAGCCGAACATCGACATGCGACCCACCGCCCAGGGCGTGATCCTGAACGTGCGATACA
Source organism: Terriglobales bacterium (assembly GCA_035561515.1). Taxonomy (NCBI): domain Bacteria; kingdom Pseudomonadati; phylum Acidobacteriota; class Terriglobia; order Terriglobales; species Terriglobales bacterium. Next base: position 241,596 of record DATMXP010000007.1, on the reverse strand, counting down.
TCACTCGCGCAAACCAGCGTTATGACCTTCGCAGCCGGCTGTACCAGAGCATCGTCGAGCTTTTGCAACAGAGGCAGCGCGCGTCCGCCATGAACAACTAGCGCTATCGCGAATACCGGTTGGGGTCCGGTCCTTCTTCCAGAGCTTTACGGTCCAGGATGGCGCCTTCGCGCGAATAGTTCGCCAGCTCAAAGTCCTGCGTGAGCTCCAGCGCGTCCGTGGGACACGCATCTTCGCACAGACCGCAGTACATGCAACGGCTCGTGTCGTAGGTGAAGTTGGTGAGCTCTTTCCGGCGCGTCTTTTCATTGCGCACGGAGCTGACCACGATGAGGTTTTCCGGGCAGGCCACCGCACACAGGTCACACGCGATGCAGAGGGTTTCCAGGTTATCGGGGTTCACATTCAGGCGTGGAGCGCCGCGGTAGCGCTCGGCTACCTGCGGCCTCTCCAGAGGATACTGTTCGGTGTAAATCTCTTTTGGATCCTGATACCGGAACGTGACCAAGAGTCCCTTAAGCAGGTCCACCATCAACACACGGTTGATTGCCTGTTTGATACGCATGTTCCCCACTCGAACTTGGGGATAGTGTAGCGCGAAGGGTTACTTCGCGCTACAGCTCGTACCAAGGTCACGGGCCGACTGAACGTTCAACGTGTTGCCTTCCTGTTCCGCCGTCACTTCCGCACGATGGTTTTTCATCGACGAAAGCTTGTCGGTTTTTCCCGTCAACGTGTAGGTCTTCCCCAGGCTCACAAAGGAAGTTGCGTCCTCACCAACGCAGCCGATCATAATCTGCGTGACAGGCTGAGAGCTGGCCGAACTGGACTGGCTTGAGGTTCCCTGTGATGTAGACGTTTGTGAACCGGACTGCTGCGAGGTATCCGTTTGCATGCCGGACATGGATCCAGATTGGGACCCCGTCGAGGATCCTGCCGCTGAACTTCCCGCGGAAGACGTATCCGGAGTGCTTGGCGTACCTGCCTGAGGCGTACCTTTGTTTTCCATTCCGCCGGAAGGCTGAGCCGTGGTGGAACCGGTTGCCGCGCCCGACGTTCCGCCCTGCTGCGTGTTCGCCGGCTGGTTGTTCCCTACGCCCAGCGTACCTGAGGGGGCGCCCACTTCTGTCTGGCTGGCTGCGGCGGCGTTGTTCGACGCTTCTGCCGGAGACTGTCCTGGGCTCTGCATACTAGGAGGCGCACCCGGCTGTGACGCCTGCGATCCTGCCTGTGCCGTTCCGGAGTTGCTACTGGCGCTGGAAGTAGAGCTCGTCGCGCCCGGGGTTGCGGCCTGTCCTGCTTGGACCCCTACGGACTGCCCCATCCCGGCTGGCGTCTCGGCACCAGGTGTGACACCAGACGTGGCGGTGGTGGTTACGTTCTGCTGCGTGCCTTTGTTGCCGGTCTCACCGGTGACGGGCTGATTCCCGGCCGCCTGCTGCCCAGACGCGCCGCAAACTTGGCCGGTGTCCTGAAGCTTTTCTACGTAAAGAATGGTGGCGTTGCCCTGGCTGGCTGAAGGATCCGGAAGACCTTGAATCTGGACAACGTGGTTTTCGGAGTTACTGAGATTTGCGCCGTTACCGCGAAGCTCGTACACCTTGCCGGTGGCCGGGTCGGAGACGCGATAGCTGGCGAATCCGCGCTGCAGGCAGCCGGAAACGTTGTTCTGAGCTGAAGGTGCGGCGGAAGCGCCCGTCTGCGGCATGGTCCCGCTGGTGCCGTTGCCAGTTTGGCCGGTGGCGCCGGGCTGTGCAGTGGACGACGTGCCCTGCTGCTGCATGCCTGGCTGTTGCGCGCTGGAATTCTGGTTAGCTGCGCCGGGCGTCGCCTGTTGGGCGAAAGCTACCGGTACGGCCAGTGCAAATACGATTACTAAGTTCGGCAGATGTTTCATTGAAACCCCATGAGTGACACTGAATTGGGTCAGTGATTTAGACTTCCTGCTGAATGCCCTGTATGCGGCGGAAGCCTTAACACCGTTCGATGCGGCAGCATTTCCTTGAGTGGTTTCACCAACGATGAATTTGCCGGCTGATGAACTCTGGATGGAGGAGGCGCTTCGCGAAGCCCAACGCGCGGCTGCCCTGGGTGAAGTGCCTGTGGGAGCAGTGGTGGTGTGCGACGGCAAAATTGTAGGCCGTGGATGCAATCGGCCGATCAGTGATTCCGATCCAACCGCTCACGCCGAAGTGCTCGCACTTCGCGATGCAGGAAAGAACATCGGCAATTATCGGCTCGGCGAATGCGATCTTTTTGTCACCATTGAGCCCTGTGCCATGTGTGCCGGGGCGATCACGCACGCGCGCATCAGAAGGCTCGTCTACGGGGCCGATGACCCGAAAGCAGGAGCGGTGCGGTCAGGCCTTTCCGTGCTGAATCACACGAAATCGAATCACACGGTAGAGGTGACTTCAGGCGTGCTGGCGGGCCGTTCCATGGAATTGATGCAGGCATTCTTCCGCGAACGACGGAAGTCCACAGAGTGATTTGATATCATAGAGATTCGGTGCTGCTCTCGCAGCGCCGTTTGTGTGTAAGCGAAATTTTGTTGCGGATAGCTGGCAGCCACTCCAGCGAATCCGTGGCGCGGAGAGATGGCCGAGTGGTTGAAGGCGCGCGCCTCGAAAGCGTGTATAGGGGAAACTCTATCGGGGGTTCGAATCCCTCTCTCTCCGCCATTGAAATTCCCCCAGTTTGAATTCAAGATAGCCGGCAGCCCGGGAACCAATTCGTGCAATGGAAAGCCTGCGGTTGCTCTGATACCGTTCGGGGTAATAACTGGAACAATATATGGATTCGTCAGGTTCTGACAGTAACTCGCGTCGCTGGGCAAGATATGAGATCGATTGCCGGGTAAAGATTTTCTATACGCGCGACGGAAAACGGAATGTAATTTTCGGGAGAGCGCAGGACATGAGCTTTGGAGGCATGCTCCTGACGGTGCCCCTGCGCTTTAATTGCGGAGAGCGCCTGGAACTCGAGTTCATGCCCCCGAATATGCCCGAAGTGCTGAAACTGGATGGCGTCGTCCGGCAGCAAATGGGCGAATACAGCTATGGTGCCGAGTTCCGAAACGTTACCGAAAATCAGAAAAAACTCGTCGAACGCATGTTCGAAGTGCTGCACGTGCTGAAGTCGCTGGAAGAATAGCGACTCTATACGACGAAATATTTCGCGTCCGGATGATGCACCACGATCGCTGATGTGCTCTGCTCAGGCTCGAGCAGGAAGCCCGTCGTCAGCTTCACGCCTACGTTCTCCTCCGGTTTCAGCAACTGGAACAGCTTCGTCTGGTCCTCCAGGTTCGGACACGCGGGGTAGCCGAACGAATACCGCGATCCGCGGTACTTCTGGTGGAACAGGTCGCCAATCCGCTTTGAATCCTCCCCGGCGATGCCGAGCTCTTCGCGTATCTGCTTGTGGACGAGTTCCGCCAGCGCTTCCGCGCTTTCCACGCTGTGCCCGTGATGATAGAGGTAGCGCGTGTACTCACCCGATTGGAACAGCTTCTGGCTCTCTTCCGTAGCGCGGGGGCCAATCGTCACCAGCGACATGCCGATTACGTCCATCTGGCCGGATGACTTGGGAAGGAAGTAGTCGGCGATGGAGAGTTTGCGCCCTTCACGCTGACGCGGGAAGGTAAAGCGAAGGGCTTCCTTTTTCAGGTCCGCCGGATCGTAGAGGATCACGTCGTTGCCTTCGCTGACACAGGGGAAATATCCATAGACGGCCTGCGGCTTGTACCAGCCCTTCGTGATGATCTCTTCCTGAAGGTCTTCGAGAACGCCACGGAACTTCTCATCCACCAGGCGGATGTACTCATCCTGCTTCGCAGTCTTCAACTGCCATTGATTTTTGAACAGAGCAGTCTCGTTGATGTATTCGAAGACTTCGCGCAGGTCGTAGTCTTTCCGAACCCGAACGCCGTAGAAGGGAGGTTTCGGAATGTTCGGAGGCGCGCCGACCGCGCTGCTGCGCTCGGTGGAAACCGGCATGGAAGCCGCTTCCGCACGTGCTGCGGCCGCAGCGGCGGCCTTGGCGTTCTCGACGATCTTCTTCCCTTCCGCCAGGCGTGCGTCGCGGGTGCCGTTCTCGGAAGTGAGGTCGTCCATCACGTGCAGGCCGTCGAAGGCGTCGTTGGCGTAGAAGACGGCATTCGAGTACTCGCGACGCAGGTCGTCTTCCACGTACTTGCGAGTAAGGGCTGCTCCGCCACAAATGACCGGGAACTCAAGCTGCTGGAGTTGGAGGTCCTGGATGACGTACTTCATCTCCAGCGTGGATTTCACGAGCAGGCCGCTGAGTCCGATGGCGTGGGCCTTGTGCTCCTTCGCGGAATGGATGATCGTGTCCGCCGGCTGCTTAATGCCGAGGTTCACGACTTTATAGCCGTTGTTGCTCAGGATGATGTCCACCAGGTTCTTGCCGATGTCGTGAACGTCGCCCTTCACCGTGGCAAGCACGATCGTGCCCTTCTGCGCGCCTTCCTTCTTCTCCATCTTGGGCTCGAGATAGGCGACGGCAGCCTTCATTACACCAGCGGCGTCGAGTACGGAAGGAAGCTGCATTTTGCGTGCGCCGAAGAGCTCCCCGACGGTCTTCATGCCGTCGAGCAGCACGTTATTGATGAGGTCGAGCGGCGAGTAGTTGACGAGGGCGTCTTCAAGTACTGCTTCAAGGGGCTTACGCTTGTCTCCTGCTCCGATCGCCTTTTCGCCGTTCACGATCAGGTACTTCAGCTTGTCTTCGACCGAAAGCGACTCGACGTCGGTGGCGACTTCGTCGGTCTTCTTTTCCTGTCCGGCGAAGTGCTGCATGTAGTTCTGGAGCGGATCGCCATTGGAGGTGTCGTGGTAGATCAGCTTCTTGGCGAGCTCAACTTCTACATCAGGAATTTTGTATAGCGGATAGATTTTACTGTAGTTAACAATGGCCATATCGAGGCCATTGTTGACCGCTTCGTTCATGAAGACGGAGTTCAGAACACGTCGCGGATAGGTGGCAAGCCCGAATGAGATGTTCGAGACGCCCAAAAGCGTGCGCACTTCGGGTAGTTCTTCCTTGATGCGGCGGACGGCGTTCAGGGTTTCGATGCCAGCAGTCCGGTAATCTTCCTGGCCGGTCGAGATCGGCAAAGTCAGCGCATCGAAAATAATGTCGACCGGACGGATGCCGTACTTCTCGGTTGCCAATTGGAAGATGCGCTTGGCGACGGCGACTTTCTTGTCGGCGGTGAGCGCCATGCCGTCTTCGTCGATGGTGAGCGCAATGACTGCGGCACCGTAGCGCTTGGCCATCGGCAGAACCTTGGACGTGCGCTTCTCGCCATCCTCCAGGTTGATGGAGTTGATGACGGCCTTGCCCGGGATACGCTTCAGCGCCGTCTCGATGACGGGTGCTTCGGTGGAGTCGACAAGGATCGGCGCAGGAACGCGGGTCGCGACTCGCTCCATGACGGCGTCCATGTATGCGTTCTCGTCTTCGCCGACGATGGCGCAGCACACGTCGAGCATGTGCGAGCCTTCGTTCACCAGGCGCTTGGCCATGGCGAGAATCTCGTCGTAGTTGGCGCTCTTAACGAAGTCGCGGAATTCGGCCTTCCGCGTGGTGGTATTCATTTCCTCGGCGACGATGAGCGGCTTCGGTTCGAGGTCGAGCGGCACCATGCTGTAGGCGCTCGAAGCCGCGCCAACGAGTTTCACTTCCCTCTTCGCCGGAGTGAGGTTCGCGCAAGTTTCAACCACGGCTTTAATGTGCGAAGGATTGGTTCCGCAGCATCCGCCGACGACGCGAACGCCGTAGTCCACAATGAAGTGCTTGTGATAATCCGCCAGTTCCTGCGGTTGCAGCTTGTAAACGGCGCGTCCGCCTTCGTTGAAGGGGAGTCCGGCATTCGGTAGAACCGAGATCTCTTTCGGCGAATTCATGCCGAGATAGCGGACTGCATCGTTCATCTCGACCGGCCCGGTCGCGCAGTTCATGCCGATGATGTCGACGTCGTAAAGTTCGAGTGCTGTGAGCGCCGCGCCGATTTCCGTTCCGAGCAACATGGTTCCGGTTGCTTCAAGCGTGACTTGAACCTGAAGCGGAACTCGCCTGCCCACCTTCTTCATCGCGTCGAGCATGCCAACGACGGCGCACTTTGCTTGCAGCAGGTCCTGGCAGGTTTCGACGAGCAGGACATCAACTCCTGCTTCGATCAGGGCGACTGCCTGTTCGACGTAAGCGGCAACCATGTCGTCGAACTTGATGTGGCCGAGCGATGGGAGCTTGGTAGTGGGACCGACCGATCCGGCGACGTAACGCTTACGACCGCTGGTGGAAAAGCCATCCGCGACTTCACGCGCAAGCTTGACCGCGGCGTGATTGATTTCGGCGACCTTGTCTTCTAACTGAAATTCCTGGAGGACAATTCGCGATCCGCCAAACGTGTTCGTTTCGACGACGTCCGCACCGGCAGCGAAATACGAGGAATGAATCTCGCGGACGATATCAGGCCTGCTCAGGCACAGGATCTCACTACAGTTCTCTTTGCCCCAGAAATCATCCAGCGTGGGATTGAACTGCTGGATGCAGGTCCCCATGGCGCCGTCGTAAATGACGACGCGCTCTTGTACGGCCTTTAAAAAGTCGCTCATTTTCCCGATTGTCCCTATCTTCGACCCCGTTACAGATGCAAGCTCAGAATGCAGCTACTGTGAAAGAAAAGCGAGGCACTCGCCTCATTCCAGACTGTTTCGGACTCAATCCCCGAAACCTCCGCGTTTCCAATAGATTACCAACAAATGCAGATGCCTGGCGCATTACCTTGGATTGCACGGTAAGCAGGAAGACTCAAAAGTGTCTGATGCAAGCGGTTATACAGAAGCGACTGCTAAGAATCCTCGCACGCGAAGTCTTGCCCCCATATGCAAAAATGCCGGTCGTGATGACCGGCACTCTTCGTTTCAGAAACTGTTAACTCTTGGCGCGTTTCCCCTGCTGTTCGAGTTCCGCGGTGTTGAACATCGAGTTCGATCCGAGGTGCGCGTTGACGGGAGCCAGCAGAGCTTCTTTCCGGTACACGAGATTGCTCGCGTTGAAGGTAGCGATCTCGAACCCGTGCCCGTGGGTGATGGCATCGGTGGGGCAGGCCTCGACACAGTATCCGCAGAAAATGCAGCGGTTGTAGTCGATGTTATAGACCTTCGCGTAACGCTCAGCGCCACTGATGCGGTTCTCGGATGTGTTCTCGGCGGCTTCGATGTAGATGCAATTCGAAGGACACGCCGCCGCGCACAGGAAGCACGCAACGCATTTCTCCAGTCCGTTCTCGTCGCGCTGCAAAACGTGAACGCCACGGTAGCGCTCCTGGAAAACCGCGCCCCGCAGGGGGCCGGGACCGTCTGGGTAGTTCTCAACCTGGGTGGGCTTGAACATCTCGCCGAACGTGACGCTCATCCCCTTGGCAATTGCCGCTATGTCTTTGAGAATCGGCATGACCCTTCAGTATATAAAATCGCCTTCACCGTTGACTACCGAAGCTCGTGGATAACGTCGGAAAGCTCGCGCCGGGAGGTACGTTCCGGCACTTCGTCCTCGTAGCCAAACGGAAAGATCGCAATAGGAATGAGCCCGGAAGGCAGTTGCATGGTTTCGGCAATCTTCTTGGGATCGAATGCGCCGATCCACACTCCTCCCAATCCCACGGCCGTAACCGCCAGCATGGCGAAGGTGCAGGCGATCGTAGTGTCTTCCAGCGGATAGGTTTCTCCACCGTACTGGCAGCGCCCAGGGTTGGAGCAAAACACGAGCATTTCAGGCGCGGAGCCGATGTACGCCTGATCCCATGTGGCGTTCGCGATGGCTGTGCGTTTTTCTGCTGACCCGACGCGATAGACCTCAAATGCCTGGAAGTTCCCTGCCGAAGGTGCGCGGTTGATCGCTTCCAGGATGCACTGCAACTTCTCGCGCTCGACCGGACGCGACTGCCACTTACGGATGGATTGGCGCTTCTGTATGAGTTCGAAAAAGTCCATGAGATGAGTGTGGCGGGAGGGATGAGCTTGCGTCTGTGATGCGGGACACCTTAATGCCAATCCGCGTGGCAGAAGCGGCATTGCTTGGCTGTATTCGTTCTCAGAACTCTATTGCAGTAGGGACAAGTTGCTGTCGGAGGCGGCACACAATAAAGCAGATGATGAACGACTATCTTGCTCGCTTCATAATTGAATCCCCTGACTTCATGCAGTTGCGTGCGGACGTGCGCACCACCGCCCTCATCAGCCCACTTTCTAAGTTGTGCTTCATCAACACCGCTCAAAACAGGAACGCTCACCCCCACAACGAGCGCACTTGTCGCATGACGCGACCTTTGGGTCTTCGGGGGTCAATGCTTTTATGTTCACGCTCCCACCGTACTTCCCTTCACAACTTCCTTCCTCACCGTCAGCTTCTCGATCAGATCGGGCTTCAAGTCGTACCCGCGGCCCGGCTTGTCGGTCACCGTGATTGTCCCTTTCGGCGATACGGTCACTTCCGGCTCAATGATGTCTTCCTTCCAATACCGTTTCGAAGCCGACACATCTCCTGGAAGCGTGAAGTTCGGCAGCGTGGACAGCGCAATGTTGTGCGAGCGTCCAATGCCCGCCTCCAGCATGCCTCCGCACCAGTTCGCGATGTTGTGCTGACGGCAGACGTCGTGAACCTTGATGGCCTCAGTAAACCCGCCGACGCGACCAACTTTCACATTCACAATCCGACACGCCCCAAGCTCCGCGGCAGCCTGAGCATCGCGTGCGCTGCGGATAACTTCGTCGAGGCAGATGGCTGTCTTGATCTGCTTTTGCAGCTTGTGGTGGAAGTAGAAGTCGTCGTTCCACAAGGGCTGCTCGATCATGAGCAGATTGAAACGATCGAACTCCTTAAGGTGATCGAAATCGTCCGTCGTATAGGCGGAGTTCGCATCCACGCTGAGGAGAATATCCGGCCACTCGCGGCGGATGCGTTCCAGAATCGCAACATCCCAGCCGGGTTTCACCTTCAACTTGATGCGCTGGTATCCGGCGTTAAGTTCGGTGCGCACTTTCTCGACAAGTTTGTCGGGCGAGTCCTGTATCCCAATCGACACGCCGCAATTCAGTTCCGTCTGCACGCCCCTAAGCAACTTCCAAAGAGGGATATTTTTCGCAATCGCCTCGGCGTCCCAGATGGCGTTCTCCAGTGCGCCCTTCGCCATGCGATGACCACGGATGCGCGAAAAATACTTAGGCGCTTCCCTGCCGCTCGCAATCGACTTCCCCACCAACGCGGGCGCGAAATACTTCACCAAGGTGTACCAGGCGGTGTCGACGGATTCGTCACTGTAATGTGGATGTTCGCCGGCGACGCATTCGCCCCAGCCTTCCACTCCTTCCCCATGAACGGTGACAAGAATGATCCGGCGTCCCGTAGTGCGGCCAAAGCTTGTCTCGAAAAAGTGGACAAGCGGCATCTGAATTTCGCGTAGTGTGATTGCTTCTATCTTCATATTTCAATATCCATCGGTGAAACTACTTCGCCTGCCGATTCAACTCATATACGCAACATCGCACAAAGCCACCGCTGTCCAGCTTCACCGGAACAACGGTTCTTCGGTAGTCCTTACCTTCGAACTCATCGAGTCGCGCCCAGTTCTGCGGCAACTCGTCGGACTCGAACACGAACACCGGAACCTCGGGACCGTCCTCGTCAAAAACCAGCGCGGGGAACCCACTGGTTGCTCCCCATCCTTCCGGATGTAACTGGCCGCGCACCACGCCCCGGGCCCAGCATCCATTCATAGACGCCAGCACCCAGTGGTTTTCTTTGCCCGGCGCCAACGAACCATACACCGCCAGTCGCTTGTCGCTATCCTCAAACTTCTGATCTGACATGTTCAGCGGCGCCTATTTGCCATACGACCACTTCTCATCCCAATGGCCGAGCAGGAACTTCCCATTCCCCGATTCGTCACGCTCGTAACCAAGAACTGCGAGGCCGGCGTCGAAGTACTTCATCAGCGCTTCCCGGTTGCGTTTCTGGATGGCGAGCGCCTGCTCGCGATGGGCAGGGTCCTTCTTCCATTCATAGATTTCAGCCGGAACCTCGACGCTCTTCTCAGGCTTAACCGCCGGGGTCTTGTGAGTCTTCAGCAAGGTCTCGACACGCTTCGACTTCAGCCACCACTCGGCGGTGAGACGGTCAGTGGGAAGGCCACCCTGCAACGGCGACGAAACGCTTCCATATTGATTGATGGTGTAGCGACGCGTGATCGCGCCAAGCCTCTCGATGTTCAGATAGGCGTTCTTGATCTCGAGCGGATCGAATGTCCACTCGATTAACTCGATGCCTTTTGCGAGCGCGTCTTCACGCTGGAACAGCTTCACGCGACGGCCGAGTCCGCCGTTCCTGTATCCCGCACGAACGGCCAGCATGTGCGAGTGCATGTAAGGATGTCCGTTGCGATTGCCCGGAATTCCCAGTGCGAACGCGACCATTCGATCACCATCGAATGCCCCGATCACCTGGCCGCCGACTTTGCGCGCGACCACAAACAGGCGGGAAGGCACGAGTTCTTCGTCGTTAAACTGCCACACCTCGCGCTGAATCTCGACGCAGGTTTCGAACTCGCGCACGTCGTCGCAGACGCGAATCAGGATGCCGTCCGTTTTTACTCCAGCGACTTCGCCTGCTGCCACAGTGCCTCCATCTCGTCTAATGTAGCCTCTGATGTCTGTTTGCCCTGCTCTTGCAGTCGCGACTCCAGCCACTGGAAACGTTTGCGAAACTTGCGATTTGTCTTGCGCAAGGCCGATTCTGGATCGAGCGACAGATATCGCGCTATGTTTACCATCACGAAGAAGAGGTCGCCCACTTCGTCTTCGAGACGTTCCCGGAGGTCATCCGGAATCTGCTGCTTGCCCGAACTGGCAACGCCACGCTGCGGCGGCTTGAGGTTCGGATCGGGAAGCTTGCGCAGTTCGTCCTGGAGTTCGCGGGTTTCTTCCTGAAGCTTCTCGAAAAGGCCGCTGATTTCCGGCCATTCAAAACCGACATGTGCCACGCGAGAGCTGATCTTGAAGGCTTCCAGAAGTGCCGGCACTCCCTTGGAAACCCCGGCCAACACGGATTGGGACTGCTCTTCCTCTTTCGCCGACTTACCGCCACCGGACTCTAGGCGCTTCTTCTTCTCCTCGGCCTTGATCGCTTCCCAGTTTTTCAGGACCTCGGCTGACGTCTTCGCTTCCACATCGCCGAAGACGTGCGGGTGCCGGTTCACCAACTTATTCGACAGCCGGTCGAGCACGTCATCGATCGAGAAGTGTTTCTCTTCCTGCGCCATTTCGGCGTAGAAGAGCACCTGCAATAGCAGATCGCCGAGTTCACCGGTCAGTTCATCCCAGTCTCGATTGTCGATCGCTTCCAGGACTTCGTACGTTTCTTCCAGCGTAAAAGGCTTGATGGTGTCGAAAGTCTGCTCGCGATCCCACGGACATCCGCCGGGCGCTCGCAGCCGCGCCATGATGGCCACGGCGCGTTCAAATCGTTCCCCTGTAGTTGGCATCACCACTAATCTATTGCCTCGGAACCACAATCTTCAATCGCCATGAACGCGGAACGCATCGAAAATCAAAGATGATGCCCGGTACAGCACGTCCGCCTCTAGATGGCGAACAATTCGACATCGTCGTGATTGGCGGCGGTATCAGCGGTGTTGCCATAGCACGCGAGTGCGCCAAAGCGGGAAAATCCCTCCTGATTGTTGAGCAGAACGACTTTGGATCGGGTACCACCAGTCGCGCCACGCGGATCATCCATGGTGGCCTGCGTTACCTGGAACACGGCGAAATCGGACTGGTGCGGGAGTCCCTTCGGGAGCGCGAACGCCTGCTGGCGGAGAGCCCGAGCCTGGTTCGTCCGCTCAATTTCCTGCTGGCCATGCCCGAGCACTCGCATCGGAGCGCACTCGAGATCCGTTTCGGACTATGGCTCTATCGCAAGTTCGCCAGGGTGAAACCCAATGGAGATTCCGCCTCCGATCGGCGCCGTCTCGAGCAATTCCTCGATCGCGGGCAGCGCTGGTCGGTGTTCTCTTATGAAGACGCGCAGTGCGAATACCCCGAGCGGTTGATCGCCGAGTGGTTGCACGCTGCCGGATCGCACAACGCAACCATCCGGAATCACACCGAATTGCTGGCTGTCGACCGCAGGAACGACGAAGTCGATAGCGTTCTTTTGCGTGATCGTCTTTCCGGTGATGAGTATCGAGTGCAGTGCGACTGGGTGATCAACGCCACCGGACCGTGGGCCGATTCCATCTGCAAACGAGCCAACCTTCCCATGGATGAACCGCTCGTTGGTGGAGTGCGCGGCAGCCACATTCTGTTGCCGACCTTCGAAGGCGCGCCGGCCTCGGCGATCTATACCGAGGCGCACGACGGACGTCCTGTGTTCATCCTTCCGTGGGCCGGACAGATTCTGGTCGGAACCACCGAAATTCGCGACGACACCGATCCAAATCTGGTGCGGCCGGCATCGAGCGAAATCGATTATCTTCTTGCCGCGTTCCAGCGCGTGTTCCCTTCGGTCCCATATCGGATCACGGACGTTCGCGCTGCGTTTGCCGGAATTCGCCCTCTTCCCTACATCGACGAGCAGGCACCTGACTCGATCACGCGACGCCACTTTCTGGTCGATCACAAGGATGACGGCGGTACCGGAATGATTTCTGTCGTCGGCGGGAAGCTTACGACGGCTGCGAGTCTCGCCCGCGATTGCGCGCGCGCGATCGGTATCGATGTGAAGGAGCCCCGAGGCTTCGTTGTCCAGGAGGGAATGGACGAGCAGTCATTGAGCCGACTGTATCGCGAGATGGTCGAATTCGCGCGTCTGCCGCTTGCCTCGGTGAAGGCCATTGCACAGTTTTTCGGACCATTCGCGACGTCGGTCTTCAACGTGATCCAGCAGGACGACTCGATGCGACGTCCGATCTGTGAGCACAGCGATCATGTGGTCGGCGAAGCTGTGTACGCCGTACGCCGCGAACACGCGGTGACACTCGCCGATATCCTGCTGCGCCGCGTACCGGTGGCGCTTGGCCCCTGCTGGACGGACGATTGCACGCGTACGGCTGCGGAAAGAATCGGTGCGGCATTGCACTGGACGACTTCGCAGATCAGTTACGAGATCGAGGCGTTCGAAGAGGAGTTCGAAAGGTTCTTCGTGCGGCCCGCCCATCAACCGACGATGTTTATTCGCTAGCGCCGTTCAGCGTCTTACCCAGCAGCAGCGTGTCGTCTGAGATGATGCCATCCACTCCGGCTTCCGCGAACTCGCGCATCTCCGTCGCGCCATTTACGGTCCAGACAAACACCTGCTTACCTGCCTCGTGGACTTCTTTGATCAGCGTACGCGTCACCAGGTTCCGGTGCGCCATCACGGCGGCGATCGGCAGTTCGCGCCAGGGATCCAGTTGCAGATGCGAGTCGCAGATCAGGCCGAGCGGAACTTCGGACCCTAATTGCTTCAGTTGTTCCAGAACGATCGGCAGGAATGACGAAACAATGCAGCCCTTTGCGGGTGGAAATCTCTTGAGCAGTTCCAGCGTGTACTCTTCCGCGCCTTCCACCTTCAGTTCGATATTGAGGAACGCGGCCTGCTGGAAGCGTTCCAGCACATCGTCGAGACCGCAGAGGCCATTTTCGTCGTGCCAGCGGCCGGTGAGCGCGTCGCGTGTACTGCGTTCAACGACAAGCCCCTCGAATTTGGGATCGTGGCAGACGACGGCATCTCCGTCGGAGGTCAGGCGAACGTCGAACTCAAAGCCATCGCAGCCGTGATCCAGCGCGAGTTGCAGCGCTGGAAGAGTGTTTTCGGGCGCATATTTGCGCGCACCGCGGTGTCCTAGCAGAAGAGGTTTTGCCATCGGTTAGTCGAGATCGAAATCGCGCAGCGGCTTTTCGTCGGGAGTATCTTTCGCTTTCTTGAGCGCTTCCTGGAACTTCTTTTCCAGCAAGCTGGCTTTGTTCTTTTCCGCCTCCACCGACTGACGGAACAACGATTCGCGACGGCCTTCCTGTTCCTTCATCGCGTTCGCCGCCGCCTCGAAGTTCTCGAACATCTTCGGCGCCACGGGAGGAGTATGCGAGATGACTGCCTTCACTTCGGCGTCAACTTTCAGCACGGCATGGCAGTGCGGACAATCGACTTCAAACGGCTGCGGCGCTCGGTTCTTTGCCATGCGGGAATCATATCCCACAAAAACGTAAAAGTCCCTCAACCGAAGTTGAGGGACGGAATACGTTAAAACCGAGTTCCAGGGTTACCAGCCGCGGGTCTGAAGCAGTTCGCCTTGCGGAATAGCGGCCACCGCCAATCCCTTCATCGAGCTCTTGATCTTCTCGCTGACTTCGGCCAGAACCTTGGGATCCTGGTAGTGGGTGGTAGCCAGCACGATGGAGCGGGCGCGAGCTTCGGCGTCGGCGCGCTCTTCAGGGTTCTTCAGGTCCAGAGCCGTGTGGCCGTCCTTCATGAAGATGCCGGACCCGACGAACACCGACTCAGCGCCCAACTGCATCATCAGGGACGCATCCGCCGGGGTAGCAATGCCGCCTGCCGAGAAGTTCGGAACCGGCAGTTTGCCCTTCTTGGCTACCAATCGAACCAGCTCGTAAGGAGCCTGATGGTTCTTTGCCGCAGCATAAAGCTCTTCTTCAGACATCACCGTCAACTGCTTCATTTCTTTGACGATCTGCCGCATGTGCTTAACGGCATGAATCACGTCCCCTGTACCTGCCTCACCCTTGGTACGGATCATCGCCGCGCCCTCGGCGATACGACGCAGCGCTTCGCCCAGGTTGCGGGCGCCGCAAACGAACGGCGTCTTGAAGGCGTGCTTATCTACGTGGTGCTCTTCGTCAGCGGGGGTCAGGACTTCGGACTCGTCGATATAGTCGACGCCGATCTCTTGCAGGATCTGTGCCTCAGCAAAGTGACCGATACGGCACTTGGCCATGACGGGAATGGAGACGGCCGCCATGATCTCCTTGATCAGCTTGGGGTTGGCCATGCGGGCCACGCCGCCTTCCGTGCGGATGATGGCTGGCACACGCTCCAGCGCCATGACGGCGACTGCCCCGGCCGTCTCGGCAACTTCGGCCTGGTCGCGGCTCATGACGTCCATGATCACGCCGCCCTTTAACATCTCCGCCAAACCAGTTTTCAAACGCAGACCAGTGCTGTTGCCATTGTTCTCAGACATAACGATTGCCTCTTATCCAGCTTAGATTGCAGGGAAAGTGCTATGGACGCAGAAATCCCTTGCGCAGTGAAGTGCCGGGTTACACGTCTATTGTACAACTCAGCAGTGTACCTTTCGACCTAAGCCGGACAGGGCAGTCGCTATTTTCCTGAGCTTGAACTCTTCGCCTTGTTTGCCGCCTCTTCCACTGCCTTCGCCAGGTCCGGATTCTCCTTCAGAACTTCGGTCATGCATTCCTGGCCCATTTTTCGGCCCCATTCTCCACCCATCTGCTGCATCTCGCCCGTTAACTTGGGCAGTGTGCCGACCGCTTTCTTGCCGAGCGGACTTTCGTAGAAAGCTACCAATCCCTTGATCTCATCTTCGGTGAAGTACTTGTCGTAGGCGGGTACCGCCATGTCGATCAGCACTTGGGGATCGCGCCGCTCATGGAATTTCTGGAAGAACAGTTCCACTAGCCGTTCGCGATAGTCTCCCGGAGGTAGCGCGCTCGTCATCATGGGACGAATGCTTTGTTCCATGGAATCCATCATGGAAATGGCAACGCCCTTTGCTCCGGAAACTTCGAGCAGGCGGCGGATAGAAGCTTCTTTTGCCGGACTGATGCTAGCGGTAGTTACGGCGGCCGCTGGTACGGGCGTCTTCTTGCTGTTGGGGGTCTGTGCGGCCAGGGATACGGCGCCGATAAGGAACAAGCAAACCAGGAAACCGATCTTCTTCATTCTTCCCTCGATGTTCCGTGACAGCCTAACCCAGGCGCACATTTTCCCGAATGTAACCAAGGACTAGCACCACTGAGTTTCTATGCAAATTTTCGCGATTGATCCACCGTGTTATCGGTCGTTGTCGAAAAGCTTTTTCGGCGTAATCTGGAACCGCCTCTTCAGAGCGAGTCTTGCGGCGAGCCATCCGCACATGCCGTGCACACCGGCCCCGGGCGGGGTGGAAGAAGAACAAATGAAGACATCTTTCAACGGAGTAGCCCAATACCGAAATGAAGGACGCATTCCTATCTGCCACAAGTCCTGAACGCCACCGACAATATCACCGCCGATAAGGTTGGGGTTATGGGCTTCAAGAGCACGCGGAGGCATAACCGACCTTTGCAGTATGCAATCCCGGAAGCCCGGAGCAAACCTTTCAATTTGCTTTTCGATTCGCTCCACCATGTCCACGTCGGAACCATTCGGCACATGGCAATACGCCCAGAACGTGTGCTTCCCCGCTGGCGCGCGCGTGGGGTCGAATAGGGAGTGCTGAGCGGCGATGATGAGCGGCGCATCAGATATGCCTCCCTTCCACACCACCCTCTCCGCGGCTGCGATCTCTTCCAGCGTGCCGCCGATGTGTACCGTTGCCGCTCGGCGGATTTCCGCGGAACGCCAGGGCACCGGCTCACTGAGTGCCCAATCGACTTTGAACGCCGCCATGCTGTAGCGAAAATTGCGCAGGACGCTCTTGTACATCCGGGGCAACTGCTCCCCGCAGATATCCAGCACCTGACGCGCCGTTACGTCGAGCAGAACTGCCCTCGCCGGTGGCACCTGGCGCAAGCTTGTGATCCGCACCCCGGTCTCGATCACACCGCCAAGAGATCGGAAGTGGGCCGCCATGGCGTCGCTCAACTTCTGGGCGCCGCCTTCCGGGAACGGCCATCCGCCGACGTGCCCCATCGTCACCAGGCCCAACACCACCAGGTTCGATCCGGACTTCTCCAGCGGCAGCATCGCATGACCGGCATTCCCTGCCATTAATGCCCGCAATGCCGGATCACGGAACCGCGACTCAATCATCCGGCGAGCC
This sequence comes from Terriglobales bacterium, assembly GCA_035561515.1. NCBI lineage: Bacteria > Pseudomonadati > Acidobacteriota > Terriglobia > Terriglobales > Terriglobales bacterium. Next base: position 224,531 of record DATMXP010000007.1, on the reverse strand, counting down.
GGACGCAGCGCCTCGAACCCAACCGCAACCTTCCCAATCTGCCGAGGAAGCGACCGGAAGCCTTCTCTCTGAAAGTCGATCCATGCACGCGCTGCCGGCTCGAACAGAGCACGATACGCATCGCGATCTTCGGGGTAACGCTGCGCCGTCTCCTCTAGCGAGTTCTCCAGAATCGCCGCGTTGCCGCCATCAAGTGGGTGCGCAAGTGGAGCCGGCGAATGCACCCACTTCAGGCCGTATCGCTCAAGCGGAAAGTCGCGGAACACAGGCGAGGCGAACGCGAATGGATGGATGGCAGAACACATGTCGTGGACGAACCCGGGCAGCGTGAGTTCGGCGGACCGAGCGCCGCCGCCGATCGTGTCCTGCGCTTCCAGCACCAGGACGGATAATCCCTCGCGCGCCAAGGTGATGGCCGCCGCGAGTCCGTTCGGCCCCGATCCAACTACGACCGCGTCGTATCTAGCCACATTACTGAGATGTATTAACCGGCGTTGAGAAAGCAAAAACTGCTAGCCGCGCTTTATGGCGTACTTCCTGAACATCCGCTCCGGATCCACAGCAATAAACTTTCCGGTGCTGCGAGCGAGAACTTCGCCTTTATCGTTTCGGATCTCGGCGGCATTGTGATGTTCGCGTCCGTGCACGCGCTCTTCCCAGCCCTCGACGACCACCCACTTTCCGAGCGGCACCATCTTGAGATACTGGACTGTCATCTCCGAGGTTACGGCAATCACCTGTCGCAGCTTGTTTACCTTGCCCATCGCTTCATCGAGGATAGTCGCAACGATCCCGCCGTGTGCGTGTTTCGGCGGACCCCAGTAACGCCTCGGCAGCCGGAACTTGCATGTCACTTTGTGATGTTCTTCATCAAAGTGAAACTTCAGCCGCAGACCGTCGGCATTGTCCGGGCCGCAGCCGAAACAGTAGTTCTTCGGCAGGTGATGTTGTGCCGTTCCGTGTCCGTATACTGTTTTCTTTCTCGCCATAGTGGAACAGCGCAGTATAGAGCATCCGCTGTAGTCGTCCCGATTTTGCTGACATTCAGCCACTCTCGTTGTATAAAAGGCGGTTCTCTTTCATCCCAGCTTCCGTAGCAGGAGACGCCTTTGCGACCATTTCGTCCGCTGTTCAGCGCCATTCTTGTTTTTTGTCTGGCTTCCCCTTTTGTGCTCGCCCAGGAAAAAACTCCCAAACCATCGAAGAAGGAAAAGCAGACTCAGAAGGCCGAAGCTGCGAAGCCGGCCCCCGGCACAGCCGCTAAGGAAGAGAAGCCCGCAGATCCCTTTTCCACCAAAACCTTCGACGGACTAAAACTCCGCCTCATCGGTCCAGCGCAGATTTCTGGCCGTATCGTTTCTTTGGCCGTGAACCCGAAGAACCGCGCGCACTTTTACGTTGGCGTAGCGTCCGGCGGTGTCTGGAAGACCACCAATGGCGGCACCACTTTTACTCCGGTTTTCGACGGCGAGGGCTCCTATTCGATCGGTTACCTCACGCTTGATCCGAAAGATCCAAACGTTATCTGGGTCGGCACCGGCGAGAACAACGCCCAGCGCTCCGTCTCCTACGGCGATGGCGTTTACAAATCAGAAGACGCCGGCAAGACATGGACCAACGTTGGTCTGAAGAAGTCCGAGCACATCGGGCGCATCATCGTCGATCCACGTGACTCGAAGGTCGTCTACGTCGCAGCCCAGGGACCGCTCTGGAGCGCCGGTGGTGACCGTGGTCTCTATCGCACCAAGGACGGCGGCAAGACTTGGGAGAAGATCCTCAACATCAGCGAGAACACCGGCATTTCCGATCTCGTTCAGGATCCCGAGAATCCCGACACCATGTACGCCACGGCGTACCAGCGGCGTCGCCATGTTTGGACGCTGATCGACGGCGGCCCCGAAGCGGCCATCTACAAGACCACCGACGGCGGCGCCAACTGGACCAAACTGAAGAACGGCCTGCCGAAAGTAGAGCTTGGCCGAATCGGCCTGGCAATTGCCCCGTCTAACCCCAACATCATCTACGCGACCGTTGAAGCTGCCGATGGCAAAGGTGGCATCTTCCGGTCCGTGGACAAAGGTTCAAACTGGGAGCGCCGCAATCCGTTCGACTCCGGCGCAATGTACTACTCGCAGATTAACGTCGATCCCAAGAACCCCGACCGAATTTATGTAGGCAGCGTGTATTACAAGGTCTCCGATGATGGCGGCAAAACGCTACGGAATCTCGGCGAGAAGAATAAGCACGTGGACAACCACGTGATCTGGATTGACCCCACCGACACCGACTACTACCTCGTCGGTTGCGATGGCGGACTGTACGAAACGCATGATCGCGGCGAAAACTGGCGCTGGTTTGAGAATCTGCCACTTGGACAGTTTTATCGCGTCGGAATCGACAACGCGGTTCCCTTCTACAACGTCTACGGCGGCACACAGGACAACTCAACCTGGGGCGCACCTTCGCAAACAAAGTCAGTCAACGGCATCGCCAACGCGGACTGGACGTTCATCAATGGAGGCGACGGCTTCCATTCCGTCGTGGATCCAAAGGACCCGAATATCGTTTACGCCGAGTACCAGTACGGCAATATCGTCCGGTTTAACCGCCGCACCGGTGAATCCATCGGCATCGTTCCTCCGGAACCGAAGGGTGGTCCGCCATACCGATACAACTGGGACTCGCCCATCGCGATCTCGCACTTCGACAACAAGCGCATTTACTTCGCGGCGAACGTCGTGTTCCGTAGCGACAACCAGGGCAATGACTGGCAGGTGATATCTCCGGATCTTACCCGGCAGATCGATCGCAACCAGCTTCCTGTGATGGGCAAGGTGTGGCCCCCCGATGCTGTGGCAAAGAACCAGAGCACATCTTTTTACGGAAACATCGTCTCGTTCGCTGAGTCGCCGAAGCAGGATGGAATCCTGTATGTCGGCACCGACGACGGACTAATCCAGGTCACGCAGGATGGCGGCAAGAACTGGACGAAATACGAAACCTTCGCTGGCGTGCCAGACCGCAGCTACGTCAGTAAACTGCTCGCGTCTCAGCACGAACCCGGCGTGATTTACGCCGCTTTCGACAATCACAAGCAGGGTGACTTCAAGCCCTACCTGTTGCGCTCTGCCGACAACGGAAAGACCTGGGCGTCCATCGCCGGCAATCTGCCGGAGAACGGTTACGTTCACACCATTGCGGAAGACCACGTCAATCCAAAGCTGCTCTTTGCCGGAACCGAATTCGGACTATGGTTCACGGTTGATGGCGGCGCAAAGTGGATTCAACTCAAAGGCGGCGACTTCCCTGTAATTGCTGTGCACGACTTGACCATTCAGCAGCGCGAAAACGATCTGGTGGTGGGAACGTTCGGTCGCAGCATTTACATCCTCGATGACTACTCGCCCCTGCGCACGGTAAACCCGCAAGTCGTTCAGCAGGACGTCCTTACTTATCCGGCGAAGAATACGCTCATGTACGTGCAGACTCGCCCGATCGGCGGCCGTAACAAGGCGTTCATGGGCGAGACGTACTTCCTCGGCGAGAACCCGCCGTTCGGAAGCACCTTCACGTATTACCTGAAGGACGAGCTGAAAACCAGGAAAGAGCTTCGCCACGACGCCGAAAAAGAAGCGGCAAAGGCGAATAAGCCGATCAAGTATCCGACCAACGACGAACTGCGCGCGGAAGCGGAAGAGTTGGCGCCGGAAGTCTTCTTCGTTGTCTACGACGAAACCGGCAAGCCGTTGCGTCGCGTGAACGCTAAGAACGATAAAGGCTTCCAGCGAGCAACGTGGAACCTGCGTTACCCCGCGGCATCGCTCCCGACCGATGCTGGCGATGCCGACGAAGACTTTCCGCCTGCCGGCAACCAGGGACCCATGGTGCTGCCCGGCTCTTACTCGATGCAGATGTTCAAGAAGGTCGGCGGAGTTACCACCGCCCTTTCAACACCGCAGAAGTTCGAAGTTGTCGTGGAAGGTCAGGATGGAATGAATGCGCAGGACCGTGCCGCCCTCCGCGACTTCCAGCGCAAGGTAACGGATCTCTACCGGGCCGTTTCGGGCGCCATCAACTTGTCGAACGAAACCAAGACCAAGTTGAAGGCGATCCGCCGTGCGTTGCAGGAGACGCCTACTGCCGACCCGAAACTGGGGCAGATGGCCGATCAACTCGATCAGCGCAACAACGATCTGTTGCGTGCTCTTCGCGGCGACAAAGCGATTGCGGCGCGAAACGAGAATGTCCCGTTCTCCATCGACGATCGCGTGCAGGACATCATGGAAGGCCAGCGATTCGCCATCGTGAAGCCGACCGGAACTCACGTGAAGCATTACGAAATCGCTTCCCAGGAGTTTGCGGATGTACTCGGCAAGCTTCGCCAGTTGGTGGATGCGGACCTGCGGGATCTCGAGAAGCAACTTGAAGCCGCAGGCGCGCCGTGGACGCCGGGACGGGTTCCGGAGTGGAAACAGCAGTAGAGCCAACTTGAGGTTGCAATATGCAACCTCAAGATCGAAGGCGCGGACTTCGGTTCGCGCCTTTTCTATGCTGCTAGACCTCAAAAGCATGACCTGTTCGGATATTTCGGGCCGAACTCCACGATTACTCGTCACTTACTAGATCTCAGTAGTGCTGGCAGACTTGAGGTTACAAATTGCAACCTCAAGAGCGATACGATTGACGAAGCTGCCGAAAACGAGTCGACCGATAGAAAACTCAATTTTCATGCTGCGCGGCCAGAAGGTGATTTTGGACAGTGATTTGGCTGGTCTTTATGGCGTCGAAGTACGCGTCCTGAATCAGGCTGTAAAGCGTAACAGCGAAAGATTCCCAGCGGACTTTCTCATTTTGTTGACACATGATGAGTTCTCAAACTTGAGATCACAATTTGTGATCTCAAGCTGCGGTTATGGTGGTCGACGCTATGCTCCATTTGCTTTTACCGAACACGGCGCAATCATGGCTGCTACGGTTCTCAACTCCCCTCGCGCCGTCGAGATGAGCGTATTCGTAGTTCGTGCATTTGTCCGGTTGCGCGAAGTTTTGGCTAACCACCGCGAACTGGCCGCAAAACTTGGAGAACTGGAAAAGCGCATCGACAATAACGACAAAGCCATTGGACAGCTTTTCGGCGCAATCAAGCAGCTAATGACCCCCGCCGCAGTTCCGCCTCGCCGACGCATAGGATTCGAGCCAAAACAGCAGCTGAAGCTCAAAGCGCTGAAGGCCAAGGCGTAGCCTACGCCGCTTTCAGCCCTAGTGCTTCCAGCCCTTTTGCGCTATTCACTTCCAGTTGCTCGTACGTGCACTGCTTCGGCGACTTCTCCGGACGCCACCGCAGGAACTTCGTCCCATGCCGGAAGCGTCCCTGCGAGAAGTGGTCAAACTGCACCTCGCACACGAGCTTCGGGTCCAACCGCTCCCACTCCGCGCTCCGTTCCGTCGACCAACGGCTCGGCCCACCCGGCGCGTTGCCGGTGAAGCCTTCACCACCACGCAGCGGTTCCAGGATTTTCTTCAGGTCTTTTTTCATCTGTGGCGTGAAGCTCGACGTAAATCCGACGTGATTTAATTCCCCATGATCGTCATATAAACCAAGCAGCATCGAACCAATGACATTGCCCTTCGTCGCATATCGAAACCCGCCAACCACCACGTCAGCCGTCCGCATATTCTTGATCTTCACCATGCCGGTGCGCTCGCCCGACGCATAGGCCGCGTCGGTGCGTTTTGCAATCACGCCATCGAATCCGCTACCAGCCAGTTCGCGCATCCAGTGCTCGGCCTTGGCATGATCGGAATTAGAGGGAGACAGCCGGATCGAACTTCCTTTCGGTACGTGGCGGAAAAACTCCTCCAGTTTCTCCCGTCGTTCACGAAGCGGATTTTCCACCAGCGACTTCCCGTTCTCCACCAGTAAATCGAAAGTCAGCAAGCTCGCAGGCGTCTCCTTCGACAGCTTGCGTATCCTGCTCTCTGCCGGATGAATGCGCATCAGCAGGTCATCGAATGACAGGTGCTTGCCGCGGAATATCACGATCTCGCCATCCAGAACGAATTTCTCTTGCGGCACCTTACGCAATTCTTCCAGCAGTTCCGGGAAGTAGCGTCCCAGTGGTTGACCCGCCTTCGATTGCAGCAATACCTCATCCCCACTGCGGAATGCCACGCAACGGAAGCCGTCCCATTTTGGTTCGTAAATCCAGGCGTTCCCAAGCGGGATCTCGTCCACTGACTTTGCCTCCATCGGAGGATATGGCGGCTGGATCGGCAACTTGATATCTGGAAAATTAGCCTTTAACTCGTCTGCGGGTACCGCACCGGGCTCGACCGGAGGATTCTTCACTTTGCGCATACCGAACTTGGATGCGTATCACATGGAATCCAGAGTGCCGTAATTTATACTCACGGCTTATGCTTCAGGTCACGTTAGAACAGGGCCGCGCAATGGCCGATGAGGCGCTTGAACGCCTTTTACCACCTGCCGCACAGCATCCGCCTTCCATTCACCAGGCCATGCGCCATTCCGTGTTTGCCGGAGGCAAGCGTCTCCGTCCAATCCTCGTGATGGAAGCCGCCCGCATGATCACTGGCTCGCTCCCAGCCGGCGTTGCCGACCTCGGCGCGGCGCTGGAAATGATCCACACGTATTCCCTGATCCACGACGACCTTCCCGCCCTCGATAACGACGACCTCCGCCGTGGACGCCCCACCTGCCACAAGGCTTTCGGAGAGGCGACAGCCATCCTCGCCGGCGACGCGTTACAGACCTATGCGTATGAAGTGCTGGCGAACCTGAAGTGTTCTGCCGAGGCACGCGTGAAGATCATCGCCGAGACCGCACACGCCACCGGCACGATCGAAGGCATGATCGGTGGACAGGTCATGGATCTCGAGGCCGAGCACAAGCATCCGGACGCGCAGACCCTGGAATATATCCATCGTTCGAAGACCGGGGCGCTTATTACCGCCTGCCTCGTCAATGGCGGCTATTACGCAAATGGCACCACCGATGACATCGAACGGCTTCGCTGCTTCGGGCGCAAAGCCGGATTGGCCTTCCAGATCGCCGACGACATCCTCGACGTCACGCAAACATCCGAACAGTTGGGCAAAACAGCCGGAAAAGACGTGAAGGCCGACAAGGCTACGTATCCTTCGCTTTACGGCCTGGACAAAGCCAAGCAGATGGCGGACGAACTAGTGAAAGCCGGATGTGACGCGCTGAACCCTTACGGAGAGCGTGCTGCGACGTTGAAGGAGATTGCTTACTACCTGGTCCAGAGAAAGAAGTAGTGGGTGAGCTATTCGCTCCAGATCACCTGTAGCATCCACTTGCCACTCACTAGCCGAAAGTCGTGTAAGGTGTAGGTAGGAGTTGCCGGACGCGGCTCTTTTCGCACGAGCTCGAGAGTTCCCCACCACTCCTTGTCCTCAAATACCTCTTTCTTGATCGTAACCGCATTCTTTCGCAGTAGGTCGAGAATCGATTCCAGGTGAGGATCCCCCGAATACCCGAACTTGCGTTCGAACTCACGCTCTAAACAGTCGCCGTCGAAAAGCTGACAGTAAAATCCGCGTCTTTGGTCCAACTCGTTGAGCAGAGTCTGTAACGCGGTCGGCGGCTGTTCATGTCCTAGTGCAACTCCATCCGAAGGCAGGAATCTCTTAATTGCTTCTACGTCCTGATCGCGAATTGCTTGAAGGAACTTCTGAGAGGCCTGTTCAAAAGAAGAGGTCACTGTTGACCGCTGTTTCTCTGAGGCTTGTTTCTGAGCAACCGCTGCAGTAACGAGTACAGAGCAAACGAAGATCAATAAAAGCACCACGCGGTTCATTTCGGCGGAATTGTAACCGAGAGTTTGACAACGCAATTGGCTTTTTCGAGGTGTTGATGTTCAATAAACCGAAATGGGAATCGACATCCTCGCCATTGCCGCGCATCGCGACGACGTTGAACAGACCTGTGGCGGCACGTTGCTCAATGCCGCCCAACGCGGACAGCGCACAGCCATCCTCGATCTCACCCGCGGAGAAATGGGCACCCGCGGTACTGCCGAAGACCGTGCTCGCGAAGCCGCTGACGCCGCGCACATTCTTCAGGTCTCCTGGCGAGGTGCCCTCGATATCCCCGACACCCGTGTCGAGAACACGCACGAGAACCGGCTTAAAGTGGCTCGTGTAATCCGCATGCTCCAGCCGAAGGTGGTGATCCTCCCCTATTGGGAAGCGCGTCACCCGGACCACAAGAACGCTTCGCCTCTCGGCTACGAGGCCTGCTTCCTCGCCGGATTAAAAAAACTCGATCTCACCGGAATCACGCCCGAATCACTCAGCGTCACAATCGGAAGCGCAGAACTCGCGAGCGAGACACCTTATCGTCCGTTCAAGATTTTGTATGCCTCTCTTTACGCGGACACGCGCCCCTCGTTTGTCGTCGACATCACCGAGCAGTTCGAGATCCGCTTAAAGTCCTTGATGGCCTACAAGTCGCAATACGGCCAGCAACAGACCGGCGCCAACCTCTTCGTACCGGAACAGGAAATCCGCCAGCGCATGGAAACCATGGCCCGCTTTTACGGATTGCTCGCAGGTGTGGAATACGCCGAGCCGTTCGTTCAGAAGGAAGTGGGCCTTATCGAAGACGTAACGGCCATCCCCGTTCAGTCGATCTAGAACTCCACCAGGCTTCCCGGTTCCAGTTCATACGGCTCCATGCCGCGCCGGAAGATTCTCGCGCCCTTCGCTCCCTTCAATTGCACGCGATCATTTTCAACTCGCAACATGGCCGGCTCGCGGATCGCTACCACGGGCACGTCATTCTCTTCCAGGTATTCCTTTAAACGCTGCTCGCGCGTCTCGCCCATGTGCGTGGAGTTCGGATCGGCATCCAGATAGTGCGGATTGATCTGGATTTTGAGCAGTCCAATCGCCTCGAAGGACGGTGGCTGCACAATTGGCATGTCGTTCGTCGTCTTGATGCTCAACCCGGCAACATTCGACCCCGCACTCGATCCCATGTACGGCATGCCCGCTTCTACGCGTGCGCGAATCGCCGAGATCAAGTCCAGCTTGTAAAGAGTATTCAGCAGCCGAAAAGTATTCCCGCCGCCGATGAAGATTCCCTGCGCCGAATTCACCGCCTGCTTGGGATCGGCCGCCGTATGAATCGAATCCAGCCCATATCCCGTCGCCTCAAACTTTGCACGCACCACCGACGCGTATCCATCCTGATCCTTCAACGCGTACGGAACAAACAACACACGTTGAACCCCGGCAAACAAATCACGGATTTCATTCTCAGCATGGTCAAGGTATCCGCCGCCATGCACGCGGGAACTGCTTATGAGCAGAAGTCGCTTATTCATATTCGCCTTTAAGAGGACTTACTTCGGCGAACAGAATACACGTTCAATTACGAGGAGAGCGACTCAGTCATAGCGCAGCGCCTCCACGGGATCCATGCGCGCTGCCTTCATCGCCGGATAGAAGCCGGAACTGATCGCCACCAGCGCCAGGATAACGAACGAGCTTACCATCACCGGCAGCGACGTACGCAGAAAGATGTCGCCCTCGTGATTGGCTGTCTTGAATGCCTCCGAATACAGCGGCATCGGCGGAATCACATTCGCCAGCACAACGGCCAGCAGCATTCCAATCGCGCCACCGATAAACGTAAGCACCGTCGCTTCCAGCAGGAACTGCATCAGGATGTTCTTCGGCTTCGCCCCGAGTGCCTTCCGCAATCCAATCTCACGCGTGCGCTCCGTTACCGACACCAGCATGATGTTCATCACGCCTACGCCGCCGACTCCCAGCGTCATCGCCCCGATAAGCCCAAGCAGCACCTGCAATGCGAAGGAAAACTGGTTCAACTCTTCCACGTTCTCCATCGTGTTCCACATCGTGACGGCCTTCTCGTCACGCGGATCGAAGTTGTGATGCCGCGCCAGCGACGCCCGCACCAACCGGATGACCTTTTCGTGCTCCGCCGGATCGGACGCCTGGAACACCATCATCCCGGGATCGCGTACCGGCGTGATCTCCCGGTAAGTCTCGAACGGCAGGAAAACATTCTCGTTGTCCGGCCCATTGTTCGACGCGTCCTGAATCTTGTTTCGCAAGACGCCGATGACGGTGAAGCTCTGTCCATTCACCGAAACTTGTTCGCCTGCGGCTGGCCTGGTCCCGAAGATTTTCTTCGCCGCCTTCCTTCCCATTACCAGCACGCGCCGCCGTTCGACGAAGTCAGATTCTTCGAAGTACCGGCCTTCTTCCACGTCGAGGCGCCGCATCTTCCCATACGGATACTGAATCGCCTTCGTTTGTACCGACACCATCCGGTTATTGAATTTGAATCCGAGTATGTCGTCGTGCTCGGCGCTTACGGCGCTCACCAGCGGCACTTCTTCCCGGATGTACTGCACATCCTCGTACTTGAAGCGGACACGCTTTCCGGCGCGCTCGCCGCCGGCCTGCATGCTCGTCTGCCCGCCCCACATGATCACGACGTTGTTGCCGATTCCCATGAACGCGCTCAGCACGCTCTGGCCCACGCCTTGTCCGTATCCCAGCAACAGCACCACGGTCACCAATCCCCACACAATGCCCAGCATCGTCAGGAACGACCGCAGCCGGTTGCGTACCAGCGAGTTCCAACCTTCGGTAATGATCTCTCTTGTCGGCATTCTTTCACTCGTACCGCAGGCACTCCACCGGTTCCTTGTTCGCCGCCCGCGACGCCGGATACATACCGGCCGTCATCGTGATCAGCCCAAGCGTGATAATCGAAGCAGCAATCGCCGCCGGCGAAATCTCCGGTGCAGGAATGAAATCAGGCAAGGTTACGTTCTGCATCACGAAACAGATCCCCACCCCGACCGTGAATCCGACCAGGCCCGAGATGAGCGTCAGCACCGCCGATTCGGTGAAAAACTGCCTCTTGATATCGCCGTACGTCGCGCCGAGAGCCTTCCTCACGCCGATCTCCCGCGTGCGCTCCGTCACCGACACCAACATGATGTTCATCACTCCAATCCCGCCAAGGGACAACGTCATGAGTGCCACCGCGCCGAAGAACATCGTCATCACGTTGAAGATTCGCTGGTTCAGTTTCGCGCCCTTCAACGTGTCCCAAACCCAGATCGCGTCTTCGTCATCGGGCTCGAAGTGATGCGCACTGCCCAGGATTCGATACAGTTGCGCTTTCGCTGCATCGTGCTGCTCCGGATCCGCCACTTCGAGCACCAGGGTGTTGATGTATCCCGCGACGTGCCACGGGCGCTCCTTCGGAGGGAAATCGCGTGCCATTGCCGAATAAGGCACGAACAATTGCGTGTTATCCGGACCCATGCCATAACTGCCGTTTTGCTTCTTCTTCGAGAGCACGCCGATCACTTCATAGGGATACCCCGCCATCTGAATCGTGCTTCCAATGGCCGGCTTGCCCGGAAACAATTGCTGCGCCGCTTCCACTCCGAGTACCACCACTCGCCTCGCGAGTCTTTCATCCTGCTCGGACATCAGCCGTCCCTGCGAAACCGAGAGCGACCGAAACCGCTGATACTCCGGCCACACGCCGCGTACCGGCCGCGACGCCGCGTTGTACTGGCTGACCTGCGACACCGGACGCATCAGTTCCGGACTCACCGTCTTGAACAGGTACGCTTCTTCCTTCAACCGGTACGCGTCATTAATGTTTAGCCGGATCGGCCTTCCCGCCGCATAGCCGCCCGCCTGCGCACTGGTCCGCCCACCCCACACCACCATCAGGTCGATGCCAATGGTATGCATTCGTTTCTTCTGGTCGGTGTTGAAACCTTTTCCGAGCCCGACAAGGATGATGACGGAGGCAATGCCCCAGATAATCCCGAACATTGTGAGGAAGCTGCGCAGCTTGTGCGCGCGCATTGCACTGATGGTTTGCCGTATTGTCTCGAGGAGATTCATGCGCCCAAGCCGACGAAATCGCCGATCCTGAGGCCTTAGACAGAGTTATGAGTGGAAGGTGAGCAAAAGAAGTTTCTTTCCTGTTACGAACGCAACTGGGATGCCGCGATCATCGCCTGGCCTAAACTCAAACCGCCATCGTTACATGGCACTTCCGATTGTGTGAGGACCTCGAAGCCTGCCAATTCCAGCCGCCGTTGCAGATTTTCAGCGAGGTAAAGATTCTGGAACGTGCCGCCGCTCAAGCAGACCTTCCGCAGACCAGTGTCTTTGCGAATCGCCTCGGCGACTTCCGCAAATATTCGGACCAGACCATCATGGAAGCGCCGCGCAATCACCCCGCGCTCGACTCGGGCACACAAATCGCGAACCATCGCTTCGAATAATTGTCGCGTGTGAATAATGCGCGTGCCATCCTGTTCGCAGATCTCGAACTCGTACGCATCACGCTCTTCACCCGGAACAATCGTGTTCTCTAACTGGATCGCCGCCTGCCCTTCGTAGCTGACTATATTGCGAATGCCCGCCAGGGCCGCCACGGCATCGAAAAGCCGTCCGCAACTCGATGTCAGTGGTGAATGAATTCCCTTCTGCAACATCTGGACGACGACGCCGAGCTTTTTCAAATCAAGCGATCTTACAAAGGGGATATCGAGATTCGCGAACTCCGCCCCGAAGTGATGCCGCAAATAGCTCACCGCCATTCGCCACGGTTCGTGGATCGCCGCCGCTCCACCGGGAAGCGGAATGTATTCGAAATGCGCCGCTCGCTCGAAACCCGTATAGTCGGCGATCAGCACCTCGCCGCCCCAGATCTTCCCATCCGTGCCGTAGCCGGTCCCATCCAGGGAGAAACCAATCACACTCTCATCCAGACCGTTTTCGGCCATGCAACTCGCGATGTGCGCATGATGATGCTGCACGCCAATCAACTTCTTGCCTTTCTGCTCAAGCGCCCACTTCGTCGACAGATAGTCCGGATGCAGATCGTACGCAACCGCCTGTGGCTCAATCTCCAGGATTCGCGTCAGATGCTCGACCGTCTCCTCAAAAAAGCCGAAGCTCTCCATGTTTTCGAGGTCGCCGACATGCTGGCTCAGGAAGGCCGTCTTCGCCCGTGTCAGGCAGATCGTATTCTTCAGTTCCCCGCCCACAGCCAACACCGGAGGCAGGTCACGGTTGAGGAACACCGGCATCGGCACGAACCCACGCGACCGGCGGATCTGTCTTATCTTCGCTCCGCTCACGCGAACAACCGAATCGTCGCTGCGAATCAGGATCTCCCGGTTGTGTACGAGGAACCAGTCGGCAATATCTCCAAGCCTCTGGAGCGCTTCCTGGTTATCGATGGCGATCGGCTCTTCGCTCAGGTTCGCCGACGTCATCACTAACGCCTTGAACTTCCCTGCAGCAAAGATCAGGTGATGCAGCGGCGTGTACGGGAGAAACACTCCCAGCTCATGAATTCCAGGCGCCACCGACTCCGCGATTCTGTCTGATACCTGATAGTTCCCCATGCCTGCCGGCTTTTGGCAGATTTGGGAAACCACTTTCCTGCGCAGCAACACAATCGGCCGCTGCACCGACTCCATCACACGCCGCGATTCGTCGGGCAACTCGCAGTACCGTTGCGCTGTCTCCACATCCGGCACCATGATCGCCAGTGGCTTCTCGAACCGACGCTTGCGCTGCCTCAGTCTCTCCACGGCATCGTTGTTCGTCGCATCCACCGCAAGGTGAAATCCGCCGAGCCCTTTGATCGCAACGATCTCGCCGGCTCGTAATCTTGCAACCGCTGCTCCGACGGGATCCTTCCCGGTCACGGCTTTCCCAGTCGCATCCCACAACTGCACCTGCGGGCCACATTTCCAGCATGCATTCGGTTGCGCATGAAATCGCCGATTTGCCGGGTCGTCATACTCACGCTGGCATTCCGGGCACATCGGGAAGACCGCCATCGAGGTCAGCGGCCTGTCATAAGGGATATCGCGAACAATCGTGAAGCGTGGGCCGCAATTCGTGCAGTTAATGAACGGATACTTGTAGCGACGATCATGCGGATCGAACATCTCGCGCAGGCAGTCCTGGCAGACCGCCACGTCCGGCGAGATCAGCACTTTCTGCTCTTGCGTGCCGTGACTCATGACGATCCGGAATTCCCGGTCGCCATGTACCGGCAACTCAGAGACATCAAACGTGACAATCTTGGATAACGGCGGTGCCTCTGGCCTTACCCGTGCGATGAACTTCTCGACCGGGACGGCATCGCCCTCGACTTCCACGTCCACTCCCGCCGAATCGTTCAGCACCGTTCCGGCAAGGCCGCACTCTTTCGCCAATCGATAGATATAAGGACGGAACCCAACTCCCTGCACCACGCCCGTGATCTGTATGCGCTTTCGAACCAGTGAGCCGGGTTGGGCTTTTGTGGACATGCATCAACGCACAGGCGCGCCGATCGCTTTCTCCCGTCGTGCTTCCAGCCAGTTCAGCCATTGATCGAGCCCAGCGCCCGTTGTGCACGACACTTCGATGATCTCCGCTCCCGGATGCACTTTCTGGATGTTCTCGCGTGCCTTCGCCATATCGAACGGCACGTACGGCAGGAGATCGATCTTGTTAATCACCGCCAGTTCTGCCTTGAAGAAGATGGACGGGTACTTCAGCGGCTTATCATCGCCCTCTGTAACGCTCAAAACTACGACCTTGGCATGTTCGCCAAGGTCGTAGCTGGACGGGCAGACCAGGTTTCCCACGTTCTCGACCAGGAGGAAGTCGAGGGCCCCAAGGTCCCAGCCCACCAAATGCTTTTCGATCATTCGCGCATCCAGATGGCACGTGCCGCCCGTCGTAATCTGCTTCACCGGAAATCCTGCGCGCGCCAACCGGATCGCATCGTTCTCTGTCTGTATGTCGCCGGTCAGCACCGCGACTCGCGTGTCCTTCGGAAAACGTTCCAGCGTGCGCTCCAGCAGCGACGTCTTCCCCGATCCCGGCGAACTGATGATGTTCAGGCAAAACACATCGTTCTGGCGATAACGTTCGCGCAACTGCTCAGCCAGGATCTGGTTTTCATTCAGGACTTTCTTTTCCACCACCACGCGACTCATGCTTCCGCTCCTTCCAGTTCTTCCGCCTCGATATACGCGATGTCCAACTCGTCTCCGCTCAGATTCACTGTTGCCAGTGAATGGCACGCCGGACATTCAATCTCGTAATCTCGCACCGCGAATTCATTTCCGCACTGTGTGCACCGGTTCTTGCGTGGGACACTCTCGATCACAAGTTTCAGCGATTCCCACTCCGTGTCTTTGGTGATCGCCTCCCAGCCAAATGTAAGCGAGTCGATATCAACACCGGAGACTTCGCCAATCCGCAGGCCCACTGCCTTGAAACTCGCTTCAGGATGGAGCTTCCCCTCACGTTCGACTGCATCAAGTATTGACGTTGCAATGCTGAGTTCGTGCATCCTGTCCCCTAGCCGCTAGCTCCCCTGCCGTTAGCAAATCCTCGGCAGCTGATCGCCCGCGAGCATATCGACGATTCGCGTAGTCCCGAAGGCAGTTCTCATAACCACAGTTCCCGGATGCTTCTCCGTCACCGTGCCAATCACGCGTGCTTCGCGCCCGTACACGTTTTCGCGCATGGCAGCCACGACACGGTCAGCCGCAGCCGCTTCGACGATGGAAATCATCTTTCCTTCATTTGCCACGTACAGCGGATCCAACCCCAGCATCTCGCACGCGCCGCGTACTTCTTCGCGTACCACGATCTGCTCTTCCTCAATCATCATGCCCACCTGCGAACGCGTGGCGATCTCGTTCAGCGAACTGCTGAGACCGCCGCGCGTCGGGTCGCGCATGCACCGGATGGCCGCGCCAGTACCGAGCATGGCGTCAACAAGCTTGTGTAACGGAGCCGTATCGCTCTCGATTGTCGTCTCGAACTCCAGGCCTTCTCTCTGCGCCAGGATCGCAATTCCGTGGTCACCAATGCTGCCACTCAGGATGATCTTGTCCCCGGGCTTTGCTTTCTCGCTGCCCAGCATCAGGCCATTCGGTACCACGCCGATTCCCGAGGTGTTAATGAAAAGGCCGTCGCCCTTTCCTTGCTCGACAACTTTCGTGTCCCCGGTCACGATCTGCACGCCTGCCGCATCGGCCGCCCGATGCATCGAATCGGCAATCTTCTGCAACGATTCCATCGGCAAACCTTCTTCCAGGATGAACGCCACGCTCAGGAACAGCGGCTGCGCTCCCCCCATGGCCAGATCGTTGACCGTCCCATGAACGGCGAGCGAACCGATATCGCCACCCGGAAAGAACAATGGCTTCACCACGAAGGAATCGGTCGTCATCGCCAGCCGTACGCCATCAATCGCGAATGTCGCCTGGTCGTTCAACTGATCCAGTGTCGGATTCCCAAACGCCGGCAGGAACACCCGTTCCACCAGTTGCGCCGAAAGCTTTCCGCCGCTCCCATGCCCGAGCAGAATCTTGTCTCCGGCGGGAATCGGGGCTGGGCACGTAATCGTCAGTTCCGTCTTCGTGCTCATCAGTCCGTCCCCACGTGCGTATCAACCGGCAAGGCCGATGGAGCCAGATGCCGCTTGTACTGGTAGTAGGCCGAGCATGCGCCCTCCGGCGACACCATCGGTGCTCCCAGCGGCATCTCCGGCTTGCAGCGCGTCCCAAACGCCGGACAATCGAGCGGCTTCTTCAATCCCATCAGCACCTGTGCCGCAATGCACTCCTTCGACTCTTCGACCGTGCGATCTTCCAGCCCGAACACTCGCTCTGCATCGAAGGCTGCGAACTCCTCGCGGATTCGCATGCCGCTCAGCGGAATTTCGCCGATACCGCGCCACTTGCGGTCGCAAACCTCGAACACCTCTTCCACGGCCCGCTGCGCCGGAAGGTTTCCGTACCGTGTCACTGATCGCGCGTATTGGTTCTGCACCTCGCAGCGACCTTCTTCCAACTGCATCACCAGCATGTGGATCGCTTCCAGCAGGTCTAGCGGTTCGAATCCCGCCACCACAATCGGCACCTTGTATTTCTTCGCCAGCGACTCGTACTGGTCGAATCCGACCACCGTACACACATGCCCCGGCGCGATGAACGCTTGCACGCAATTGTTCGGCGCATCCAGCAGCGTCCGTATCGCCGGCGGAACCAGCACATGCGACGCCAGCAGGTAGAAGTTTTTCAGCCCTTCACGCTTCGCGGCCAGTACGGCCATCGCGTGCGGCGGTGCTGTCGTCTCGAACCCGATGCCGAAGAACACCACCTTCTTCTCCGGGTTCGCCTTCGCCAGCTTCACCGCCTCCATCGGCGTGTACACCACGCGGACATCGCCGCCATCCGCTTTCACGTGAAAGAGATCTTTCTGCGATCCCGGCACGCGCAGCATGTCGCCATAGGAAACGAAGATCACGTCCGGCATCGAGGCAATCTCAATCGCCTTGTCCACCACTTCCAGCGGCGTTACGCAGACCGGACATCCCGGCCCGTGTACAAGGTTGATCTGCTTCGGCAGCATCTCTTCGAAGCCATAGCGCACCAGCGTGTGCGTCTGGCCGCCGCAGATCTCCATCATCGTCCACTCGCGCGACACCTTGCGCGTGATCTCATCCACCAGCTTGTGCGCGATCTTCGGATTGCGGAACTCGTCGATGTACTTCATGAGCGCTTCACCGCGGCATCGGACTCCTCCGGCTCGAGTTCGTCCTGAAGATTGGCAAGGGTTTGCAGCGCCTCGAGAGTTTTGTGGGCTTCTTCTTCGTCAATTTTGCTGATGGCGAATCCCACGTGGACCAGAACGTAATCGCCGACGCCGGCTTCCGGCACCAGGTCCAGGCTCGCCGTGCGCGTAATCCCGCCAAACTCAACCTTGGCGATCCGCCCGACGCCCTCGTCCACGCTCACTACCTTGCCCGGGATGGCAAGACACATAGGAGAATTCCTCCCCTTCGTACTGTTCAGAAGGTTATTGAGGGGGCGTCACTCCAGTCTGTGACATGTAAACACTACGGACGGTCAGGTCAACAATTCCCAAGCCGCTGATTCCAAGCACCAATCGCCTCTCTCGATCTCCGCATCTTTACTAAGTACATGGACACGCCCGCGCCGCTCTCACCGGAACTGCCCGAAGCCACGCCTCAACCTGCTGTCGCCGAACCCACCGCTACTCTCGACTGGTCGGTTCTCTCCGACGAAGCCCGCCGCTTTGGCGTTCGTAAGTTCCGCCCCGGACAGCGCCAGATCATCGAAGCCGTCCTCGCCGGCAAGAATGTGCTCGGAATCATGCCCACGGGCGCCGGCAAGAGTCTCTGCTACCAGCTTCCGTCCTTGTTCCTGCCGAAGGCCACTCTCGTCATCTCACCTCTGCTCGCCCTAATGGAAGACCAGCGCGCCAAGCTCGAAAGCGTAGACATCGGCGCAGCCAAGCTGAATTCTCTGCTCACCATTCGCGAGGAGCGCACCGTCATCGAAGAGATCCTCGCCAACGAGCACCCCGTCATCTTCATGACACCCGAGCGCCTCGAAGACCAGGAAACGCTCGACCTGCTCAACCATCACGGCGTCTCGCTCTTCGTCGTCGATGAAGGCCACTGCATCTCGCAATGGGGACACGACTTCCGCCCCTCCTACCTCTCGCTCGCTCACGCGCGACGCCAACTCGGCAATCCGCCGGTTCTTGCGCTCACCGCCACTGCACCCAAGGAAGTCTCCGACGACATCATTCGCGAACTCGACATCCCCGACGCCACCATCATCAACACCGGTGTCGAACGCGAGAACCTCGTCTTCGAAGTCCAGCGAACCACTACGAAGCAGAAGAAACTCGCGGCTCTGCTCGACATCGTTCGCAACACCGAAGGTACCGGCATCATCTACACCGCGACGGTTCGCAGCGCGAATGAAGTCTGCCAGTTCCTCGTCGACAACCGCATCAAGGCCACCAACTATCACGCCAGGCTGAAGGCTCGCGACCGCGTTGCCGCACAGGACGGTTTCATGAACGATGCCTTCCGCGTCATGGTCGCCACCAAGGCCTTCGGCATGGGCGTTGACAAGCTCGACATCCGCTACGTCATCCACTACCACTTTCCCGATTCACTTGAGAGTTACTACCAGGAAGCCGGACGCGCCGGACGCGACGAGAAACCCGCGCGCGCCGTCCTTCTCTACCGACGCGGCGACCGCCTCATCCAGCAATACTTTCTTTTGCGGAAGTATCCCAGCCGTGAAGACGCGCTCAAGATTTACGAGCACATCAAAACGCTTGCCGCGCAGAACGGCGGCTCCATCCATGTGAAGGCTGTCGCGGAATCGTCAGGCTTCTCTCGACGTCTGGTGAAGGTCGTCGCTGCCGAGCTCGAAGACTTCGGCATCGTCATTCGCCGCGGACGCAAGCTCCTCTTCCGCCGCGAATTCCGCAGCACCGACGAAGTCCAGCAGTTCGTGCTCGTCTACGACATCCGCCTCGCCAACGACCAGCGCCGTCTCCAGCGCATGATGGGCTATGCCGAATCCACCGCCTGCCGCATGCGCCTGTTGCGCGACTACTTCGGCGACGAGCCCCAACTCGACTGCGGACTCTGTGACAACTGCCGCGCCCGCGCCGAAGGCCGTCTAGGACTCAACGCCGACACCCAACCCGAAGCCGTCTTCGACGAAGGCCAGCGCGTCCGCCACCCGCGCTTCGGACAAGGTGCCGTCATCCGTTCCCGCGGACGCCGTGTCATGGTCGAATTCGACGATCCCTCAAAGCGCCGTACCGTCCACGCAGCGTACCTGCAGAAGGTCGCCTAATGCTGCTCCGCCACCATCTTCATGCCATACTTTGGCCGCAGCGTGATCAAGGGCTGCGGCTTCACCCGATGCCCCGGAACCAGCCGCAGACGCCACTTCTGCGCCAGTGTCGCCAGTATCAGCACGCACTCCATCCACGCGAACGACTCGCCAATGCACTGCCTCGTTCCCGCGCCAAACGGAAAATAGCTGAACTTCGGCCTCGGCGGTACATCAGCCGCGAATCGCTCGGGCCGGAACTCCAAAGGCTCCGGCCAGTACCTCGCATCCCGATGCGCAATCCACTGCGATGCCAGCACCGTCGTTCCCTTCGGCAGGTAGTACGGACCAAGCTCAAAATCGTTCAGCGCCTTCCGTCCCATCGCCCATGCCGGCGGATACAGTCTCATCGACTCCGCCATCACCATCTCGGCATACTTCATTTGCGGGCCGTCGTCCACCGTCGGCACTCGCCCACCCAGCACGCGATCAATTTCAGCATGCATGCGCTCTTCTACTGAAGGGTTCTGCGACAGCAGATACCACGTCCACGTCATCGCATTCGCCGTCGTCTCATAACCCGCCAGAAATATCGTGATGATCTGGTCGCGCAAGTACTCCGAAGTCTCCGCCGACAAATCCTCCATCCGCTCGACTCCTGCTCCGCGCAGCATCATGTCAAGCAGGTCTTCATGCTCGCCGTCCGACCGCAACCGGTTCTCGATCATCCTCTGCACCACCGCATCCAGACGCGCCTTCGCCCGCCTGAACCGTCGCATCTGCGGAATGGGAAAATTCACCAGCGCCTCTGCCGCCGGAAGCACCACCAGGAAGTGGTACAGGTCCATGATCTGGTTGATCGCCGCGGCAATTTCTTTCACCTCCGGACCAAGCCGCGTGTCGAACAGCGTCTGCGACACAATCTCCAGCGTCAGGCCGATCATCTCCTGCGACACGTCCATCGTCTCGCCGTCGCGCCAACGCTCGCGCACTCTCAGCGCTTCGGCCGCCATCGTCTCGGCGTAACCCGTAATCCTCCGACGATGAAATGCAGGCTGCGCCACTCTCCTTTGCGCCCGATGCTTCTCTCCCTCGGCGGTAATCATCCCCTCTCCGAGCAGCATCTTCGTGCGCTGCACTGTACGCTCTTTCACGAAGTTGTCGTTTTGCACCACCAGAACTTCGCGGATCAGCTCCGGATCATTCACAAACACAATGTGCTCCGGCCCAATCCTGTAGTGCGATACCGGCCCATACTTCTCCACCAGGTATTCGAACAGCCGTATCGGATCCTGCGGACGAAACTTGCGAAACGCGTAGAAGATCAGGTTCAGTTCCAGCCCGGGCGGAAAGCGGTACTCTCGTTTCCGGCCACCAGCGGCCGCTTTCAACGAACTCTCATGTAAGACAGGAATGCGCTCAGAAGACATCGTTTAATCAGACTACCCAGCTCCTACCTTCGATGCAGCGAATCGTCTGCCTCGCCTCCGATTTGCCGCACACTCCAACCGCATCGCCACTTTGTCCGCCAACGAAAACCCTCTACAATCCCCACCCAAGATGCCCGAGCGCTACATTCTCGCCCTCGACCAGGGCACCACGTCCAGCCGCGCCATCCTCTTCGACCACCACGCCAACATCGCCTCGCTCGCCCAACAGGAGTTCCCGCAGATATACCCCGCTCCCGGCGACGTCGAGCACGACCCCGAAGCCATCTGGACGTCACAACTCGCCGTCGCGCATGAAGCCATCCGCCGCGCGCAAATCTCAGCCGAGTCCATCGCTGCCATCGGCATCACCAACCAGCGCGAGACCACCATCCTCTGGGAGCGCGCCACCGGCAAGCCTGTCGGGAATGCCATCGTCTGGCAAAGCCGAGTCAGCGCGCCGATCTGCGAACGCCTCAAGCGTGAAGGCCACGAGCCGATCTTCCGCCAGAAAACCGGCCTCGTCATCGACCCATATTTCTCCGCCACTAAGATCGTGCATCTTCTCGACTCGCATCCCGGACTGCGCGAGCGCTGCCATCGCGGCGAAATCCTCTTCGGCACCGTCGACAGCTATCTCGTCTGGCGACTCACCGGCAGCCAGTGCCACATCACCGACGTCTCCAACGCCAGCCGCACCTTGCTCTTCAACCTGCATAAGCTTCAGTGGGACCAGGAACTGCTCGACCTGCTCCGCATCCCGCGCGAAATCCTGCCGGAAGTGCGTTCGTCGTCCGAGGTCTACGGCGAAACCGACCCATCGCTCTTCGGACGCAGAATTCCCATCGCTGGCATCGCCGGTGACCAGCAGGCTGCGCTCTTCGGCCAGGCCTGCTTCACGCCCGGCACCGCCAAGAACACCTACGGCACCGGATGCTTCCTGCTCATGAACACCGGCGCGCAGCCGTTTCCGCCCGCCGATGGCCTGCTCACCACCGTCGCCTGGAAGATCGGCAACCAGGTCACCTACGCGGTCGAAGGCGCAGTCTTCATCGGAGGCGCCGTCGTGCAGTGGCTTCGCGACGGACTCAAGCTCATCCGTTCGTCGTCGGAAATCGAGTCGCTCGCCGCACAGGCCGAAGATTCCGGCGGCGTCTTTCTCGTCCCGGCGTTCGTCGGACTCGGCGCTCCTCATTGGGACCCGTACGCGCGCGGCGTAATCGTCGGCATCAAGCGCGAAACCACGTCGGCGCACATCGCGCACGCCGCGCTCGAGTCCATCGCCTACCAGAGCCGAGACGTGCTCCACCTCATGCAGCGCGCCACCAACCTGAAGCTCTCGCGGCTGAAGGTGGATGGCGGCGCGTCCGTCAACAATCGACTCATGCAGTTCCAGGCCGACATCCTCGACGTCGCCGTCGCCCGCCCAAAGATCACCGAAACCACAGCGTTAGGCGCGGCATATCTGGCAGGATTGGCGGTCGGCTATTGGCAGGACACGAAACACATCGCGCAACATTGGGCTTTGGATCAGGAATTCACGCCATCATTTGATGGGGCGAAACGCACTCGCCTCCTGCGCGACTGGAAGCGCGCAGTGGACCGGGCGTTGGGGTGGGAAACGGCGTAGGCATGGGCAGCGAGCAGGGATCAACGTCTGTTGTTAGTTGCGGCAGACCAAGACTTCCATTTCTGCACTAAGCCATCGCGATTTTGCAGGAATGTCGGCAGATCCGGAGAGTACTCTTCTGATTGTAATCCGGTAACTTCACTTAGGTACTTTAAGGCTGAAAAGGCGATATAGGGATCTGGATCATCTAGTCGCGCCAGCATAGCTGGGACTGCAGCGCGAGTGTTCATCTGTCTAAGGCAATTCACCGCCGAGTTTCTAATGACCCGATGCTTCGAACCCGATATCTCAATCAGGAGTTGAAGTTGACCATCTGTTAGTTGAGAGGGGCAGAGATTATTCGCAAGTTCCAGCACCCCGCCTTCACGTTCGACGGGTACACTGTCGAGAAACGATTTGAGCCCAGAAATATCTTGCATGGCGCATTGTTTGAAAAGGACGGCGTATGCCAAAGCAGCGATCCGCGTATCTCGATTGTGAAGCAACGGAACGGCTCGATGTATAAGGTGTGGGCTTTTAATCGAGTTCTTGATTCCAAGCAGCAACTCGAGATTAGTCCCGACTTGATCGTGATCAGCATCAGCCAACCCTTCTATCAGGTCAGCTTGCAGCATTTCTATTGCGCCCGATGAAGCGGTTGTAGGATCCGCCAATTTTGAAATAAAGAACCGGGCAAAGTAGTCATCGGAGTAGCTCAGATTGCCTGGAGCGCCTTGGTGCAGAAAAAACAGTGCGAATTGACCTGCTTTGATGGCTGGTTGAATTACGGACGGATTGTCATAGCTATAAAAACTAACTGTGAATTTGTCTTTAACAACACCTTTATATATGCGCCATGTAAGTACTTCGGCTTTCCGGAGTACTCTCCGAACTCGAACTCCGTTCAAGGTGATGACTTCTGGTTCAGAAGAAACAATGGATTGAACAGTCCCACTCGCAACAACATCTGATTTTTCCATCAATGCAGAAATATCGAGACTGCCAGGGACTGGCACCACGGTGCATAACAATGATGGCGTAGCTACACCGCACAAGAATACGAGAAGGGTCACGTTCAAAGCGCTTCGCGTTGTACACATATGAATTTGGTCCTCCCTCAAAAAATCCCGGCATGTGCCCCATGGTCCTTGTAGTACATGAGAGTATCGCCTTGAACTTGAATCCCGAGACCGGGAGTAGAACTGCGTGGTGACCCACAATTGCCTTCTTCTGGCAGATGTGGATACGGGCAGCTTTTCCAAATCCGAACTCCTACGCTAAAACGCGCATATTACCATTTGCTTGGGTGCCCCACATCTGCCTTCTTCCGGCAGATGTGGAATCGGGCAGCTTTCCCATTTCTGAACTCCCCCGCTAATACGAGCACATTGCCATTGCCGCCGTTAAGTCCGTGTGCCAACCTCTCCCCATGGACACCGCTCCCGAACTGCCGCGCAAGCAGTCGTTCCTCTGGGGCGTCGCTCTGGCTTGGATTCCCTTCCTTCTCTTCTTCGGAATCATGTTCCGCGGTGCATTTCGCGGTATGTCAGAGACAAAGGCCACCGGAGTTGGCGTTGTCTATGGCAGCCTCGCCGAGGCACTTGTCCTGTTCGGCGCCGTATCGCTGCTCGGCGTCACCATCGCCGCCGCTGTCATGCTCGTCCGCTCCTTCACCGCCGGACGCCTCGGACGCAACCTCCTCATCTCCGTGTCCCTCGCCTGCTGCGCGCTAACCATCCTGTTCCTCGCCATACTGTTTTGGTCCGCACTCCGCGTTCATCAATGATTTCCATGCCCAACTCGCAATCCAAGCGGTTGCTTCAGGAATCTGAGGAGCCATCATGCCGACTGTAATCCGATGGCTCACCGCGGCATTTCTGCTGTGCGCCTTCTTGCCTGCATCGGCGCAAGAACGCGCTGCTATCGCCAAGCCAAAACCGCAAGCCTCTGCCGAGGTCCGTCAGTTATTGCTGGACGCCGACAGCCTGCCCATCGAGTACCGCGCCGACATACAGCTTGACGTCCTCGAATCGAACCCCAATATCCCTGCAAAAATTGCCAGTTCTACGCTCGAGCGTCTGTATCAGGACGCCAGAACCGCGCAGTATCCCTTCAAGCTGGCCGACATCACCGGAGATCATTTCTCGCGCTCTCGCAAGCTTGAACAAGCGCTCACGCTTAGCCTCGATACCCTGAGCATCCAGGCGCGCGTGATTACGATCATGTTTCGCGTGAATCCGGCTCGCGCCCGCCAGATGCTGCAAGACCTCAGAATCGATGTGCCATCAACGGGCTGTGAGTCTCCGACTATCCCGGACATCTGGCCCTTTTACTACATAGCTGCAAAGGTTCGCACCGACGCGTCTAGAAAACTCATGGAAATTCGCGCAGCCTCGAACCTCATCGACAACCAGATCGCGACGACGACTTCTTCTGTTCAACTTGCACCGCTTGCAATACTGATCTTCGACACCGTCAAAGACCCGGACGAACTTCGGCGCCTGACATCTCTCTACAGCCAGAAGCTGCGGGACATGGTGGCTACCGATCGGGAATTGGGATTTATCGAGAATGCCTCGGTAGCTGCCGATCCCAAATTGCAGAGAAGACTTCGACTTGTTCAAACCAGGACGACTCTCAGCAACGCGATAGCGAGCTTGGCGGCGAGAAGCCCTGCGGACGGAACTACCGAACTGCTCAATGCCTACCGCGCGTTTCTCATCGGCAGCGGCGGCCAACCGGCCTGTGCCGACATCACTTCAGACCGAAACAAGATTGCCGCAACCTTCAATCAACTCCTTTCACGTTTCCCTTCTCAGGCAAACGCAGTCCGTGCCATCGGCCCTGAAGAACTGCGGTCGAAAAGTTCCGGCAAATCCGCTGTCGTTGAACTCATACCCAATGCCGCTGAACTCAGCCGCGGCGCGACCTATAAATTGAGCGAGCTGCAGCGTGCAAACGCCTACCCTGCGTCGGAGGATGGGAACCCGCTCGCGTTCGACGGTTGGGAGTCTGACGTCAATGAGGCCCTCTCGCATATCGGCGCGGCGCACGAAGATAGCACTTGCTCAGCTTGCTCGTTCTACCAGAAACAAGAACTCCTCATGGTGCTGTTCGACCTGACGCCGAACGGCGCAACCCGGGAGCGAGTCCTCGATTATCTGCTGGCTTTCATGTCGCAAACATCCCTGCGGCAAGACAGCCGCGTCGAGTGGCTGTACAAATTCAAGCTGCTCCTCAACCTTTCCCGAACGGCCTCTGCGGAGGACGCGAAAAGACTTCGTAATTTACAGGACGAGGGAAAGCGTCTCCTATTTCTTCCAGCCGAAGATAAGAATCAGATCCTTGATGCAATTCGACGACAAAACGACGTCATCATGCTGCAATACCTGAATGCTGACCGGGTCCTCAAAAAGAAGTACGAGATGCCGCCGTACTAGATAATCTCCATGCAAGTCTCTCAACCCGCATCGTTCCTTCAGCAGTTTGAGGAGCCATCATGTCCAGACGTGTTCTCCAGTTAGCATTGGCGTTCGGTCTCGGAGTAGCGCTCACCCTCGTCGCCGTGCAGTACCTCTACGCCTACTTCGAGGAGCGGCGCATCGACCTCGCGCAGGTACAACTGCGCTATTCAGGCCACAACCGCGACATGCAGAAGTTCTTGCGCGAGCCCTGGTTTCCCGGTTCCAATCTGGAACAGCCCGACCGCTGGCAGCTCCGCCGACTCGACGGCTCCCGCTTCACCCTCGCCGACCTGAAAGGCAAGGCCGTCTTCCTTAACTTCTGGTCTACCACCTGCGCGCCCTGCCTGGCCGAAATGCCCGAAATAGAGAAGCTCGCCCAGTCCATGTCCGCCGAGCCGGTCGTCTTTCTCGCCGTCAGCCCGGAAGAACCTGCCAAGGTCCGCAAGTTCGTCGACCAGAACAAAATCAACGTACCGCTCGCCACCATCACCGGCCTGCCCGAAAACGTCGGCATCGGATACCCGACCACCTATTTCATCGACCCACACGGCACCATGACCCTCCGCCTGATGGGAGCCTACCGCTGGGACTCCGACTCAACTCGCGCCTACCTCACCAGCCTCTTGCGACACTGACTCGCCTGATTTATCCGCGACAATTCGTCTCATCCACGTAATCCGCGGCCCGTTTTGGGAAATTTCTTGTCAAGTGAGTCTAACGCTCTCGTTCGCCGCAAACTCTTGATTCCACTCGAAAAACAAATTTCAAAACCGTGGCATGTTCCCCCCACCCCAATTGCTATCCTGAAAATGTAGATGGTTTTCGTTCTTTGTCATTCTGAGTTCTGAGGCGTAGCCGAAGAACCCCTGTACTTGTTTCTTGCGGGTTTGTCATTCTGAGGCGAAGCCGAAGAACTTCTGTACTTGGGTTTTGTCATTAGTCACGCAAAGTCTTCAGGAACAGAGCTTTGCCAACGACCAACAACTAATAACTAACGACTTGTTTGTTCAACCCCTTTGTTTTCATATACAAGCTGTATTCTCTTGATTTCAAAGGATTTACAAGCCCTTTGTTTTCATATACGGAGATTTTCGCGCTCTCGTAACTGCTTTGTTTTCTTATAGAAAGGCAAAACCGGGGGGGAGGGGGGAGGGGGTACAGTCCGCGACCGCTACCGGCAAGGGCTTCCTCGCCGCTAAGCCCTACCCCTAACCGCTATCCCTGATTCGATTAATCCGCCGTCCCTGGCTCCGGCAGCTGCTGCTCGGCCGGTACCGCAACCTTCATCGGTATCACCGTGCGGACGATCACGTACAGAACAGGAATGATGAACAGGTTCAGGAACGTCGAAACCACCATGCCGCCCACGACGGTCGTGCCGACCGAGTGCCGCCCCGCCGAGCCGGCGCCCGTCGCAAACACCAGCGGCAGCACGCCCAGGATGAACGCCACCGAAGTCATCAGAATCGGACGCAACCGGAGTCTCGCCGCCTCTACCGCCGCCGCAAACAGCCCCATGCCTCGGTGCTGTAACTGCTCGGCGAATTCGACGATCAGAATTCCGTTTTTGCTCGCCAGTCCGATCAGCATCACCAATCCGATCTGGCAATACACGTCGTTCTGCAGTCCGCGCGACCACTGTGCTCCCAGTGCGCCCAGGATCGCCATCGGTACCGACAACAGAATAATGAACGGCAACACAAAGCTTTCGTACTGCGCCGCCAGCGTGAGATACACGACCACCAGGCCGAGCCCAAACAGCAGGAACGACTGCGAACCTGACTCGATCTCCTCCAGCGACAGTCCCGTCCACTCGAACGAGTAGCCGGTCGGCAAGACCTTCCGCGCCGTCTCCTCCATTGCCTGGATCGCCTGTCCGGAGCTGTAACCCGGAGCGGCGCTGCCATTGATCTCCGCCGAGCGGAACAGGTTGTAATGCGGAATCACCGGAGGACCGGTAACCTCGCGCACGTGCACCACCGAGTCGAGCGGCACCATCCGCGTGCCGTCGTCCGATCGGACGTAGAACTGGCGCAGGTCGCGCGGCTGTGAGCGGAACTGCTTGTCCGCCTGCACGTACACGCGGTACGAACGGTTATTGAAATCGAAATCGTTCACATACTGCGAGCCCATGAAAATTTGGAGAGTGGAAGTGATTTGCGTGAAGGAAACACCAAGGCTCTTCGCCTTCTCGCGGTCGATCTCCACCAGGATCTGCGGATCGCGAGCGCTGAAGTCGCTGTACAAGTTCGTCAGTTCGGGACGCTTGCTGCCTTCCTGGATCACCTTGTTCAGTGCGTTCTGCAAGTCCTCCATGTTGCCCGCGTTGAGTTGCTGGAGTTCGAAGGTGAATCCGCCGAACTGGCCCAGGCCTTCAATCGGCGGTGGTTGGAACGCAAAGACAAGCGCGTCCGGAATGCCAAAAAGCGGCCCGCGAAGTCGCTCGATAATCGCCGCGGCAGAATGGTCTTTGCCCTTGCGATGCTCGGTGTCTTTCAGGTTCACAAAGATCAATCCGCGGTTCGGAGCCGATCCGCTGAAGCTGAAGCCCGGAACCGAAAAGACAGCCTGAATGTCAGGGTCATTCGCCAGCACTGCGCTCGCGGCGTTGGTAACTTTCGTCGTGGTCTCAAGCGATGCGCCCGGTGGAGTTTGCGCCACCACGATGAAGTAACCCTGGTCTTCGTTAGGAACGAAGCTGGTAGGAACTTTGCCGTAAATCCAGTAAGTCGCCGCCAAGCCAACAATGAAGATGATGATGATGGGAAGTTTGCGATGCTCCAGTTTGTCGAGCAGCAAACGGTAACCGCGCGTAATCTGAACCACCGCAGTATTGAAGCCGCGGAAGACAATATTCTGGCGGTCCGTGTGACGCAGCAGCAGCGCCGAAAGAGCAGGTGTGAGCGTCAGGGCATTGAACGCCGAAACGGCGATCGAAAAGGCGATCGTCAACGCAAACTGCTGATACATTCGGCCCGTCGTTCCCGGGAACAACGACACCGGCACGAACACGGCGATCAACACCAACGACGTCGCGATCACAGCGCCAGTCACTTCCTTCATGGCGATTTGCGTCGCGACTTTTGCGTCGTGAATGCCTTCTTCAATGTGACGTTCAACGTTCTCGATCACCACGATGGCGTCGTCAACCACGAGGCCCGTTGCCAGCGTGATGCCAAACAAAGTCAGAGTGTTGATAGAGAAGTTGAAGAGCTTTACGAAGGCGAATGCGCCGATGAGCGAAACCGGAATCGTGATCGCCGGAATCAGCGTGCTTCGCCATGTCTGCAGGAACAGGAAGATGACAAGAATAACGATCAGGACGGCTTCCGCGAGCGTCTTCAGCACCTCGCGAATCGACTCGCCCACTGCTGTCGTCGTATTGAACGCTACCTGGTATTTCAGCCCCGGTGGAAACTGCTTTGCCAGCCTCGCTAGTTCCGCCCGAACCCCGGCGTCAACGTCGAGTGCGTTGGCGTTTGAGAGCTGCATCACGCCCATTCCGATGGCTTCATGGCCATTGAACGACAGGTTCGATCCGTAACCTTCCGCGCCAAGCTCTGCTCTGCCAACATCGCGCAACTGCACGAGCGAGCCATCAGCCCCGCGCTTGAGCACAATGCCTTCGAACTCTTCCGGAGTCGTGAGTCGTCCCGCCGCGCGAACGCTGATCTGGAATGCCTGATTCGGCATCGCCGGAGCGTCGCCGATCTGTCCCGCGGCAACTTGCACGTTCTGCTCCCGCAGCGCACTCACGACGTCAGAAGCAGTCAGTTTGCGGCGAGCCAGCTTCACCGGATCGAGCCACAAGCGCATCGCGTACTTGCGCTCGCCGAAGATCATCACGTTTCCGACGCCCTTCACGCGCTTCAAGGCATCGCGAACGTAAACATCGAGATAGTTGCTGATGAAGAGCGGGTCGTAACGCCCATCCTCGGAGTAGAAACCGAGCGCGAGGACAAACGACCCGGAGTTCTTGCTGATGTTCAGTCCGGTCGTCTGGACTTCGGCAGGCAATCGGCCCAAGGCGGTCGAAGCGCGGTTCTGTACTTCGACAGCGGCGATGTCGAGATCACGGCCAAGCTCGAAGGTTGCAGTCAGGCTGCTTGAGCCGTCGTTGCCGCTGCTGGAGCTGATGTAGCGCATGCCTTCCGCGCCGTTGATCGCCTGTTCCAGCAGGATCGTGACGCCCGATTCCACGGCTTGCGCGTTTGCACCGGTGTAGAAAGCGCTGACCGAGACTTGCGGCGGAGCAAGCTGCGGGAACTGCGCGATCGGCAAAGTCGGAATGGCAATTCCGCCGGCAAGAATGATGAGCAGCGAACAAACCGTCGCGAATACCGGACGTCGAATGAAGAAGTCAACCATAACGTCCGGCTCCTAGGAAGCGGGCGCGACAGGTGCGCCGTCGGCGAGAACTTGCGTTCCGGTAACGATCATCTGATCGCCCGGTTTGACACCGTTCAGGACAACATAGTCGTTGCCGTGCACCTCGCCGAGTTGTACGGCGCGCTGTTTTGCCACCAGTTGGCCGCCATTGTTTTCGGCTACATAGATGAAAGGCTGACCGCTGAGCCTGACGACGGCAGTGACCGGCACAAGGATCTGCTGCTGCTGCGAGTAGACGACGCGAACATGAACCACCTGATCATTGCGGAACTGTCCATTCGAGTTCGGCACGTCGGTCTTCACCAGGAGCAATTGCGTATCGGGATCGACTCGAGGCGAGATGAACGACACCTTGGTGGTGGCAATAACGTCACCGGCATCGTTGACGATCTGGACGGGAGTCCCGAGCTTTACCGAGCCTGCCTTTTCGGCCGGAATCGAAACGTACGCTTCGAGTTCACCGCCCTTGTCGAGGGTGGTCAGAATCGTGGTGCTGGTGACGCGGTCACCAACCCGGACGGGAATGTCGCCGATGACTCCAGCGGCAGGTGCGTTTACGGTGAAGTAATGCAACTGGACACGCTGCTCACGGACACTCGCCTCAAGCGCATCGACATCTGCCTTCGCAGCGTCGTACTGAGTCTGTGCCTGCTCCAGATCCTGTCTGCTGATTACGCCGGCATCAGCCAGCTTCTTGCGACGCTCCAACTCCGTCCGTGCCCATTCCAGATTCGCGATCCGCGAACGGCGAGTTGCTTCCTGAGAGTTGACCGTAGCTTGCTGCTTGCGGGGATCGATCCGGAGCAATGGGGTTCCGCGCTGCACACGGTCGCCCGACTGGACCATGATTTCCGTGATCTGGCCTTCCACTTCGGGGCGCAAAATCGAGGAGTTGCGGGACTTGAGAGTCGCAAGATACTCCGTGTACTGCCCAACCGGCTGCGGTGCAGCTTTCACAATTTTGACCCGGGCGGCAGGCGCGCCCGTACCGGCGGCAGCGGCCTGGTTGCCCTTCTGGCTACAGCCGGCAAAACCCAAAGAAACGACTGCGATTAACAGCGCAGTTCTAAATTGTCTAATGTTCATAGAAGTGATTTCGAGCTAAACGACACAATTGTGCATTTATAAATGTACGACGTAGCAGCAGATTGAACAACCTGCCGTGCAGCAAATGGGATGAGTTGCAAAGGCATGACTAGCGCCGGCAATTCGGCAGTTGTTTTGCATTCTCAGGTATGTAGCCGAGCGTCCTGGGCCCTTCCCTTCCACTCGCCCCCGCGACCAGACCAGTAACGAATAGCGGAGCTCAGAGTAGCCCCTAAATAGAAGATGGCGGCGACGGGCAGCGTCAGTGCCCAGTATGGGCGTAAGCGGTAGAACCGGATCATCGGCAGGTAAGCAATGAACATCAGCACAACTGCGAGCACGCCCAAGGCACACGTCCGCACACCCCCAGAGAATACAGCTACCCAAGGCGCGACATAGACGACGAGCAATCCGACGACCGCAATCAGCAAAAACAGCAGAGAATGTCGAAGCTGGTTAAAAGCGGTACGAGAGATCATGCGCCCGATTTCAGCGAATGTGCCATACGGTCGAATACTTCTTGCGCTGTCGGTGACGCCAAGCCAAAGCCGAGCGCCTGTTTGCTTCACTGCCCGTGCGAGCGAGCAATCATCAATGATTTCGCCGCGGATGCATTCAAGGCCGCCAATTGACTTCAAAGCTTCTGGTTTGAGCAGAATGCAGCCGCCTGCCGCTCCTGCAACCGGCAACCTTGGATCTGCAATCCAGCGGGGCGGGTACAGCTTAAAAAAGAAAAAGACAAAAGCGGGTATCAGCAGTTTTTCCGCAACGGTCTCGCAGTGGAGCCGAACCATGTACGAAGCAAGGGAGCAATTACGCATTTCGGCAATGGCGATCAGGCTCGCGATGCTGTCAGGATCGTGCTCGATGTCAGCATCAGTAAATAGAAGATACTCCGGCGAGAACGTCTGTGCCGCAACGACGCCTTGCTGCATGGCCCAGACCTTGCCCGTCCAACCGAAGGGCACCTCCGTTCCGTGAATAACAATCAGCCGATCCCAGCCAGACACTGCGGCACGCGCGACTTCTGCAGTCGAATCTGAACTATTGTCGTCAATCAGAATAACGGTAAGATCGACGTCAGCCTGTGCCAGCAAGGATCGGATCGACGACGAGATGACGGCCGCCTCGTTCCGAGCAGGGACAACTGCGACCACTCGCGCAGGTTTAAGCGGCTTCCCGCGTGGAGGCAGTTGGATCCGCCAAAAACCCCCATGTCCTAACAAGAGATACGCCCACGCCAAGGCGGAGATAAAGGCGAACGGAAGTGTGGCATCGATGGTCATTTATCCAGTGGTTATCCGCGGGCTGATATTCTCAGTGCAACAGTGTATCGGGGATTCTCAACATAGATGGTGAATACTGTGTCTCCTTCAAGAACTGGAAGGCCTGAGGGCGACACGATCCGCCTGGTCGTATCGGACGTGGACGGAACGCTCGTAACCAAGGACAAGACCATAACGGCCGCTGCACTCGAGGCAATCCGCTCTCTGCGCGCGAAAGGAATCCGGTTCACGATCATCAGCAGCCGTCCTCCACAAGCTTTGAAAGTAATTGGCGACGTGATCGGATTGACCGACCCCGTTCCGGCCTTTAATGGAGGGCTCGTGGTCGACGCTGACCTGACGACGATCAGGCGCGAAAAATTATTGGAACCGATCGTCGTCGAGCGCTTGCTCGAAGAGGTGCCGCGCACCGGGATCGACGTATGGGTTTACACCGATACCCACTGGTTTGTGCGAAATCCGAAGGGACCTTATGTTGAGCACGAGCAACATGCGGTGAAGTTCGACCCCACGGTGGTACCTGATTTCAAAGTGATCCCTTCGGATCGAGTGGCGAAGATCGTGGGCGTCTCGGAGAATTTCGACGCGGTTGCAGCAGCGGAAAAGAAGATACAGCAGGCATTCGCTGGCGCGGTGTCGGCGCTTCGCTCCCAGAACTACTACCTGGATATAACGCATCCTGCGGCGAACAAGGCGGAAGGCATCCTGCTGCTGGCCGAACTGCTTGATATTCCGCCTTCGTCCATTGCAACGATTGGCGACATGCAAAATGACGTCTGCATGTTTCAACAAAGCGGAATGAGCATTGCGATGGGTAACGCAACTGCCGATATTCAGAGCGAAGCAGATTACGTCACGAGTTCCAACGAGGAAGAAGGATTCGCCCGGGCAATGGAACGTTACATCCTGAACGTGTAATGGCTATTTTGCCCGGGAAATACGAATCCTGAGACCGACACGAACCTGGGCGGGAGCCGCGATGGTCGTCACCGGCGTACGACCGATTGCATAACGAGAATTAAGCAGATTCTCAGCAGCGGCAAAAAGGGCGACGCCTTCAACAATGTCGCGCGAGACCTGTGCACCCAATGTGAAATATCGATCAAGAGGAAGTGTGTTGCGATCGTTGTCGAATTCCCTGCCAAC
This sequence comes from Terriglobales bacterium, assembly GCA_035561515.1. Classification (NCBI taxonomy): domain Bacteria; kingdom Pseudomonadati; phylum Acidobacteriota; class Terriglobia; order Terriglobales; species Terriglobales bacterium. The sequence continues at coordinate 190,376 of DATMXP010000007.1, read as the reverse complement.
GGCGCGTCCTTGAAGAGACACAGCGACAATGCGGGGGTTGTCATAGCCGGCAGTGAAACTGAACGAATGTCGCGGAACCTGCGGAACACGTAAACCGATGAGGCTCGGATCGCTTTCGAAGTCGGTGACGATCGAGCTTGTGAACTGGTATGCGGCAGCTAGGCTGAACTTTGACGACAAACGCCTTTCGCCCTGAAGTTCGAAGCCGCGAACCCGCACCGTCCCAAGATTTTGGCGCTGCCGGGTGATCAGTGTTGGGGTGGTGTTCAGGGTAATGTTTCCCACCAGTCCATCAAGGACCCCGGCGAAAAATGTGCCTCGCAGGATGACGTCGCCCGGCACTGAGACTACGGAGCCGACTTCGCCTCCCGTGAAATGTTCCGCGCCAAGATTCGCGTTCGCCTGGGTGAGAACGTTGCCGACCCGAAATGGCCGATAGAGTTCATTCAAGGTTGGAGCGCGGAACGACCGGTATACGGAAGCATGAAGCGAAGCCCGGCTGCTTACCCTTCTCGTTAGCCCCACCCGGGGACTGAAGGCCCACTCTGAACGATTCTCAAATGGCGTGACCGTCGTTGCTGCCCGGAAAGGAATGCGACGAGAACTAGCGTCGATGTTGCGCCATAGGTCGGCTCGAACAGAAGCAGACAGCATCCACCGGGAGGTCAACTGGTACGAGTCGGCGAGATAGAAGCCATATGACTGTTGGCGGCCGCCGGCGATGTAGTAAGCATTCGGAGCCCCAGAAACGAATTGAAGCTCATTGGTGTCGCCGGTGATATCGCGGCCGTCGATCCCACTGGTGACAACGTGCTTGCCGCGGAATACTTTCGACCATTGGGCCGAAAATCCATACTGATGCACCGGCACGCGTTGATCGGTGGTCAGAAATTCGGAGTTCCGGTCGGACGACACGGCACTGAAAGTCTGGTGTAGAGCCTGGGTACCACCGTAAGCGCGGAGCGTGAATACGCCCGCAGCAGTGTTCAGATCGGCGCCCGTTGAGAGCTGGCGGATGGTGGTGCTGTTGATCTGGAGCGGAGTGCCGTTCTCTCGTGACTCTCCAAAGAGACTTCCGCGCAGAAATATGCTTCCGAGTTGCTGGAGTGAGCGGCCGATGAGAATCGATCCATTCTGGTGGCGAGAAGCAGCAGGTGTATCGACTGTTCCGCGTTCGTCCGGCGCGACTGGGATGTAACCGTTGGTTTTGAAAGCTTCTCCGCTGATGAAAGCATTCCATGGCCCCTGCGCGAGGCTTAGGCCCGCCGAACCGAGCGGTGTGGCTGACGACCCGAAGGAGCTTTCAGCAAAGAGTGCGGTCTGCTGAGGAGCACGCGTGCGAACGTTGATAACACCGCCCAGAGCACTGGAGCCGTAGAGGTCAGACGTGCCGCCTTCGACGATGTCTACCTGCTCAATCCCCTGCACAGGGACGCGTCCCCAGTAGATCCACGAACCAAAGGGATCGTTGATCGGGATACCGTCTTCGAGTACCAGACTGCGGCTGGCTCCGCTGGCTCCGAGTCCGCGGAGAGACACTCCTTGCGTAGTCGGGTTGGCCGTTTGACTTCCGGAGCGCCGAAAGAGCGAGAAGCTAGGGAGCTGCCGGAGCTTGTCATCGACGGTGACGGATGGGTTGCTGACGAGTTCACGACCGGTAAACGTAGTCTCGGTAATCGGTAAGTCAGCGGGGGCAAGCGGCGAGCGCGATGCCGTGACGGTGACCGACTGCTGAACGACACCCGGCACCAGGACGACCTCTAGCGCAGACGTTCGTGGCTGAATCTGCAGTAGTTTCGACCGAAAGCCTTCAGCATGAATGGCAAGTTGGCAGTCGCTGGCGTTACCGGGGATTCGAACAGTGGGGTCGGATTCCAAGAGGTTGAGGTCGCGTGAATATCCCGAACAAGCAATTTTGGCGTGCGCGTTCGGAATGGCGGCTCCTGTGGCGTCGCGGAGGTCAATCTTGATGACCTGCTGGGCTAAGGCCAAGCAGGACAGGAAATTGACTGCCAACAATATTTGAAGAGAACGGCGCAGACGCACTTACGCTCCAAGAACCGCAACTCAGATTCGATGCAATCGGAACTCTGATGGATTCCAGAGGCAGGACTAGAACTGCGTGGCACGAGCAAGATATCGGTTGAAAACCTCGTGTTTCTTGAGCTCGATACGAGTGGCACGGTCTGCGATGGTACAGGCGTGGGCTCGTTCGTTCCTCGATAACAAGGCCATGGTGGCGCCGGTGCCGGCGGCATTGCCAATCTGGAGATATGTTGCGTTAGGGAAGGCTGGGAGCAGCCCGATTCCGATGGCGCTGCGAAGATTCAGGTTGCTGCCGAATGCCCCCGCCACGACGACCTCCTGAACGGAGTCGGGGGGCAGATTGGCAATATCGAGCAGCGTGGCGATGCCGGCGGCAATGGCAGCCTTCGCGAGTTGAATTTCGGTGATGTCACGCTGAGCAAGAACAACGTCGCGTCCGATTCCGGAATCGGCGCCATCGACGATGACGAATTCGAGACCGTGGTGCCCTTTGCGGACGCGTTCATCACGGGCTTGAAGATGACCACGGGAATTGATGTATCCGAGGTGCCATAGTTCCGCGATGAGATCTACGATGCCGCTACCGCAGATGCCCACGGGTGGGGTGTCGTCGATGACATGGAAATGAATCGTTCCGGCGCTGGAATAGACCTTGTCGATGGCTCCGGTTGCCGCGCGCATGGCGTCCCTCACGTGACCGCCTTCGAACGCTGGGCCCGAAGGAACGGAGGTGGTGAGCAACGATCCGGTACGCGGGTCATGGACAACGATCTCTGTGTTGGTGCCGATGTCGAGACCAAGCGTGATCTTCTCGCTGGAGTCGATGCCGTGGGCGAGGATCATGGCAACGTGATCGGCGCCGACGAACCCGCCGATGCTCGGCAATATCCGGACCCGGGCGGCCGGGGCGAACTGCAGATCCAAGTCGGAAGCTCGGAGTTCGAGGGCGGCGTCGGTGGAAGCGATGAATGGTGCATGAAGGAGTTGGGCAACAGGGAGCGCAAGCAACAGGTGCATCATCGCAGTGTTTCCGACGATGCAGCACGAGGTAATCTCGTGTATTTCTGCCGCCGACCGCGAGCACAACTCTGTTGCAAGCTCACGGATGGATGCGCGTACCGCGGTGGCAAGAGCCTGGGCGTCAGCGTTGGACTTGCTCGCAGTCACCAGGCGCGAGATCAGGTCTTCGCCATACGGGATCTGCGGATTCGGGACGCCGTCAGCAGCAATTTGCTTCCCACTGGCGAGATCGACGAGGTACGCGGCAATCTTCGTACATCCGAGATCAACTGCCAGGCCGAGCACAGGACGATCAGAAGCTGATACGCCGATGACTTCCGAACCTTCTATATAGGTGCTCAATCGCCAGTTCTGTTTGCGGGATGTGTCCGTGATCTGCCGAGCGGCTTCCGGGAGCGCGGTCCAATTCGATTGTCCGGTCTCACGCTGCAATGCGTCGCAAAGGCGGCGAAAATCGGAGCGGGCATCGTCGAGGGACGGTGGAGCTACGTGGGTCCGCACAGCCTGAATGCCGGAGTCGCATTCGACCTCTTTTTGTGGACCTTCGATCTGAAGCTTCTGTCCGAAGCCGGATGTTTCCGCCGTCACCTCGACTACGACCGAAGAGGCCACGCGTGCTTCACACGCGAGACGATCGCCAATAGCAATGGCGCTCTCGCCCAGAAATGAGTGCTCGGTCTCGGTGGTCGCGAGGAGTCCGTCGCCTTTGACGTTGACGCGGCACTTGCCGCAGATGCCAACACCGCCGCAGTTCGCCGAAAGCAGAAGGCCAGCCAACCGTCCAGCATCGAGGAGAGTTGTGCCGGCCTTTACGACAACGCGTTTACCGATCGGCTGAAACGTGACCTGGCAATCGGCGGTGTTCATTGGTTTCACTGAAGACCCAGCCTTTCGGGAGCAAACCTACGCTGGAACCGCTTCGAGCCAGCCCTTTGCGAGCTTTACCGCCTGCTGGGCGTCGGAACCCCAATCGTCCGCGCCAACGATCTTACAAACGTTTCCGTCAACCGGGCCGCCGCCGATCATGACGCGGACCTGTTTGCGAACGCCTGCTGTTTCGAGTGCGCTGATAGTGGCTTTCATGGAGTCAAACGCAAGCGTCAACAAGCCAGACATGCCAACGACGGTTGCGCCACTTTCCTTGATGGCAGAGACGAACTTGTCGGGTGACACATCGACACCGAGATCGATCACTTCGAAGTTTGCCGACTTCAGCATGTTGATGACAATGTCCTTACCGATGTCGTGAATGTCGCCCTTCACGGTTCCGAACACGATCTTGCCAGCGGACTGTGCGCCTCCTGCCTTGAGATGCGGCTCGAGCAATGCGCTGATTTGCTTGAAGATTTCGCCGGACATCATCAGGTCGGAGACGAAATAATCTTGGCATTCAAACCGCTTTCCAACGTCGGTCATTCCTTCCTGGCAGGCTTTAAGAATTTCGAACGCCGGATGTCCTTCGCGAAGGGCGTCCTGCACCAGTTGCAGCGTCGTGTCTTCATTCAGATCTGACAGCGCGTTCTTAATCTCTTCCATCGTGGGCATTGCACCCTCCTAATAATCAGTTCATGAACTGCTCTAACGTCACTTCCTGCCCGGGTGGAACAACCACAAAATCATGGTTCCACTCACCGCTCACCAGCCGGGTTAGTACAACGTGGACGCCATCTCTTTCCTCGAAGCGCATTCCGAAGTGGTCTGCCATGGCGTGCGCATATTGCTCGTCGCGTGTGATGGTGGCAGGATCGAGCGGACGGATATATACCAGCCTGGAGTAGTGCTTCATCATCTCCGCGACAATTCTTTCGGCGCGCTCGCGACCGTACTTCAAGGCCACTTCGTTCATTTCCTCCATCGGCCCGCACTTGTCGGTGATGTAGCCGTTGATGTAGCCCTTCGTAAGGAAGAATGCCGGTTCCTTCGTCATCTCCCGGAGATACGCGTGATGGGATCCGAGGAGAATACCGATGCAGTCGTGCATGCGCGGTATCACCAGTTGGGAATGGCTGGCCTTCAGGCCGACGACGGAGTTGGAGCAAAGACCGTATCCCAGCAGGATGGTGTCGTACTTCCCGTCCGCACGATCGACTGCACTCTGGAGCGAATCCTTCAACAGCTTTGGTCGAGTGTGCTGGCTGATGTCAAAGATCTCCGTGTCGATGTCTTCGGGAATGAAGTCACGCATTTCCTCGATGAGCACGCGACATGCAATGAGCTTAGCCTTCATGCGTCACTTCGCCGCCATGGCTTCATTACACTTCGATTTGTACCCAAATCACTGTGACCAGCGTCACATCGCGGCCGTTGGAAGTGACTTAGACGCTAACTCACGGCAACGGGTTCGGGCTTCTTTTCCTCCGGCTTGGTGCCGATCTTGCCTGCGCGGAAAGCCCGGTTGTACTGCGCACAATGACGGTCTTTGCCAAGAACCGCGTTGGTGGCGTAGAGGGTTTCCATGATTCCGCGGTCGGTTGGATCGATAATCGCGGAGTCCAGCCCGGCTTCGATAGCGAGCGTAAGGAATGCACGGTTCAGCAGAGTTCGAGCCGGCAATCCGAAAGAGACATTGCTTAGTCCGGCGGTCAGGTGAGCGTCCGGAAACTCGGCGCGAATCGCACGCATGGTCGCAAGAGTGACGAGGCACGCATTGCTGTCTGTCCCTACGGACATAACCAGGGCGTCGACGTACATGTTGCTGTCGGGGACGTCCGCCTTGCGGGTCTCTTCAAACAGTCGACGGATGATCCCCATTCTGCCTTCCGGCGTATTCGGGATCGTGCCGCCATCCAGCGCGAGCGCCAGCACTCGGCAGCCATGCCGGGCGACCAGCGGGAGCACGCCCGTAAGCCGGTGCGGCTCCGCGCTAATGGAGTTGATGATTGGCAACTGCTTCGTTGCGCTAAGACCGGCAATCAAAGCTGCCGGATTCGGACTATCCAGACAGAGGGGCTTGTCCACGACTTCCTGCACGGTGTTGATCAGCCAGACTATGTCGTCAGGTTCACGATCGGGAGGCGTACCCGCGTTGATGTCCAAGGCGTCGGCACCGGCTTCTACCTGCGAAATTGCAAGGCGACGTATGTGATCAGCGTCGCGCTCGAGCACCGCTTTGCCAACTAACTTGCGAGTACCGTTTATCTTTTCTCCGATGATCAACATAGAAGTAGTCCTCTCGAAAGACGCTGTCAGGCAGGTCCGGATTTCTTCTTGGGTGGAACTTTGGCGATCCCGATCCGCTCGGCCGAATGGTCGCGTCCTAGGTAGAAGTTGATCCAAGACGACTTGTTGGCGAGTTCATAGTTAATCGGTGGTACTTGAAAATCGCCGATCAAATCTTCTTTAGATTCACTCTTCAGCCGCTCATACGTGCGAATCCAGACGCATTCGCGCTCGCCCGGAAATTTTTCGCAATATCCGTTGAAACTGCCGCCGCAGGGACCGTTGCGCTGGTTCTTAGGGCACTGACTCTGCGGACAGAGATACCCGGTGTCGAGCATCGCGCAGTCGCCGCAATGGAGACACTCGTTGGCGAACCCTTTTATCACCTGCTCGAATGTGGTAAACGCGCCTTCCAAGCGGCTGCCATCCACGGCCTGCGAGAGGCGTTGCATCGGTCCGAATAGCGGTCCCGATTTTTCGAACATCAGTTCGTGCAGGGCCCTGAATGCGCGATAGCCAACGGTGACCTTCTTCCGCGGGCCTCGCTGTGCTGGGAGATCGGAGTTCAGGCCGGTCGTATGATCCTTTTCGAAGTAGTACCAGCCGTCTTCAGACGGGTACTCGAATTCCCGCACCAGATCCTGCCAGTTTCCGGCTAGTTCCTCTCCACGCCCGATAATTTGCTCTAAGTCGTCGCAGGTCATTGCGAAGCCCGAGATATGTGCCCCGTCGTAGCCCATACCTTTCAAGACAGCGAACATCTTTGCGGCACGTTCGATCCGCTTCTGCTTCCCCTTGTCCGGCCCAGTCGCCTCCTGCTCAATCTCCGCGAGCAACTTGTTGGAAACGATACATCCGGGCAGACCGTTCCTGTTCATCAGTCTGGCCGCTCCCAGCGGAAGCATATAGATGTTTCCGACCACAGGAACCTGTCCGGAACCTAACTTTTTCGTTACCAGAAGCAGTTCGTGAAACTTCCGGGCATCGAACCCAATCTGCGAGACGATGAATTTCGCGCCAGCCCTGACCTTTTTCGCCAGCTTGTAGTACTGGCCCATCTGCTCGGCTTCGCGGACTTTGAAGGGACTCGCTGCCACTCCAGCGAAAAAGCTGGTCGGAGTGAGCTTGGTGCTGCCCTTCAACGTTGGAATCTCTGCGCCCTCGTTCAACCTTCCGATTAGCCACAACAGCGTGACAGGATCCAGGTCGAAGACCGGTTTAGGCGCTCCCAACAATCCATCCTTGGGATAGTCGCCGGTCATCACCAGCAGATTCCGAACGCTCGCGCGCTCAAGGCCGTAAAGCAAGCTTTCGAGTTCGTTACGGTTCTTGTCTTTACAAGTGACGTGAATCAGCGGCTCGACGCCCAGCTTCGCCACATCGCTGGCGAGCATCGCCGCAGATAATGCCGGAGTTCCACCCGGATTGTCAGTGATGGTGAGTGCGTGAACCTTGCCAGTGCGAGCCGCCTGCTCGGCCGTAATAAGGACAGCTTCCTGTGCTTTCTCGATTGCCCCTCGGCCGGGAACTAGTTCCCAGGTGATGGCGAATGCAGATGGGTTGAGGAGCGCTTCGGCGTAGCGTGACATCACGCGAGAACTTCGTGATGAAGCTAAAGCGTTCATAGGCGCAACCTGCCAAGCGGACCTCTTGGCATTTAAATATTATCATAGTATTATTGAGATGTACGGCTTTTTAATGGGGGAAATCTCCTCTATGTCGATGGGCTTAATTGACGTCCTTCCGGGAGTTTCAGCAGTCACAGGGTCCCAGAGAATTGCTGAAAAGAAAGCACAGAGACCTGTTGTTCCCAGCGATCTTGAGATTGCACAGGCAGCTATCCCTATTCCGATCAAGTACATAGCAAACGAAGCCGGGATCCTGCCTCACGAACTCGAGCCATACGGCGCCACCAAGGCGAAGGTAAAACTCACGATCCTGGACAGACTTAAAAGAAAACCCGGCGGCAAATATGTGGTGGTTACGGCGATTACTCCCACACCCTTGGGAGAAGGCAAGACCACGGTGACCGTGGGATTGAGCCAGGCGCTTGGGGCTCACATGGGCGAGCGCGTATTCACGTGCATCCGGCAGCCCAGCCAGGGCCCGACCTTCGGAATCAAAGGCGGGGCGGCGGGCGGCGGTTATAGCCAGATTATCCCGATGGAGGATTTCAATCTCCACCTGACGGGGGACATTCACGCCATCACGGCTGCTAACAATCTGCTGGCAGCCGCCATCGACACACGTATTCTCCACGAGCGTGAACAGACGGATGAAGAGCTCTTCGAGCGCCTCTGCCCTTCGGAGAAAGACGGCAGCCGACGATTTAGTCCCATCATGATTCGCCGGCTGCGAAAGCTGGGGATCACGAAACGAGATCCGAACGACCTGACCGCGGACGAGCGGTCGCTCTTCGCGCGGCTTGATATCGATCCGGAAAGCGTCACCTGGCGGCGTGTAACCGACACGAACGACCGCATGCTGCGCGGAATCATCATCGGGCAAGGTCCCGACGAGAAAGGCGTGACGCGTTCGACAGGATTCGACATAGCCGTTGCGAGCGAAATCATGGCGGTCCTTGCGTTGACCACGAGCCTTGCCGATATGCGCGAACGGCTTGGCCGCATCGTGATCGGTACAGACTACAAAGGCACTCCCATCACCGCGGACGACCTTGGTGTTGGCGGTGCTTTGACGGTGCTGATGAAGGACGCGATCATGCCGAACCTGATGCAGACCCTGGAAGGCACTCCTGCGTTTGTACACGCGGGTCCGTTCGCCAATATCGCGCATGGAAACTCGTCGATTATCGCCGACCAGATCGCATTGAAACTCGTCGGCAAAGACGGTTACGTGATCACCGAAGCAGGCTTCGGCGCCGATATCGGACTGGAGAAGTTCTGCAATATCAAGTGCCGGGAGAGCGGTCTGGTTCCAAACTGCGCAGTGCTGGTGGCAACCATTCGCGCATTGAAGATGCACGGAGGCGGTCCCAAGGTGGTGGCGGGCAAATCGCTACCCGGCGCTTATACGGAAGAGAACCTCGAACTCCTCCAAAACGGCTGCACGAATTTGATGAAGCACATTGAGAACGTGCGAAAGTTCGGTATTCCGGTTGTGGTCGCGATTAATCGCTTCAGTACCGACACAGATGCGGAAATTGAAGTGGTGAGACGCGCATCGCTCGCTGCGGGAGCCGAAGACGCAGTTATGACGGATAACTGGGCCGAGGGCGGTGCCGGAGCAATACAACTAGGAGAAGCCGTAATGGAAGCATGCGCAAAACCGAGCGACTTCCATTTCCTTTATTCGGACGATGCCAGCATCAAACAGAAAATCGAGTGCATTGTTCGCGCAATGTATGGCGGTGCTGGTGTGGAGTATTCGCCTGAAGCCGAAAAGAAAATTGAACTGTACACGCGTCAAGGATTCCATCACTTGCCAATTTGCATGGCGAAGACGCACCTGAGCCTGAGTCACGATCCGGCACTCAAAGGTGCGCCAAAGGGTTTTATTGTTCCGGTACGAGATATTCGCGCGAGCGTCGGAGCAGGTTTTCTGTATCCGCTACTGGGGAAAATGAGCACGATGCCGGGGCTCTCCACTCGTCCGGGATACTACGAAATTGACATCGACACGAAGACAGGACGAGTCATCGGACTCTCATAACTTCTGAATCGTAGCGCCGGCGTAATTCTCGACTAGCCGGCGCTTCTCTTTTCTGCCTGTAATTTCTCTTCGACAGCGAGCATAGCCACACCCACGGCGCGTTCGGCCGCGCGACTGGCGGCGACCGGATCCTTTTTGTGAAGGGCGCGGAAGAGGTCTCGCTGCGCTTTGAGACTGAGGGCAATATTCGTGGACGTACGGAAGGTGTGAAGTAGAGTCGTCTTGAATGGTTCGCGAATCGCCGCGGTAAGCCCCATCAGGAGAGGATTGTGACTCGCGGCAATCATCGATTGATAAAACTGAACGTCCAACTCCACCACGCGTTGCACGACAGCATCGTGCGGCAGCGCTTCCCGCAACATGAGGCTACGTGCGATTTCGTCAAGTTCCGCAGTACTGGCACGCACCGCTGCGAATCCCGCTGCCGTTGGTTCAATTGCTAGTCGAACTTCACATAGGTCGCGAAGGAACCGGGCGTCGGGACCCAACTCTGCCTGCCAGGAGAGGATGTCCGGATCGAGCAAGTTCCAGGCAGCGCGAGCGCGTGATTTCGTCCCCGCGCGCGGACGCATCTCGACCATTCCTTTATCGACGAGGACTTTCATCGACTCGCGAACTACCGTTCGGCTGACACCAAGTTGAGAACTGAGTTCGGTTTCGTTCGGAAAGGCGATTACCTGAGAGTGACGCTCAGCTTCAATGATTTTAAGCGCCAGTTCACGCGTGATGGTGGCGTGCAGTTTCCTCCGTTGCGGCTGAATCGATGGAGGTGAGTACGACATTTGGCGACGATACTATCATACGATCAAAGCGCTTTCTGCCCGCAGAGCCTAAGGCATCTAACGCTTTAAGCAATGCTCCTTCACCTCTCCAGCAGAACTCTGCGGAATCTCGCGATTTCGCTGTTCTTCCTGTGCGTTGCGCTGGGCGCCGCTCTGGGAGCAACGTGGTTCTACATTCTGCGCGAGCGATACCAACGAGACGAGCCACCGCCTCCGCCGCCGATATTGGTACAACCGGTACCTGTTTCACCATTGCTGTTGGAGTACAAATTGGATTTGCCGGGACGCGGCGAGATCTTCCCTGCACTCGCGGGGACGTCGGCTGCCGAGTATTGGCCAGTCGCGATACTGAGCATCACAAACCGTTCTGATACCCCTTCGATTCACACTGTCACAGCAGAAGTTCCCGGTTGGACTCGCAGCTCTGTACAGACACTGATTGTTGGTCCGCGCGAGACTCGGCAGATTCGCTTGAACCCGCCTCTGCTGCCAAGAGCTTATGACTCGCACGAGGTGCGCAGAGCCGAACTCGACGTCAGGGTGAACAGTCCGAACGGAGACACTCTGTTCTCTGAAAAGAAGCCGGTACTTCTGCACAGCGGAGCTGAGCTGTACTGGGGCAAACGGTTCGCCAACGCACAACTGGTGGCACGATGGGTGACACCGCATGATCCCGCTGTCCTGAAGCTTGTGTCGGAGGCACGGCGATACGCACCTCGGGGCAGACTTGGGGGATACAACATCTCTCGGAGCGCCAGCAAGACGGTCCTGCAAACACAAGTGCGGTCGCAGGCCGAAGCGATCTTTCGAGCGCTACAGAAATCGGGTATCAGTTACGTGAGCAGTATTTTTGTATACGGCGAGTTCATCAATCAGGCGCAACGCATTCGACTTCCCCGTGAAACTTTGGAACTGAACAATGCCAACTGCATGGATGTGTCAGTTCTTTTCGCATCGGCGATGGAGAACCTCGGACTGCAGCCGGTGGTGGTAATCGTGCCGGGCCACGCTTTCGCCGGTGTGCGACTTGGACCACAATCGCAGGAGATCTTGTACCTGGATCTCACAGTTCTGCCGAAAGGCAGTTTCAAGCAAGCAGAGTCACGCGCGCTCGGATGGTTGAAGAAAACCGGGACTGAGCAGCAACTCACGGTCGACATCGCCGCAACTCGGGCGCTTGGGATTTATCCACTCTCGCTGGAACAAGTTCCCCCGACTACTGCAAGTCTCGCTGTCGAAGACGCCCGTAACAAAGCTGCTGGGCAGAATCGAAACGAAAGTGGAACCTTAGTACCCTAACCCTCCATCGCATGACTGGATATGACACGGATATCCGATGTCTTAGGCCACCTCTCCGCGAAATCATGCTTCGAATGATTTGCCACTTCGAATAACCCCAACAAGGTGATCCGAAGATGAAGAAAAGCTTTTTCGTACTTACACTGATGTTTCTTTTGACCGCGGGCCTCTGCTTCGCGCAGGATGCTTCCTCGGCGGCACAACCGGCAACGCAGCAGCCGGCAGCGAGCCAGGATGCTCAACAGCCCTCGATGTCTCCTGACGCCCAGCAGCCCGCGACGGATGCTGGTGCTCAGCAGCCGCAGACCAATGTTGGCCAGCCTACCGACGCCGATCAACCTGTCTTCAAGGGTTGCGTGAGCGGCAAGGAAAACAACTACTTCCTTACGGATGAGAAGGGCGAGAAGTTCCGCCTCCACAGCGACAAGGACATCAACGAGCACGTTGGTGACATGGTCGAAGTCCGTGGAACCATCAAGAAGGAAGGTGCTGATCGCGCCGCCGTCTCCACCAATTCGGAACGTGAGATCGATGTCGCTGACGTCAAGACTGTGAGCAAGGGCTGCAGCGCTTCGGCGAAGTAAAACCTTAAATTTAAAAGTACATTTATAACCAACTGGAAAGCCCTCGAACCTGGGGGCTTTCCCATTTTTCGGTTCATCGTTCAAGTTTCACTGCAAAGTTCAGACGTTTCGTGTACTTTTCAGGCGCCCTTTGTCGCGGCGCCAAATGACAACCACAGGTTCCGAACTTCGTGATTCTCCGCCGACTGTCAGTCGTCGATTACGCATAGTCATCCCGATCGTCCTTTTCCTCACATTCCTCGTAGCAGCGGTCGCGGTGTTTCTGCTACCTGCGCAGCCGGGCTCGTGGCAACAGGCTTACGATCCGCTTGGGCATTGGTGGCTTTCAACCTTCGCGGCTGCGATTCCCATCATCGTGCTGCTCGGGTTGCTGGCTTTGAATATTGTGAAGGCTCACTGGGCAGCGATCTTCGGCCTGACGGCGGTACTGTTGGTTGCGTGCGCGGGATTTCATATGCCGGCTCGGGCCGCAGCAGCAACGGCGATTTACGGTGCTGGTTACGGGCTGATGCCGATTGGCTGGATTGTCATCAACGTTTTGTTTCTTTACACGCTGACGGTTGAGACTGGCCTTTTCAAGGTGCTGCAGGGCAGCATGACAGGCATTACGCAGGATCGGCGCCTGCAATTGCTGCTGATTGCATTTTCGTTCGGTGCTTTCTTCGAAGGCGCCGCCGGATTCGGAACTCCGGTCGCTGTGACTGCTGCGATCTTGATTGGCCTTGGCTTCCGGCCCCTGCAAGCTTCGGGGTTGTCGTTAATCGCGAACACCGCACCGGTAGCCTTCGGTGCACTAGGCACCCCAATTTTGGCGCTGAAGCTGGTGACCGGTTTCAGCGAGATGGTTTTGAGTGCGCAAGTCGGGACGATTCTCACCTTCTTTTCAGTCCTCGTACCATTTTGGTTGATCTGGGCTTTCTGTGGTGCGGCGGCAACGATCGAGATCTGGCCTGCAATTCTGGTTGCGGGAGTATCCTTTGCCATTCCGCAGTTTGTTGTCTCGAACTATCACGGTCCATGGTTGGTGAACGTCATTTCTTCCGTGGTATCGATGATCGCATTGATGGCCTTTCTCAGGGTTTGGCACCCGAAGCGGATTTGGCGTTTCAATAACGAGGGTCAAACAGCGGTGGCACGAGCGCATCACGGATACGCAAGACAGGAGTTGATGCGCGCATGGATGCCGTGGATTGTCCTGAGCGTGTTGGTCTTCGTGTGGGGCATGCCCCAGGTGAAAAGAGCATTGGATCGCGTTTCCGCGCCCATCTTTCCGGTGACTGGACTGCATAACGTAGTGGAGCGAATGCCGCCTGTCGTTTTGACACCAACGAAAGAGGCTGCCGTCTTCTCGTTGAACTGGCTCTCAGCAACGGGAACCGGAATCCTGATCGCAGCCGTGATCTCAGGTTTCGTGATGCGATTGCGATTGAGAGACATCGTTCGTTTGTACATCCGCACGCTCGTGAAACTCAGGTATTCCCTCATCACGATATCGGCCATGATGGCGATCGGATTCGTCAGTCGATATGGCGGGCTCGATGCGACCATGGGTCTGGCCTTCGCGCGCACTGGATGGATGTATCCGTTCTTCGGAACATTGCTGGGGTGGCTGGGAGTCGCTCTAACAGGATCGGATACTTCGTCGAACGTCCTGTTTGGATCATTGCAGAAAATTTCCGCCGGACAACTTGGCATCTCACCTGTGCTGATGGCTTCGGCAAATAGTGCAGGCGGAGTGATGGGAAAGATGATTGACGCGCAAAGCATCGTTGTTGCGAGTACTGCCACGGAGTGGTACGGGCACGAAGGAACGATACTCCGCTATGTCTTCTTCCACTCCATCGCTCTTGCGGCGCTGGTCGGGATTCTGGTCATGCTCATGGCTTACGTGCATCCATTCACTACGATGGTTGTGAAGTGAAGGATTACCAGGCCGTCCAGCCACCATCGACAAGGTGAGTTTCGCAGTTCACCATTGCTGCTTCTTCGCTCGCAAGATAAACCGCGGCAGCGCCAATGTGCTCCGGAGTTGCGAGTTGGCCTGCGGGAATTTTGCCGAGCACGAAATTGAGGAACTCGGGATTCTTCAGGCGTTCTCGAGTCATGTTGGTCTCGACGAAGGTGGGCGCGATGGAATTCACGGTTATGCCGTGCTTCGCCCACTCCAGACCCAGCGTTCTCACCAACTGGATGACCGCGCCCTTCGTGGCGCAGTAGACCGGCTGTCCGGGAATGCCGATTACACCGGATTGGCTGGAGATGAAAATGATCCTTCCCCACTTTCTGTCGATCATGCCGGGGGCGACGGCTTGCGCAACGAAGAAGCCGCCACGGACATTCGTGTTGAAATGTTCTTCCCAGAGTTCCGGAGTGACTGCAAGACCTGTCGCGGGACGGTTGATACCAGCGTTGTTTACGAGAATATCGATTCGCCCTAGTGTTCTCTCGAGTGCGCTGACAACGCTTTTCACTTCCTGCAAGTCGCGGACGTCGAGTTTCGCTTTAACAACACGCGCACCCGTACTGCTCAAAAGAGATTCGGTTTCGGAGAGCTTCGCAGCATCTTTGTCCGTGACGGCAACAGCGGCACCGCTCCGTGCGAGGGCAACAGCGATTGCCTGACCCAAGCCTGACGCGGCCCCAGTTACAAGCGCAACCTTCCCATCCAGTCTGAACACGATGATCTAATTATGTGTCCCGGAAATTACGTTCCTTTGCGGCGTCCAGCCCACTGAACGGTTTCTCAGCACCACGGCGGCGATTTGTTGACGGTTGAAATCACCGGTCGATATGCTCCGAATATGTGCGGTTCCGCTACGAGCCTGCATTCGGGCCGCGACAGTTTTTGCTTGTACGCTGCTTTGGTTGAAGGTCTGGGTCTCTCATGCAGATACTCGATTGGGTCATTCTCGTCGTCTATTGCTTAGGAATCGTTGCCCTCGCGCTGTATTTCCGGAAAAGAGCGAGCAAAGGCATTGAAGAGTTCTTCGTCGCTGGCCGCAACCTGCCCTGGTGGGTGATCGGATTTGCCGATGTGGCTGGCTACACAGGAGGCGGACAGGGCTTCGTGATGGTCCTGTTCCTGGGCGGATTCAGCGGACTTTGGCTGATGGCCTGGATCAGTTGGGTCATCTGGATGCCGCTTGTGGCCATCATCTGGGCGCCAATGTGGCGCCGACTCGGTGTTGTCACCACCGGTGAGTTCATCGAGAAACGTTACGCCGGCCGGCGCGCTGCGGTGTATCGAAATATGTACGCCGTCTATGCCTGCTGTGTATGGGGCTTGACGTCGATCGCGTACGGCGTTGCTTGGATGGCGGCCACCACCAGCCCGGTCCTTGGCTGGTCTCCATTCCACGTACTGCTCGTGTTCGGCGCCATCACGATTCTTTACAGCCTTATTGCAGGGCTTTTCGCGGTCGCCTACAACGACGTCCTTCAATTTGCGATCCTGATGGGCGGCAATCTTGCATTGGGATTGGTGCTGGTAAACAAGGCAGGCGGGATTTCGAATGTTTGGACGACGCTTGCAGGCACCCGAGGTGCTGAATTCCTTAGCCCCTTTCCTGCCGGGCATACTCTGACGTTTGCGTCGGTGGTCGCGCTCATCATTCAAGGTCTGTTCTTCGCAGGATCGCCTTTCGCCGGAGAAGGCTGGACAGCACAACGGTTTATGGCTGCGAAGAATGAATGGCACGCCATCGTTGGCCAGATCTCCAACGGAGTGTTGGCGCTGGTCATCCGGTTGATTCCCTTCATCGTGATCGCATTAGGAGCTGCGGCGCTGTACCCCGTTGCGTCTGTCAGCGCCCCTGCGGAACTTTGGGGTCATCTGGTTCGTGAATATGCGTCGCCAGGATTGTTTGGATTGCTGCTTGTAAGCAGTTTGGCAGGATACATGGCGGCAATCTCGTCGATCGGCAACTGGGCGGCCAGCTACCTGGTTAACGATATTTACCGTCGAACCATCCGTCCTAATGCCACGCAAAAGGAATTCGTGTCGGCGAGCAGACTTGTCTCGGGGCTGTTGCTCGTGGCTGCCTTCATTTGGGGCGGCATGATCGATCCAAAGCAGTTGGAAAAATGGATCCTCTTTATTAATTCCTCGTTGATCGTGTTCTCACTGCCTTTAGCGTGGCTGAAATGGTTCTGGTGGCGGACAAATGCAGTCGGTGACATGGTCGGGGTCCTTGGAGGATTTCCAGCCGGCTACATAGTCTGGTTTGGTTCTGATGCGGTGCTACCGGCTGGCTTGCGAATGTGGATCTCTTCCGTGACAGGATTAAGTGTGGATGGACTGGTTCCCGCCTTCAGCAACCTGGATCGTTATCCCTTCTGGGCAGGGTTCGGAGTTCTCTTTGTGTTGGGATGGTTCTGCATCCTGACCGCAACTTTGTTGACACGCCCCGAACCGATGAACATCCTGCAAGAGTTCTATCTGAAAGCGAAGCCGATCGGCATGTGGGGTCCCGTGCGCAGGAGCCTGTCGCTCGCAGGACAGGAACTGCCCCAGCACGAACTGTCTCGAGATCTGATGTCCTCCAGTATCGGCATCTTCTTCTATTTCACCCTGACAGTTTCGTTGTTCGCGTTTGCGGGCGGCCATATGCTTCTGGCGGCGGTTTCATTTGTCATCGCAGTTGGAACCGGCATTGTCTTTGCGAGGACCGCGATATCAAGGTTGAAGCGAGTCGTCGAGCGTCCGGCCGAGCTTCCGCTCCAACAAGTAGAAAGTGAAGGTTAAAAGCATAAATGAAGATTACTGGAATTGAAGTTATCCCGGTTTCACAGATTGTGAGACGGGACTTGGCAATCATCAGTGCAGCTGGAACACATCCGGAGTCACATTATCTCTTCGTTGCTATTCACACCGACCAAGGAATTACGGGTTACGGCGAAGGAACGCTGGCTCCTGCCTGGAGTGGAGAGAACCAGGGAACCGCTTCACATTTGATTTCGCACCTGTTGGCACCTTTGTTGGTGGGCAAGGATCCCTTGGAGTTCAACGCACTCGTTGACTCCATGGATCGCTTTCTCATCGGTAATCCATTCACGAAAGCAGCGCTGGAAATGGCACTGCTCGACCTTGCCGGAAAAAATCTGAAGGTTCCCTGCCACGTATTGCTTGGGGGACCGAGGCGAGCCCCTGCGATTCATCTGAAGTTTTCCATCGGTGCATTTTCTCCGCGCGAAGCGGCACGAGTCGCAAGACACGCCGCAAACCTGGGCCTAAGGTCGGTAAAGGTAAAAGTCGGCATCGATGTCCCGGAGGACATCGCGCGTGTGGAAGCTGTAAGGTCCGAAGTCGGCGAAAATTTCCGTGTAGCCGTAGATGCAAACAGCGGGTGGACCGAAGGCGATGCGCGGCGCGCAATCCCTTATCTTGAGCGCCTGGGCGTGAACGCGATCGAGCAACCGATTCGCCGTGGTGACTTCGTGGGGTGCGCGCGTCTGCGGCAACGTACGTCGATTCCTATCATGCTGGACGAATCGGTGTTTACGCGACACGATGCAATGGAAGCGATTCGTACCGACGCCTGCGATTTGATCAGCATCTACCCGGGCAAGAATGGTGGCATCAGGCGGTCGATTGAGATCGCCCAAATGGCGGCCGCGGCAGGACTCGAGTGCATCATTGGAAGCAATCTTGAAATGGACCTGGGGACCGCAGCCATGTTGCATCTCGCTGTCGCCATGCCGGTGTTGGCACAGTCGGTTGACCACGACATCATCGGCCCCCTGTACTACGACCGGCACTTCACGCAGAACCCAATTCGCTGCGCGGACGGTTGCGCTTTAGTGCCCGAAGGATTCGGGCTTGGACTGGAACCGGACCTGTCGAAGTAAATTCGGCAGGTTCGGTTCAGCGCAAAATCTGGGCTACACCAGATCCAACAGCTTGAGCGTGTCCCTATATATAAGGTCGTCTATATCCGCTTCGGAGACCCGGGGCAAGGCTGTTCCCACCGTGAACTGATTGACCTTCTTCAATCCCGCGATCGTTTCTGCCGGCGTTGTCACCGGGTAATCGGATCCAAGCAGTAGTTTGTGCATCACCCTGTACTCGGACGCCAGCACGAGCGCGTTGTAGAACTGCCAGGGACGGTAGTGAAGGGCGGAGATATCCGCAAACAGGAATGGATGCTTGCGAATCAGAGAGATCGTTTCGCCGATCCATGGATGTCCCATGTGTGCGATAACCATGCGCAGCCGCGGAAACTCCAATGCGATCGGTTGCAGCAGCACAGGGTCAGCGACTTCCAACGACACGTTACAGCAGAACGTTGTGCCCTGATGGATGACGATTGGAGTGCCGAGCTCCTCAGCCCTCTTGAATAGCCGCTTGATCTTCTGGTCGGAAGGATGAACGTTCTGGTAGATGGGACCGAGTTTGAGTCCGCGAAGCCCAAGCTTTAGAACCGCGTGGTCCAGTTGCTCGACGGCATCATCGTCGTGCGGGTCGATCGAGCAGAATCCGATGAGCTTCTCTGGATGCTGCTTGACGTAGTTGGCGACATACTCGTTTGGAACCGTGTAGCCCACATGCTGCGCGCGAAAGCCGAGGACAATGGCCTTATCGACAGACTGCATGGCCTTCCAGTGATCGGGCAATTTGACGGCGAGTTGCTGGTTTGGATTTCCGGAAGCCGTCCGCGCATCCTGAATGAAGTTCTTTGTGAAATGCTCCGGCTCACCTACGTGCGTATGACAATCGACGATCACCGAGACTCTTCCTAAGACCCTTGATTTGTGGCACTTTGATCGACCCTCAGGCGAGGTCGACGGCAACGGCGGAGACTCTGGCCGCTGCGGATTTGCAGGCCAGGATGATTCTGTCCGTATCTTCGCTCCTGATCTGCGTGGTGGTACCGGTTACGCTGACTGCACCGAGAACAGCTCCTGATGCAAAGATCGGTGCAGCGATACAGCGGATACCGAGTTCTTCTTCTTCATCGTCCATGGCGAAGCCTTGCTGGCGGACTCGGGCGAGCTCGCTCTGGAATGCGGTCGCCGATGAAATCGTTTTTTTCGTAAAGCGGCCGAACACGTACTTCGCGAGGATGGCGTCGATCATTTCTTGCGGTTGGAAAGCAAGAAGAGCCTTCCCTAAGCCGGTACAATGCAATTCCGAACATTTCCCTACGTAAGTGTCGAACTTGATGATTCCGGGTCCGTCGACCTTCTGGACGAACACCACCTGGCTCTTCTCGAGAATGCCTATGTGCGCCGTCAGCTTTGTTTCCTGCACGAGCCAGCGAAGATGGGGGAGGGCCATCTGTGGCAGTGCATTGGTGGTAATCGCATTCCGGCCCAGTCCGAACATCTTGGTGCTCAGTTGGAAACGGCGGGATGACTGCTGGATGTAACCGAGCTGATCGAGCGTTGAGACCAGTACGTGGGTCGTGCTCTTGGGAATATTGAGCTTCCGGCTCATCTCGGAAATATTCCAGCCACGCTTGGAAGTATTCAAAAACTCCAATATCGAGAACGCCCTCTCAACTGATGCCGCAACAGGCTTCGCATTCGACATGGTGGTTGTCCTCTTGGCACGTCCGGGTTGCTTTTCGGGTTTGTTCCGACGAGAACTTAAGCGACTGGGAGTCATTGTTCAATCTGCTCTTTTGGGCGTCAAGGCGAGCCTGATCATCGTCCAGTATTATGGACAAAATCGAGGAAACACGGCGAATCGAGCCATGGCAGGACTATTCAGACTAGTGCTTCCTCGAGAAAAACACGAACGATGTCGGCGAAGCAACCTTCTCGCGTATTCCAGTGTCGGCCAGTGCGCCGGTATTAGTATCGACGCGAAGAATAGAAATTTCATCGGATGCTTCGTTCGCCACCACCAGGAACTTTCCTCCCGGCGCAACGTCGAATGTGCGAGGAGTTTTCCCTTCGGAGGAGTAAGTCCCGATCTGCTTTAGTGTTCCCTGCTCGGCGTTTACGGCGTAAGCCGTTAAGCTGTCTCCGCCGCGATTTGAAACGTAGAGAAACCTGCCATCGGGCATCAGGCGGATCTCGGCGGCGTCGTTCTGGCCGGTAAATTTCGGTGGAAGCGTCGATATCGTCTGTACCGGCTTGAAAGTGACGTCGTCCTGGTTCACTGAAAACACCGACACTGTGGAGTCGATCTCGTTCACCAGGTATAAATGTCGACCATCATTGCTGAAAACAAAATGTCGGGGGCCCGCAGAGTCATGTACCTTTACGCTCGGCGGATGTAAGGGTGTGATCGACCCGTTTTGAGGATCGAAGCGATACAGCAGCAGCTTGTCCAATCCCAGGTCAGCGACAACAGCCAGCTTCCGATTTGGGCTGAGTGCGATCGCATGAGGACGAGGCTTGCTCTGTCGGGTGGGATTCGCGCCGGAGCCGTGATGCTGTACCAGGGCTGTGGCACTCCCAATTCTCCCGCCATCCATCAGCGGGAAAACGCCAATATTGCCCCCGCCGAAATTGGCCACAAATAGATACCGGCTTTCATCCAGCGATAGAAAACAAGGTCCACTGCCTTGCGAACTGATCTGATTCAGGAGCTGAAGTTTTCCGGTTCCGGAGTCGATCTTGTAAGACTGTATGGCGCCCGTGTTTTGCCCCTTGTAATCACTGACCTCACTAACGGCGTAGAGTGTCGATGTTCTCGAATCCAAGACCAGATACGAGGGATTGACTCCTTCGGCCATCAGCCCCATCGGACGTAGCTTGCCGGAGGAGGAGTCAAACTCAAAAGCGTAGATTCCGCGACTTCCCCGGACGGTGTAAGTACCGACGTAAAGGATGTAGTCGCCGCCCTTTTCGCTCCCCGGCATCACCCGATCAACGTTGGACGCCGACTTCGCAGAATCGCCATGGCTGCTGCGCGTTTGTGCAACCATCGATGTGTTCAGGAAGATGGCACATGGAAGGCAGAGCAATTTTGCGAGAAAGCGAAAATGGGTCGAGGCCATGCCATGGCAGACTATTTTGAATCGCAAGACAAGGTCAAATTTGAAGCAGAGTAGGTGACAGGAAACGTTCAGTATGTTGGACGCGGCGAACTTGGCTCTCCTCTCAAAGTAGAATCATCGGTTGCAGGAGAGTGGATTGAGATGCGATTAGCCGAAATGACCTGGCAAGAGATCAACCAATTGGATCGTTCGACCGTTGTAGTCGTCCCGTTTGGCGCCATGGAGCAGCATGGACCGCATCTCCCCATGGAGACCGACAGCCTGATCGCAACCGAGCTTAGCCTGCGCCTCGATGCGGAGTGCGGCAACCGGTTGCTCGTGCTTCCCACACAGTGGCTTGGACTCTCTACTCACCACATGAACTTTGCCGGGACGATCACTGCATCTGTCGACACCTATCTCGACCTCGCGACAGAGATCATCGGTTCGATTGCACAGGCGGGATTCGAGAAGGTGCTTGTGCTCAATGCACACGGAGGCAATGTCTCCGCGCTGGATGTTGTCCTGACCAAGTGCCGGCTGCTGTATCCGAAGACTCGAATCGCGCATGTTACTTATTGGAATGCCGCTGTGAAAGGGCTTGCCGGACTCCGCGAGAGCGAACTCGGAGGCATGGGCCATGCCTGTGAGCTGGAAACGTCGCTTCTACTCGCTGCCAAGCCGAATGTCGTAAAGAAAGAACGCGTTCGGGCCGATGGCCGTTGGTCGAAATCGGAGTTCCTGGGCAAGGACATGCTTTCCGGTGGATCAGTCAGCGTGGCACGTACATTCGACGAAATCAGCGAAAATGGCGGTGTCGGTGATCCGCGGACCGCTTCGAAAGAAAAGGGCGAAAAGTTCTTCCAGGTGATTGTCGGCCGACTGGCGGAGATCGTTCGGGAGTTGGAGTCAGGCAAGATCGACACGTTCACGGCTGTTGGAGGTCCCTGCTAGCCTCAGGAGAGGCCAAGCAGGGTCAGCGAATCTCTTTCGAACATCTCCTCCATCCTGTCCATGTTCAGTCGGGGTAGGCCGGTGCCATCGAGCATCTTGTTCAACGCTCGCATCCCAGCCAGGCTTGCATCGACCGTGGTGAACGGATAGTCGCTTCCAAACAACAGCTTGTTCCATACACCGTACTCCTGAAGCAACATCAGCGAGTGATAGAGCTGAAACGGACGGTAATGCAGCGCCGAACAATCTGCGTAGAGATTCGCGTGCTTGCGGATGGTGGCAATGCACTCCCCTTCATACGGGTGACCCAGATGCGCCAGAATCATCTTCACATCCGGAAACCGAATAGCAACGTTGTCCAGAAGTCGCGGAAGGGTGCACTCGAGCGGAGCTTTGTCGATGAAAGTAGTACCTGTGTGAAGTAAGACAGGCAGTCCGTTGCGAGTAGCGTACTGCCATAGGTAATCAAGTTTCGGTTCATCCGGCCTGAACCCCGCATACATCGGCATCAACTTGACGCCTCTCAGGCCCAAGTCTTCGTGCCCTTCTCGCAACTCCTCCTGCCATCCCTCCTGCGTAGGATCGAGGCTGAGGAAGCCGATGAGGTGGTCTTCGTACTGGCGCACGTAGTCAGCCACCTCGCGATCGGGCACCCAGATCCCGGAGAGCCGGGCTTTTCCACCGAACACCACCGTCTTTCGGCAGGTACGCGCAGTAGAGTGGTATTCCTCCCAACGGACTGTTAGATCCGTTTCCACCCCATTGCGCGACCTGCGCGATTGCTGCTTGAACTCCGGGCTAAAGTGTTCGTTGAGGAAATAGTGGCTATGTACGTCAACCAGCATCTAATACGCCGCCCCCGCGGCTAATCACTGCTTTTGGTTTTCTCCGAATTCGCCAGCAGCGTTGCGACTGTTTTGTCGATCCACGCCTCATTCTTCGGGAATTCCTGGTAGGACTTGATTTCGGTCAACATCGGTGAACTCGGCGATACTCCAGCCGTCTGCAGAATCGCATAGTCTTGCAACGCTTCGGCAAAGACTTCCCATCGGATGGAGTCAATGGGCCCATTCTCCCCCGGATACACGACGAACGGATCACCGTACGGGATCGCAGGCCAATCACTGCCAGCTCCTTCGTGGAAAGTGTTTTCCAGTTGCTGTGTATCCATTTTGTACCAGTAGTTGTATGCCCAATGGAGAAAACCTCCAGCGCCGAGTCGATAGAAAAGGAAACCACTCATGCGAATCTTGGCCAGCGGCGTGTCGTAGAGACGATTCAGGTACTTGCCTCGTGGGCTCGTGCAGAAATACACCCAGTGAGGGATTTTGGCATCGATGTACTTCTGTGCGCTGGAAAGAATCGGAACGGGGATGTCAGTCACGCCTTGTTTTCCGTATTCGACATCGCTGAGCGCATCCATCACCTTCATCCAAGGAGCCAATTCCTTCAGCAGTGCTCGTGCTTTCTTATAGTTCTCAAATTCTTCAAGTCTTTCTGCAGCTGATAAATGTCCCCTGCCAGGCTCGTCCGAAACATGGAAGAACGTACGCTCAGGAGGAAGATTTTCCTCGTCCAGGAACTTCCGCAGTGCTGGAAGAAATTGCTCAAGAAAATTCCGGTAAACACCGGTTGTCGCTGGCGATTCAACAGGCCATAGCAACGACCATTTGTCACCCTTCAATTCATATACCTGAATGGGATTTCGAACTCCCCAATAAAGCCAAAGATGGGGAAACTCGAAGTACTCCACCCCATTCCGCTTCGCCATCTGAACGAAGCGACGGATAGGAGAAAAATCGAACTCGTACTTACCCGGTGATACCTCCCGCACCTTCAAGAGCTGCGCGGGTCGCTGTACAACTTCACGCCGCGTGTGAAACATCGGTACCCTGACAACATTCGAACCGTGTTCAGTCATGTTGCGCAAATAGGGCTCGGTGATCTGCCACCATTTCTCGCTGAACGGTTCGGTCTTGTATTCGTCGTAAACTGAATCTGGGTACCACCAGTGCGTCACGGGAAAATCGCGTCGAGGCTGAATAGTGAACGGCTTAACGTCGATTTGAGTCGCAAGCGACCCCACGTTCGTCTTCGCCTTTGTCTTAAGATCTTCCGAAATGAACTGAACCTGGATCGGCTTTCGTCCCGGTTGCACGCCAGCAGGCACACGCACCGTCACCCAAAACGATTGATTCTCGCCAGGACCGACATCTGCGATCTGCTCTGGGAAAAGAGGGTCGGGAACGAGGCCGGGGATATAACCAATCCCTTCCGTCTCCGCATCATCGACTCTAGTTGCCCGGTGCGGCAGCGGAACGTAACCGACTCGACGAACTTTCACACTGATCCCGGTAGGAGCCGAAACCTCGCATTGCAGACGCAACTTCTGAATCGTTCGGTTGCGGATAACCGCCTGGAACGACAGTGTCTGGTTCCTGGCTGAAACCAGGTTGAGCTTGCGATCCGTAGCTGGAGGCGAGGCTGGATAGACTCGCTTCAAAGAGCTTTCCAGCCAGACCGTCACTTGTTTGTCGGCACCAGCAGGTGTTCCCGTCTGTGCAACAGCAGTGCTTGCGAACGCAAGCAGCGCGACAAAAAGAATTCTCATTTTGTTTTCGCTTTCTCCGAATTCGCCAGCAGCGCTGCGACGGTTTTGTCGATCCACGCCTCATTTTTCGGGAACTCTTGATAGGACTTGATACCGCTCAGCATCGGTGAAGTCGGCGATACTCCAGCTGTTTGCAGGATCGCATAGTCTTGTAGACCTTCTGCAAACACCTCCCACCGTATGGAATCGACTGGCCCATTCTCCCCGGGATACACCACGAACGGATCACCATATGGAATACCCGGCCAGTCCAATCCAGCCCCTTCTTCAAAGGGATTTATGAGCTGCTGGGTTTCCATCTTGTACCAGTAGTTGTATCCCCAATGGAGGAAACCACGAGCACCGAGCCGATAAAGGACGAAGCCGCTCATGCGAATCTTGGGCAGCGGAGTATCGTACAGACGATTTAGGTAATTGCCCCGTGGTCCCGTGCAGAAATACACCCAGTGAGGGATTTTCGCGTCGATATACTTTTGAGCACTGGAAAGGATTGGGACCGGGAAGTCCGTCACGCCTTGCCGGCCATATTCCACGTCACTCAACGCATCCATCACCTTCATCCACGGTGCCAATTCCTTCAGCAGGGCACGCGCACGTTTATAGTTCTCAAACTGTTCACCACTGCCGGGCTCATCTGAAACGTGGAAAAAAGTGCGTTCCGGTGGAAGTCCTTCCTGGTCAAGGAACTTGCGCAGAGCGGGGAGATACTGCTCAAGAAACCCACGGAACACGCCAGTCGTTGGCTCCGATTCTGTGGGCCACAATAATGTCCACTGGTTGCCTTTGAACTGATACACGTGGACAGGATTGCGGACTCCCCAGTACAGCCAAAGATGCGGAAACTCGAAGTACTCGATTCCGCTGCGTTTGGCCATTTCGATGAAGCGATGTACCTCCGAAAAATCGAACTCGTACTTTCCGGGCGTTATCTCCGTCACCCTCAGCAGTTGAGGCGGTCGCGGCACCACTTCGCGACGGGTATGAAAGACCGGGACCATAATCATGTTGGAACCGTGATCCGCCATGTCGCGCAAATACAGTTCAGCCAATTGCCACCACTTATCACTGAAGGGTTCCGTTTTATAGTGGTCGTAAATCGCATCCGGGTTCCACCAATGCGTTACCGGAAAATCGCGGCGAGGCTGAATGGTGAACGGCTTAACGTCGATTTGAGTCGCAAGCGACCCCACATTGGTCTTTGCCTTCGTCTTAAGATCCTCTGATATGAACTGCACCTGTATCGGCTTTGGTCCCGGTTTCACGCCGGCAGGCACATGCAACGTCACCCAGAACGATTGATTCTCCCCAGGTCCGACATCTGTTACCTGCTCTGGGAAGAGCGGATCGGGAACCAGGCCCGGAATGTAGCCGAGGCCCTCCGTCTCCGCATCATCGACTCCGGTCGTCCGATGCGGCAGCGGGACATAGCCTACTCGCCGAACTTTCACGCTGATCCCGGCAGGAGCCGAAACCTCGCATTGCAGACGCAATTTCTGAATTGTTCGGTTGCGGATAACCGCCTGGAACGACAGTGTCTGGTTCCTGGCCGAGACCAGGTTAAGCTTCCGTTCCGTAGCTGGTGGTGAAGCCGGATAAACCCGCTTCAGAGAGCTTTCCAGCCATACCGTGACTTCGTTGGCGTCGCGAGCGGTTCCCGTCTGCGCGACAACAGTGGTGGACAAAGAGAGCAACGCGAAAAAAAGAGCCGGGCGAATCCGCCCGGCCAAGTTGGTAGGTACACGCATTTGAGAGCCTCTGTTCGTCGCTTAGAACACGAACCTAAGTCCGAACTGCATGTAGCGAGCCGTAGACGCCGAGAAGATTTTCCCGAACGTTGACGCGCTGTTGATGTTTTGTCCAGGGTTGCCCAGATTTACGCGATTGAAGAGGTTGTAGGCTTCCCACCGGAACTGCACAAAGCTCTTCTCGGTAACTTTGAAGTTTTTGGATAACCCGCTGTTTACCTGGAAGAAGCCCGGGCCCTCGACATCTCCGATACCCGAGTTGCCGAAGGTATAGAGCGGCGCAGCCGCGAATGCCGCAGTGTTGAACCAGAGATCCTTACTCGGATCTGCTACGGAAGGATCACCAATAATGTTCAGGCGGCTACTCTGACCATTGCCAAGATTCCCGTTGGACTGGGACATCGTCAGCGGCTGTCCAGATCGCGCCTGTTCCATCAGTGAGAGTTGCCAACCGCCAAGAATCGCATCGAAAATGCCATTTGCGTTAGCGCCAAAACGCTTTCCTCGACCGTAAGGCACCTGCCACACAACGGTAGCCGATTGAATGTGGCGGAAGTCGTTGATCGAGCGGTGACGGTTGTACCAATCCGGCGAATAAGCAGCGAGGGCGTCGAACTCGCCTTCTGCCACCCTGTCGATCATCGTCCGGGAGAACGCATATGCGAACGTAAACGACAGGCCGCTATCGAACCGCCGTTCCACGTAAGTTTGCAGGCCGTTGTACCAGAATTCGCCCATATTCTGGAACGTATTGATGATGTTAAAAGCGGGGTACGGACGATCTGCCGCAATATTCGCATGGAACCCAACCGTCGGGACGTTACGGCTGAACGCGGAGATTTCATTCGGCACGCGGGTGCCCACGTACGACAGCGTCAAGCTAGTCTTCGCCGGCAGGGCCGTCTGTACCGACACGTTCCATTGGTGCGTTCTGGTCGGCTTAATGTCAACCAGAGGAGAGTAGACGTTAAAGTTCTTTGCACCGCTGGGACCTGCCGCCCATGCTGTCTCCCAAGACTGGAGCGTGCTTGCTCCGAACGTTTGTCCATAAACCGTCCAAACCGGCAGGTTTACCAAGGATGCTCCACGGTTTCCCGTGAAGATGTTGTAGTAAATGCCGTAGCCGCCGCGTAGAACTATGTCCTTGCTTGAAAATGGACGGTAAGTGATTCCCAAGCGAGGCGCCCAGTTCCCATTGGCTCTGTACAGTCCGCGCGGATAACCGGCATCTTCAGATGTCTGCCAAAGGCCTGCAGTTTCCGCCGCAAGACCGGCTGTCGTTGGGAACGTGGAGAAATTGGGATTGCCGTTTTCGTCTGCGGCTACCACCATCTTGTTTGTTGTCGGATTCCAGCTGGCACACAGATCTAGGTAACAACTTTGTTGGAGATAACGATCGTATCTAAGTCCAAGGTTTACCGTGAGGTTCTGGCGAACTCTCCAGGTATCCGTGACGTAGAGACCCACATATGGCGCACGCTCCTGACCGAACGTTACCAGCGGATCATTGAGGCTGGTGGCGTTGGTGTAGCCAAGCAGATAATCGGCAAATCCATTGCCAGTGTATTGACCGTTGAAGGTGAATACGCCACGAGCAGCGGCTGAGCCATGTCCGCCATACGTATGGCGGTCGTTATATTCGAATCCCGCACCGAGGGAGTGGGATCCGCGAACGTGGCTGATGCTTGCCTTTCCGGTGTATTGGCTGTTCCACTGCGCTCCGGGCACGCCGTATCCACCCGAGAAATTGATTCCCTGATAACCCGTTACTCCGATATCCGGAGGACCGACCCACGCTTCGCGGCCCGTGCTTGGGATTCCTTGGATTCCAGCCAGCTGAGAATCATTCTGTTGGCCCAGCGCTGGATTGGCATAGTCGTCCCTGGTCCTCATGAATCCACCTGTGGCGGTAAACAGAGTGGCGTTCGTGAGCGTCCACTGGTAGTTAATGCCGAGGTTGTGCTGCTTCAGGGTGTTCGTGCCATAGGTGTCCGGATCCGCCAGGTACCCGACTCTCAGAGCCGGCTCACGCAAATATTCGTAGTGACCATAGATGTGTTGACTGGGAGTGATCTGGTGGTCGATGCGTCCGAGGTATTCCCAAGTGTCATCCGGAGTGGTGGCATTCGCGATGTAGCGATTGCTCGCTGCGTTCGGACTCACAAACAGCGGGAGGAAATACTTGGAAGCATTGCTGATGCGGTCAGCCGGAATGATATTGCCCGGGAAGGGTTGTCCAGTGAGAGGATCCCTGATCGGTGTTGACAGGGAGCTGAAGTCGCCGGTCTTGAATGCATCCGGAATGCCCGCTTCGTTCAACAACGTGGCGTTTCGGATTGTAGTTCCCTGGAAGCTTCCGAAGAAGAACGTCTTGTCTTTGCGGATAGGGCCGCCGAGGGCTGCGCCGAACTGGTTGTAGCGGACGCGCGGCTTCGCTTTCGTTTTGTCCGCAAAGGCGTTGTACGCATTGAATTTGTCGTTTTGAAGGAACTCGAAAAGCGCACCGTGGAACTGGTTCGTACCCGACTTCGTCACAACCAGCACCTGGCTCGGTTGGCGTCCAGCCTCTGCCCCGGCGTTCAACGTCTGAACGTTGAACTCGGCAACGGCTTCCACGTTCGGCACAGCGGTGCCGCCCTCGAAGCTGCCATCATTGGAGGTGATCCCGTTCAGCTGGAAGTTGGTTTTGTTGTCGCGCATGCCGTTGCCTTGAACCATGGTGATGCGCATGCCGTTCACGTTCTGCCCCGTGATGCGCATTCCTGGCGACAGTGCGACTAGCGACATTGCGTTGCGAGTGTCCAGCGGCAGCTCACGGATCTGGTTCATCTGAACGAGTGTTTCCACCGTTGAAGATTCCGTCTGCACGCCTGTGTTATCGCTCTGGACGGTGACTGTCTGCCCTTCCGAGCCGACCTGAAGGACAGGTTCGACGCGGATCTTGTTGCCAACCGTGAGCGTCAAGCTGGTGTCCTCCCAGATCTTGAAACCCTTCGCATTAACTTTTACGGTATAGACGCCCGGAGGCAGGGCGAGAATATCGAAATTTCCGTTGGGACCAGAAACTACTTGTTTGGTGGCGCCCGTCGCAACATTAGTCGCAACTACCTGGGCGCCCTGCACGATCGCGCCGGTCGAATCCGTGACCGTGCCGGTTATTGAGGACTGCGTGCCAACCTGAGCGGCAGCAAAGGCCGACATCAGCAGCAGGCAAATCAGAAGTCGATATGTGTAGCTCATGGTCTCTCCACATCTTCCAGGGTAAACTTCGCTAATGCGCTCGGATCGCATCGGTGCGCTCAGTTGTCGTTCATGTAGACGCTCGGGTTCAAGCACTTTCACCGGATCATCCATATCGCTGGACGAAAGTTATGACTTCAAACAGCAGGCACAACATGTGACAAAGAGGCATAGCTCCGCGACTTTCACAGTGCTATGCCTCGTAACTTGGGACGACGTTGTAGCAGTGAGATAAAGAGGTCAACAGTAGCTAGATGTTGCCCTTAAAGAACGCCGTACTTGGCGTACACGTCTGAGAGATACGCGCCATTCGCGAGCTCTTTGCGGCTGTGGTTTTCCTTCGAAACTTTCTCAGTGGCCAGCCTGAGTGTTTCATCCACAAGTGCTGCCGGGATAGCGACTACTCCGTCGTAATCGCCAACCATCAAATCGCCCGGATTTACAAGAATCCCCCCACACATCACAGGGAAATTGTAATCGACAACGAGACCGCGGCCTTTTGAGTCCACCGGCTTGATTCCGGCAGCAAACACGGGAAATCCGATGCTCTGGATCTTGTTGACGTCACGTACAAGACCGTCGATAACGGCGCCACGCGCACCACGCGCTGTTGCTGCGGTAGAAAGCAATTCTCCCCAGGGAGCATTCCGCTTTGATTCGCCAGTCGCAACAGCCACAACCTCTCCCGGCAGGATGCTGTCGATCGCCTCGATCTCAAGGCCGTAAGGATCCGGAGGAATGTAGAAGATATCACGGCATGAAATCGTACGCGCCCAACCAGCAAACTTGGTTCCGGGAGTCAGTGGGCGCAGATATTCACGCATGGCCTGCTCGTGATATCCGAGTTCATCCAAGGCATCGGCGATGACTGCGGTATAGAGCGTATTCTGGATGCGGTCAAACAATTCAATTTCCGTTTGTAACGCAGCCCGCCCCGTCACCCTTGCAATGCTTCCATTCCCATTATTGCCGGTTCCCATTAAGCCCCCCAGATCGATTCTGTGTCGAACGCGTCGCACCTAAGCAGTATTCAGAACGGCAGCGATACGACTTCCTTCGTATAGAGTTGCAGCCCTTTGACGGTCAAGGTTAATAACGGTCTCGTCCAGAATGATGGAAGTTTCAACTGCGTTCTCCTGGCGTCACGTCCTTCAATGCAGCCACGCTTTCAGCCACCGCCGCCATTCCGGACTCACGCGTAAACGGCAATTGCCGAACCGCCTTCGGTACATGCAAAGACGCATAGCTGTTGCGGTCTACTTCAAAAGCATCCGGGAGATATGACGTGGAACCGTTTGAGTAGCCCAAGATGAACAGGTCGTCGTGCAACCAGCGTTTCCTGATCTCAAGCGCAAGCGTGCTGAAGAATTCCGCCGGATTCGTCACGATCCACGCGTCGCCTATCCGAAGCGCCTGGAATTCAACAGTTCGTGTTTCCGGCATCTTGTCGTATTTCGGTAGAACGTCTTCTCCCCACCGAACCGCAAATCGGGACACAGCTTGTACCGCCTTTTCAACGCTGCCGCCGTAACGCTCCGGCAAACGATGGGGGATGCCGACCATCGTGCTTGCGATTCCCTGCAACCATCCCGAAGTGTCGCCGGTAGTCAGCCGATGCTTCCCTTCCTCGTACATCGCAAGGATCTCTTCCTTCTTCCAACGACGTGCGGGCAACAAACCCTTGCGAACGGTGAACCCGATTCCCGTATTCGCAACCACGCGCGATTTCTTCAAAGCAGCCTTCACGGCGTCAAACACAACCTGCCCTGCTTCCAGGTGATGCTCAGGCGTCCAATACTCGAGATTGAAGTTCACATCCCCGCACGTGCCTTGCACATACATTGCGGTAGCACCAGGAAACTCCTTCTCGAGCAAATCAACGATCTGTCCCGGAGCGTCGCGAGAAACTGCACGTGCGTCGACCTGCCAGAACACGGTGGGGTGCGCGTGGAAGTTGACCATGATGGCCAGCGGCTTCCCATCGAGAGTATCCGCGCGCAAAACACTTACGCGATCGTCGACTGGGCCGTTATCACGCGTACGGTTGTAGGTAACGTTAGGAAGGTGTTGCGAACCGGTCGTAATGACGGCGGCTTTGCGATTCTTCCACGCTTCGATGATCGCCTCGGCGGCACGCTCGACGGTGCTCTGCACGTAGTCGGGATCGATTTCTCCCGCGCCATCGAAGAAGCCCATCGTCGGCGCATTGTGACTATGCGAACAGTTCACGCATATCGCATCGTGTTGCAGATCTGTGCCGGCCGCTGCCTTCTCGCGGATTGCCTCTACATATTCAGAATCCATATAGAGGACGTCCAAAGCGACGATAGCGACGCTTTTCCCGTGATCATCGCTTACAACCAATGCCGTCGCATTGATGTCATCGTGGATCGTTTGCCACGTTCGCTCCAGGAAGTAACCCAACCCTGCCAACTCCACTCCGGGAGGCGGAGTAATAACCCTGCGAGCAATTCCTACTTTCCAACTACGTTTGTCCGATTCCTTCATTTGGTCCCTACTGTCTGCCCGTAACGCTCAATACGAGCGCGGGCGGTAATTCCGTGCGCCAACATATTCTCAAGGATGCATTGCCGTTCTGTAACTTCGGCTGTTTCCACGCTTGCTTCCGGCGTCATCCGCTGGTACGTACAAGTCTTCAAGAATTTCCCGACCCACACTCCGCCCGTGTAGCGCGCCGCCCTGCTCGTCGGCAGGATGTGGTTGGTTCCAATCGTCTTGTCGCCATACGCCACTGTCGTTTCTTCGCCGATGAACAATGACCCATAGTTCTGCAACTTGCCGAAAAAGTAATCGAGACGCTTTACGTGAAGTTCCAGATGCTCGGGCGCGTAATCGTCGCTGATTCGAATCGCCTCGTCTTCATTGGCAGCCACATAGACGATTCCGTTGTCACGCCAGGAAAGACTGGCTATTTCGCGAGTCGGAAGAACAGCCAACTGCTTTTCGACTTCTTTGATCGTCTTCTGCGCGAAATCTTCGCTCAGGCAGACCAGGCAGATTCCGCTGTTCGGATCGTGCTCAGCCTGGCCAAGCAAGTCGCAAGCAACCAGCGCAGGATCCGCCGTGTCGTCTGCGATCACGAGAATTTCTGTCGGCCCCGCTAACAGGTCGATGCCGCAGCGCCCGAATAACTGGCGCTTAGCTTCCGCGACGAATCGGTTTCCAGCGCCGCAGAGAACGTCTACCGCCTCCATTCCATCGAGACCAAACGCCATAAGCGCCAGCGCCGGCACGCCGCCAAGAATGTAGATGAAGTCAGCGCCGGCTTTCGCAATCGCGTTGATTGTTGCCGGATAGTATCCCTGACCTTTTACCGGAGGAGTGCATGCGATCACCCTCTTTACACCGGCTACTTTCGCCGGAATGATGCTCATCTGCGCCGATCCAAACATCGGATACCGGCCACCCGGAATGTAACTGCCAACTGCACTCACCGGAATATGCTTATGTCCGAGTGTTACGCCGGGCCTGATCTCCACTTCCAACGGAAGCATCGTCTTGAGTTGGGCTTCGGCAAAGGTGCGCACGTTGCCCTGGCAATAATCTGTGTCGCGCACCGCCTGGGGGCTGACTTGCGCGATGGCCCGTTCGACTTCTTTGCGATCCAGTTGAAATGACGCCGGGACCCAGTCGTCGAATTGCCGGCTGTACTTCCGCACCGCATCCATTCCATTCTTCTCGAGATCGATGAGCATGCGTGAGACGGTCTGAGCCGTTTCCTGGTCATGCTCAAAAAGGCGATGCCCGCCGGCTTTCACTATTTTCATGATTGCGTTGCTCCTGGATAACACGCCCGCGCCGCTCATCGTAACCCTTGAGGTAGGAGCCGAGGCAGCAGACGTACTGATATAAACAACGCAGATTTCAACACAGGTGGGTAGCGGGAAGTTGGTCCCGTCCACATAGCTGGATGGAATTTCAACCTACGGGACGGGCCTGAAAATAACGCCGGAACCGAAACAGCCTTGGACTACTTCGACCCAACAAACCGCTCGATCACGTTCCGAGTTATGCGGGAAACACTCTCATCCGGAAAGAGGCAGGCGACCCATGTGATAGAGCCGACTGAAAAGACAGCCCCTTTATCCAATTCGAAATACACCATATCAGCTCCGCCCTCGTTCGCATTCGTTCCTTTTGCAAGGTGAGCGATCTTCTGCGGTGAACTGGCTGTTATCTTGTCCGTCTCGTGGCCCGATGCTCCGCCCGGGACACGTTCGTGAAGGCTGTGTTCGCCGAACAGATCACCCTTCTTAAGGCCAGTTCCAGAATAGACCCAGTGTGTCTCGTTCAACACGCGGTATGGAGCCGCGGTCATCGCCCCCGGATCGGTAAACGCAACTCCGAGGAGCGCAGCCTCAGACCGAAAGGTCCGGTGCATCCTTGAGTCATGATTGCTCTTCGGAGATTTGGTGTCATCGTGCGACAAACACCGCATGATGTCGCCTTCGATGGTTATTTCGCAATTCAAGCCGTTGCCGCCCAGGTACATTAGGTGCCCACCTGCGCGTACCCAGCGCTCAACCCTGTCATACATGGCTCGGGTCCAATATTCCGGATGAACAGAAATGATGAGGAGTTTGTACGAATCCAGATCAAGCGTGCTGTCATGCAACTGTGCTTCGGCATAATAGTCGTATTCGAATCCTTGCTCTTCCAACCAGCCTAGTAGCCGCCATT
This sequence comes from Terriglobales bacterium, assembly GCA_035561515.1. NCBI lineage: Bacteria > Pseudomonadati > Acidobacteriota > Terriglobia > Terriglobales > Terriglobales bacterium. Next base: position 155,636 of record DATMXP010000007.1, on the reverse strand, counting down.
CCCCCGGTGCTTGTCCAGACTGCACACGTCCCTTAATCGGATCTTTGATCGAGGTGTCCGACCACGGATCATTGTCAAATATGTGGTTGCCAACTTCGGGCCGTTCAAACGCGAGAGGTTTGTAGTCCGCATCAGGCGGTGACCAAGGACCGGTGAGGTCCGTATACCTGGCCAGGTCGAGCCTCGCATTGACCGTTGGCGTGGGAGGAAGCCCCGCCGGATTCACATAGTTGGATCGACCACCGAAATTGTTGTACGCATTCCACGTGTTGCTGGACGCCAGAACGGCGATCTTAGATTTTGGCGTCTTCGGCGCGACCACCCACGGAAACGAAAACATTCTGCCCGATACTGTTCGCGCCCACAGGTAATACAAGCCCGACTTTTCAGGAGCGACAATTACCTGCTGAGGATGCACAGCCAGGTATCCGTACCGATTCCAGTTAACTCCCGTCAGCGAATAGTCTCCGTCCGGTGTGACCTGCACGGTCGCGCGTGGGCCATGCTCGTCGAACCAACTCAGCGTCTGAACATGTTCCTTGATGAGTCCGTAACGCCAAAGACTCAACTGATACTGCTCCGGACTGTGAACGCGAATCTCCGATTGCTCTCCCGAGCGGATCCACTTCGGCCACACGTATCCGTACACCGAATCGCTAAGGAGCCGAAATTGGTAAGGACTGCCCTTCTTCAACTCGCAGTTCACCCATTTCGCTCCGTAGCCTGCTTTCGATAACGTCACTCGATAGCTGCCATCCGGGACGTCGCCATAAAATGCGCCACGCGCAGACGAACGCAACAGGTAAATCTGCCCTCCGTTCGCAGACTCGAAATCCGCTTGAACGTCAGGCAATGCGAGATAGTCTTCGTCAGAAACGTATCCGATGAGATTCATATCAGTTGTCGAAGTGTTAAGTTACGGCAGTTTTGGCGTGGCGACGGAAAGCCGATGCACTGCGGATAACGCTCCATCGATTGTCAGTGTCGTCCCATTGATGAAGGTGGATTCGTCGGAAACCAGATAAACGACTGCCGCGGCAATGTCCTCGACCTTGCCGAATTTCCCTGCTGGATAGAGCGCAGTCAACTCGGCCTTGATGTCCGGATGCGCGTTGTAATACTCGTCTGAGGTTTCACTCAAGATCGTACCCGGGCAGATTGCATTTGCGCGGATCCCGTATCCGCCGTAGTGCGCCGCGATCAGCCTGGTCAGTGAGAGGATGCCACCCTTCGCGGCGGTGTAGGCACTCAGGTTGATACCGGAAAGAGCATTTACCGAACTGAGGTTCACAATCGCACCCGAACGCTTGGGAACCATTGTCTTAAGGGCCGCTTTCGTGCACAGGAACACGCTCTTTAAGCAGATGGCTAGAACTTCGTCCCATGCCTCTTCTGTGATTTGCGAAATGGCACCGTCGCCTTTTGCCGAGGCAGCATTGTTGACAAGGATGTCCAGCGCTCCTGCGGCGGCAAATACACGCTCTACGTCTGAACCTTTGCTGACATCTGCGGTGAGTGCCTGAAATGAACCCTTGGCAGACTGGATGATCCGCGCCGTTTCCTGGTTACCACTCTCATCCCAGTCGACTCCGGCGACACTTGCGCCCTCGCGCGTGAGCCATTTCGCAATTTCTCGTCCGATTCCGGTGCTGGTTCCGGTGACAAGCGCTTTCTTACCCTGCAAACGCATTCAATCTCCTCATCGTCATGCTTTCCCGTCCGGATTGGTGCGGGCAATATCTTTCGAACGTGCGTCCATAATGCTGGAAGAAATACACGGTCCTAGAATCATCCATCCTATCCTGTTGTCGCCAGGCTAACGTGCCCCTGTTGGGAAAGTCACCTCTTGCCCAGTCCTTCCTCAATTTCAGAAACGAAGCGGCGATCACACTCGTGGTACGTCGTGGTACTGCTTTCCGTTGCTTTCGCCATCAACTACATAGATCGCCAGTTCTTGTTTTCCGCATTCCCCAGGATTGCAGAGGACCTTTCTCTTTCCGGGTTAGAAATGGGATTGGCGGGAAGCCTCTTCACCTGGACCTACGCGTTTTCCATGCCTTTGTCGGGATGGGTTGCTGACCGAGTATCACGCCCCAAACTTATCGTCGCTGCACTTGCTCTCTGGAGCACTGCATGTCTCGGAACCGTTCTCAGTCGCAATGCCACCGAACTGCTTATCTCTCGCGTCGCCATGGGGCTGACCGAATCGCTATACGTTCCCGCCGCTATCGGAATGATTACCGATCTGCACACCAGAACCAGATCACGAGCATTGTCGATCCATGGCTTCGCGCAGTTCATCGGCATCAGCTTAGGTGGTTATTACGGAGGCTGGTCGGCCGAGCACATAGGCTGGCGTAAAGGATATGCGTCGATGACCATGATTGGTCTGCTCTATGCCTGTTTCCTGATATGGCAGTTCAGGAATATCCGGCTTGAGCGGCCTGGGAAAGACTCCGAACGAGCATCATCTCTTTGGGTCCTGATGCGCTCGCGGCAATATCACATCGTTTCCTTTGCGTTCTTTACCTTCTGCGCCATGCTTTGGGTCCTCTATGCCTGGACACCGACCTTCATTCACGATCGTTTTCACCTCGATCTCACGAACAGCGGTATTACCGGTACGTTATATCTTCAAGCCGGTGCCGCTGCTGGTGTCCTCCTGGGCGGGTGGACTGGAGACTACGTCAGTCTCCGGCGTTCTGAAGGTAGACTGGAAACAACTGCATTTGGGCTGATTGTGTGTTCGCCATTCTGCATGCTGATCTTTGTCACTCATTCGCTGATCTGGCTTAAAGTCGCAGCAGTGTTGTTTGGCATTGTCTCGGGCTTCTTTGTTGCGAACGTGTTCGCGACACTGCATGACCTCGTCGGACATGAAAGTTTTGGACTCGCAACAGGACTCGTAAACATGACAGGCGGTCTCGGCGCCGGCGCAGCCATCCTCGTTGCCGGAGTCATGCGGAACCACGGAGGAATTGGGGAGTTGATGAAATGGACTTCCATCGTCGCGGTGCTGGCCGGATCTTCTCTCTTATGGCTCGCTCGCCAACGTGCACTTCAGCCGCATCACAACTCCACCGCTCTTATGTAACTATTTGTTCACCATAATGGACGGTTTCGCAAAAACTCTGGTCGGCGAAACAAACATCTGCATAAAAGGTAGCTATGCGCAAACTCTTGCTCGCTCTGCTAATCGCTGCATGGGCTTCAACACCGGTCGTCGCACAAGGTACCCATGACGCTCGCTTCCCATTCATGGCGTGGGACTATGTGGACAAACCACAGATCCTGCAATCAATGCGTGACGCAGGAATTACATCTGTCGCCTTTGTTCCTGCCAAGATGCTCGAAACATGTGGTCGCCTGAACCTCCATTGCATCCTCTTCGATTCCAGGCTCTCCGGATCAGACTGGACCAAGCCCTTCGATGGCGATCAGTTTCGGAAGAATTTGCCTGTGGTATTGAAAGAAATCGGCAATCCGAAAGGTCTCTATGGAATCCACATCAAAGATGAGCCCCCAGAGCGTGATTTCGCGGAGCTCGCCAAGGCCGTCGCAGCAGTAAAGGAACTTGCGCCCGGAAAATGGCCCTATATCAATCTATTCCCCGGCAAGGGCGCCAAATACGACCAGTACCTGGAGAACTTCGCCCAGGTGTCACATCCCACTGCGCTTTCTTATGATCGCTATTCACTTTACGAACCGAACGGTAGCGGCACTCTCGATAACCTATTCTGGGAAAATCTGGCCCAGGTCCGTAGCGCTGCGCTCAAGCATAAGCTTCCGTTCTGGAACATCGTTCTCAGTTCCCCGCACTGGGCATATCGGGAACTGAGCCCTGCCGATCTTCGGATTCAAGTTTGGTCCTCTCTCGCATACGGAGTGAACGGCATTTCGTATTACAAGTTCATCTCGAAAGAACTGCCGATCCTCGGCGCCGACGATCTCGGCAACTGGCGCGGTGGCCCGCTTGATCAGTTCGAGCAGAAAACTCCAACCTGGGATTGGCTTCGCGATCTGAACCGCGAAATTCAGAATATCGCTCCCGTATTCCAGTCCTTACGCACCGATGACGTCTACCACATCGGTGGCGAGATTCCGGCCGAGAATCACGGACCTTCGGAAACATCCCTTGTGAAGAGCATGCCGAAAGGCGAAGTTGTAGTAGGCGACTTCACCGCAAAGGATGGCACGCGTTACGCCCTGATCGTCAACAAGAGCCTGACGCATTCGATCCACTGCAATCCGGAATACACCAGCAAGCCGATTTCGGTGAGTTACGTCTCTGCGCGTACGGGCAAGGTAACCCCGTATAACCCGAAGTACTTCTGGCTCGCGCCAGGACAAGGTGTCCTCCTGCAACTCGGAAAGTAATTGCTGCAATGTCGATCGTCCGGCACAGAGCCTCCCCCGTGCCGGACGATTTTTTTCACCGCTTCCGCAATGCTCACAGGCTCGGGTCTTCTGAATCATTGCTGAACGCCCTTCCTTTATGTTGAAGTTGTCTTCACCTTTGCGATACGGCAACTTCGAATCGAATAGGAGATCTCGTGCAAAGTTTCATCTTTCCTAAAGGCCTCAAACGGTGGAGTATCCTGGCAATTTTCGGATGCATAATTTTGTTCTGTTTGACGGTTCTGGGAAGCAAGCCTCTTCGTCAAAGAATCCTGCTTCCGACCAGCAAGTTCCTACTTGGGGAAATCCCCGGTGACCCGGTACCGATGGGCGCGTTCCCCGTAAATGTTGTAGTAAGTCCTGATAAGAAATTCGCCGCAATATTGGAAGCAGGATTCGGGACAGCCGATACAGAAGGCCGGCAAAGCGTCTCGCTGCTGGACCTCAAATCGAACGAGGTGACAAGATTCACTGACCCCAGGCTGGGCCCCGGATCGAAACAAACGCTCTTCCTCGGCCTTGCCTGGAGTAGCGACAGCAAGTACCTTTACGTTCCCTTCAGTTCACTTAGCGACCCGGATGGGACCAAGCATCCCGATCGCAGTACCGGCAACGGCATCGCCGTATACGCAATCGAGAGCGGGAAACTCACCCCTCAACGATTTATCAAAATCCCGACTCAGCCAATACTGGCTTCGAAAGAGCGCGGATCCATTCACAAATCGGCACCGACCGGCAGCCTGGTTCCGTTCCCTTCCGAAATTACGGTCGTGAATACAGGGGCCGGCGATCAACTGCTCGTAGCAAACAACCTTTCCGATTGCGTGTTACTGATGGATGCCGCCAGCGGAAAGATCACTTCGCGGTTTGATGTCAGCAACTCGCACTATGTGCCGAGCGCATATCCCTACGGAGTCGTGGCAAGCGCCGATGGCAAGCGGGCTTGGGTCAGTTTATGGAACGCATCCACGGTCACCGAGATGAACCTCGAGTCGAAAAAGGTTGAGCGCTCTTACAAGCTGCGGCCTGGCGATTCACCAACCAGTTCAGGATCGCATCCCACCGCGATGGCGCTCTCGCATGACGGAGAACTCCTCTTCGTTGCCCTTTCGACCAAAGACGAAGTCGCCGTCATTAATACCGTTCGCCACACTGTCGTCGGCTATCTGTCAACGCGATTGCCAAACCAGAAATACCAGGGAGCATATCCAAACTCGGTTGCGGTCTCGTCCGACGGTGCGACATTGGCTGTCGCCAATTCCGGCAGCAACTCCGTCTCGGTTTTCCCGCTCGCTCAAATCAATAGAAAGTGCTCGGCCACATCGAAGACGAAGGCATGTCGCATGCCGGAAGCCTCTGGGTTCATCCCGACCGAGTGGTATCCGACGGCCGTTGATATCGTCGCTGGCGACCTGCTCATCACCACCGGCAAAGGTGTAGGCACAGGCCCCAACAACATTCCTCGCAAGGTCGGGCAGCCTGGCTACTCCAAGGGATACACCTATATCGCATCCCTGGTGAAGGGTTCTCTCGCTCGGGTGAAGTTAGCCGGAGCAATGAACGATTTAGACAAGCTCACTGCGGAAGTGGTTGAGAGCAATCGGATGAACGAAGACGTCGGCGAGCTTCCGTTCAAAAAAGGAAAGAATCCGATCAAGCACGTCATCTATGTCATTAAGGAAAATCGCACATACGACCAGATCCTCGGCGATCTTGGTGTCGGCAAAGGTGACCCTTCGCTGACGATGTACGGTGAAGACATCACGCCAAACCAGCACGCGCTGGCGCGGCAGTTTGGTGTGCTCGACAATTTTTACGTGAGTGGCGAAATCTCGGGCAACGGACACGTCTGGTCCACCGCCGCAATCAGCAGCGACTACACGGAGAAAACCTGGCAGATTGCCTATCGCAGTGCCGAGCGCACCTACGACTATGAAGGTGAGGTTGGCAACGACTTCCCTCTCCTTATCGGCATTCCGGATGTGAATGAACCGGGAAGCGGTTATATCTGGACCAATCTCGCTCGCAATAAGAAGACCTACCGTCATTACGGTGAGTACGTAAGAACTCGATGGTGTGGTGAAGAGCGTGGCTGGCAGGCTCCGCAGGAAGGGACTCCGTTGTCAAAGCCGGTCACGTGCACGAAGACGCATATCAACTTCGGTGAGCCACTCCCGGCACGTTGGGGCGGAGGCAAGAGTCCTTATCCCTGGCCGGTGCCCATCCTCGCTGAGAATATTCCCAGCAAACCGGAACTCCGCGACCACTACGATCCTAATTATCCAGACTTCCGTATGGATTTCCCCGACCAACTGCGCGCAGACGAATTTCTGGTTGAATTCAACTCCTGGGTTACGGAACGCAACAAAACAAAGCGCGATCCCATGCCGCAATTCATCACCTTGCGGCTACCCAACAATCACACCAGTGGAACTAAAGTCGGTGCGCCAAGTCCGTCAGCCGCGGTGGCCGATAACGATCTCGCCCTCGGACGTGTTGTAGAGGCAATCTCCAGTAGCGTTTACTGGGATGACACAGCGATCTTCGTCCTTGAAGACGACGCGCAGGATGGAGTCGACCACGTTGACGCTCATCGTAGTCCGGCATTCATCATTTCCAAATACTCTCCGGGCTCGAAAGAAAAACCCTTCGTCGAGTCCGGCTTCTACACCACTGTTAACCTCATCCACACCATGGAAGTGGTTCTCGGTCTCCCGCCAATGAACAACAACGACGCTCGAGCTCCAATCATGGCGTCATTGTTCGGCGGCCCGGGGAATCAGCCCGCATTTAAGGCAGACTATCGCAATCGCGAAAACGGTCTTATCTATGTCATAAACAAGAAGAATGCGCCCGGTGCGAAGGAATCCGCAGCGATGAATTTCCGTCATGCAGACGGGATCGATGCTCAACTCCTAAATTCGATTCTTTGGCGGGACCGCAAGGGCGACACAAAAATGCCCGAGCCCAAGCACAACGTGTTCCCTGCTTCAATGGGTCGGGACGATGATGACGACTGATTCACTGAGATAAGCACGTACGAACCGTCCAGAACATTGGACGGTTTTTTCTTGCACATTGACCCTCGTCATCGCGGCTGGATACAGTCGCCCATATGAAACGGCGCCAGTCCTCTTGCCCTGCAAGCATCGATCGTCGATTAAAGCTGCTGATTTTTATCGTCTCGGTTATCTGTATCACTGCTCCCAATGCCAGTGCAGATCAAAGTGCAACTTCTAATTCCCAGTGGACGGTTCGCGGCCACGTTCCCGTCGAGCAGTTCATCATTCAGAGCCATCGGGGCGCCGGCGAATTGGCTCCCGAGAACACCATCGAGGCTTTCGAACTCGCTTGGAAACTCGGAACGTGGCCTGAATCCGATTTGCGAACTACAAAAGATGGCGTCATTGTCGCCTTTCACGATGCCACCTTCGAACGCACCGTAAAGAATGCACCACCGGATTTAAGAAACAAAGGCGTTCAGGACGTTACGTTCACCGAGTTATCGAAACTCGACGTCGGCGGCTGGAAAGGCGAACAGTTTGAAGGCCGGCGCGTATCCAGGATTTCTGACGTCTTCAAACTCATGCGTGGAAGGCCGGAACGCCACCTCTATCTGGACATCAAGAATGTTGATCTGAACCAACTATCCGCCGAGGTGAAGGAAAACGGAGTCGCCGGGCAGATTGTCTTTGCTACCACCAACTACCAACTGCTCCGCGACTTCAAGAAGTTAGTACCGGAGGCACAGACGCTCAATTGGATGGGTGGCACCGAAGCCGCACTCAAGAAGAGAATCGAGGAACTCAGCGCCGCGAACTTCGAAGGCATCACGCAACTTCAACTGCACGTGCGTTTGAATCCTGACAAGAGCAGTGCCGAGCCCTTCAACCTCTCGCGTAAGTTCATTCGTGCAACCGGGGACGAGTTGCGTCGCCACGATATCGTTCTTCAAATATTGCCTTGGGACGTGAACGAAGCTGAAGTGTATTGGCAACTGCTGGACCTCGGGGCAATGTCGTTCGCTACCGATCATCCCGACGTTGTGGTTAAGGCTGTCCGCGATTTCTATTCCAAGCCCTAATCGGACTCGGAGCAATTCGCGCTCTGCTTATTGAGACTTTCTCATGCCAATGCGAACCGTCCAGCATTGTGGACGGTTTCGCTTTCTAAATTGACCCTCACAATCGCCGCTGGATACAGTCGCGATTATGCAGTTTCTACGCACAAGTCCTACGTTTCCATTCAGTGCTGCTGTCATTCATTCCGGAAAAGTCATGGAAGCCGTGCTGGTTGGCATCGCTCCCGGCGAGTCGAAGCCTGTTTCCGGCGGAGTAACAGCGGAACTGCGCGAGATATTTCGCCAGCTTGACGAACTCCTCGCAACAGCCGGAGTTCAGAAAACCGCAGTCGCATCCGTCCGGCTTTACCTGCAGGAGGTAGTGCGCGACATCCCCGCAGTGAACGAAGTTTATCGGGAATACTTCGGGACTCATCCGCCGAATCGCCGTGCGTACGGAGTAGACCTCCAAACCGGGATGCTTATCGAAGCGGCATTCACAGTTGAGATTCCATAGCCGCTTTTTTCTCACGTCGCAGCAAACACTCTGAACCGGAGAAGATCATGGCCGAATCAATCCACCCCACTGAAACTCGTAGCACTTGGCTTGATCGCTTAGGAATTCCTTCCACTCTGGCAATCGGTTATGCCGGTCTTCTCTTGTTCATGATTGGCGATGGGGTTGAGTCGGGCTATTTGTCCGCTTACCTGGTTGACCGCGGTATCGATATTCAGGCCGTCGCGTTTCTTTTCACGGTTTATGGTGTCACGGCTTCCATAGCAGCCTGGTTTTCTGGCGCTCTTTCAGATCTCTTGGGCACCCGTCGGGTGATGTTCGCTGGTCTGCTGATCTGGGCGATCGCACAGGTCGGATTCCTGCTCGCCGGCATCGCACCGAATCGCTACCCTGCCATGCTCGCTTTCTATGCGGCCCGTGGCTTCGGTTATCCGCTCTTCGCCTACGGATTCCTCGTATGGGTAACGCGTGTTACTCCACGCGAACGGCTGAGCAGTGCCGCAGGTTGGTTCTGGTTCGCATTCACCGGAGGCTTACCGACGCTGGGAACAGTCGTCGCCGGCGTTCTGATGCCTCGGATCGGTGCCTATCAAACCCTCTGGGCGGCACTCGCCATAGTATTAGTCGGTGGCGTCATTGCTTTGCTCGGGTTGGTACGCACTCCCCTCGGTGGCCCCAGTGAACACGCGCGTGAGGAACGGCCCATCACAACATTGCTCACCAGTGTCACCCTCGCTTTTCGGGTTCCTCGCGTAGGCGTCGCGGCAATTGTTCGCGCCATCAATACCGCATCCCAATGGGGATTCCTGGTATTCATGCCCATCTTCTTCACCAAGAAGCTCGGGTTTGAGATGTCGGCCTGGCTCAACGTTCTAACGGTAATGTTCACATCGAACATCTTCTGCAATCTTGCTTTCGGACTCATCGGAGACCGTTTTGGATGGCGACGCACCGTTGCTACCTTCGGAGGTGTTGGCACCGCGATCGCCACACTGCTCATGTACTACGTTCCTGCCAATGCCGGGCCAGCGCACACGCAGATGGTGATGATCGCCGCCGGACTTTACGGTGCCATGCTAGCCGGATATGTGCCACTTACGGCGCTCACGCCTTGGCTTGCGCCGGACCGTCGCGGAGCTGCCATGTCGGTTCTGAACTTGGGAGCTGGAGTGAGCGTCTGGGCCGGACCGGCCGTCGTCGCGCTCTTCCTCATTCCTCTGGGTGAGATCGGCGTGATCTGGATTTTCGCTATTCTGCACCTCATCAGCGGCGCACTAGCCATGACCCTGACACACAAGCCCACAGAAGCAGAACAGGGACAATCGACCGTGCCTGTTGAGGCCTAGTGTACCCATGGCCTGGATCGCGATCGATGCCGGAACTAGCGTCATAAAAGCCGTTGCCTTTGCTGATGATGGATCGGAACTGGCAATGGAACGGCAACCCAGCGAAGTCCTCAGGCCTCATTCCGGTTTTTCCGAGCAGGACATGAACGGCACGTGGAACGCGGTTTTAGCTTCCGTCCACGCCATTAATAAAAAGGTTTCTGAACCGATCCGGGGAATCGTCACCACCGCCCAGGGTGATGGCTGCTGGCTCATCGATTCCCAAGGCTCTCCCGTTAGAAACGCCATCCTCTGGAACGATGGGCGGGCAGCCGACATCGTGCAGCAATGGCACGACAATGGAGTGCTTCACCAGGCATTCCGTCTCAGCGGGTCCCTATCGTATGCCGGCCTTCCCAATGCCATTCTGGCTTGGCTGAGCAAACACGAGCCAGGCACGATCTCGAAATCGAAGTCCGCTCTTACCTGTAATGGCTGGCTGTTTTACCGATTTACCGGAGAACTGGCCGCAGATCTGTCCGACGCCTCCAACCCCTTCAGCGACGTTCGCGCGGAACAGTACTCACCTCGACTGTTGGAGCTCTACGGGGCACAAGCGTTCGCCGAACTCCTTCCGCCTATCGCAGTTGGTCGGAAAGTGGTAGCACCGCTCTCCGGGTGTATTGCTCAGCAGCTTGGTCTCACTGCGGGAATTCCTGTCGTGATGGCGCCTTACGATATCGTGGCAACCGCCCTTGGCTCCGGAGCCGTATCCCAGGGACAGGCCTGTGTCATTCTCGGGACAACGATCTGCAGTGAAGTGATTCTCTCGTCGTTAAATCTTGATGGCCCTCCCGCCGGCACAACAATCGCGCTTGGCCGTAGGCAGTTTCTTCGTGCCATGCCGACCCTCACTGGTTGCGAATCACTGCACTGGGCAGCCCGAACGTTTTCCTGCTCCACTCCAAGTGAGCTAGACGCTTTGGCTTCTTCATCCGAGCCGACCAGGGACGGACCTTTCTTCCTTCCTTACCTTTCGCCCGCAGGAGAAAGAGCCCCGTTCCTCGATTCTTCCGCTCGGGGCTCATTTCACGGACTCACTCTGGCGCACGACCGCGCTCATCTGGCGAGGACCGTGTATGAAGGTCTATCCTTCGTTATTCGTGACTGCTTAGAAAACGCATACAACGAAGACTTGCAGGAAGTGAGAGTTTGCGGTGGCGGCGCACAAAGTGATTTTTGGTGCCAGATGATTGCCGATGTAGTTGGAGTAAAAGTGCTTCGTCCGCGCGATACCGAGACCGGTGCGCGCGGTGCTTACGTTTTCGGCCTCTCAGCCACTGGTGAAATCGCGAGCAGCGCAGACGGTATCCGGCAACATATCCAGACGGCCGCGTCATTCGGACCGTCCCGCGAGTGGCGCATTCACTATGATCGCCGCTACCAGTTGTTCCGTGAAGTGCGCACTCTCTCCGCACCTCAGTGGCATTTGCAGGCAGGCCGGAAATGACAGAGTCGCTGTTCATCGGAATCGACCTTGGCACTCAGAGCGTCCGTGCGCTGGCCGCTAACCTGCAAGGCGATGTCGTCGCATCAGCATCGGCGCCACTCACCAGCATGAGAGATGGCGTGCGCCACGAACAGGATCCTCTCCAGTGGTGGAAAGCGACCGTCATCTGCTGTCGTTCCGTAATACAGCAGTTACATCAACAATCCGGGAAGGCCTTTAACATCGAGGGCATTGCAGTAGACAGTACCTCGGGCACCATCCTCATCGTCGATGATCAGCGCCGGCCCTTAACCAACGGATTGATGTACGATGACGGACGCGCGAAAGACGAAGCCGTTCGTGTGAATGAAATCGGTGCCAGCCTGTGGTCGCAGCTCAGTTATCGCATGCAACCATCCTGGGCGTTGCCGAAGTTACTGTGGCTCATCCGAAACAATATCTTCCCTGCTTCGGCAAAGCTTCTACACCAGAATGACTTCATCAACGCGCAACTTGCGGGTCATATTCTAGCCTCCGACAGCAGCCACACCCTGAAAACCGGTTTCGATCTCGTCCGTTCCAGTTGGCCTTCCTCGATTTTCGATCAACTCGACATTTCAACTGATCTTCTACCTGACGTGGTAGGCCCCGGCACGATGATAGGTAGCATCTGCCAATCATCAGCAGACGAAACCGGCCTTCCCGCCGGCACCCCTATCTTTGCAGGTATGACAGATGGTTGCGCAGCGCAGATCGCATCTGGCGCAACCAAGCCGGGGAACTGGAATTCAGTTCTCGGAACAACGCTCGTCCTAAAGGGTGTCACGAAATATCTCCTGCGCGACCCGCTCGGAGTGATGTATTCCCACCGTTCTCCCGATAGCTTCTGGCTACCCGGAGGTGCTTCCAGCACCGGTGCCGGCGTTTTGACGGCTGAACTGAAAGATGCCGACTTGGATGCTCTTAGCCGCGCCGTCGAAAACGCATCTCCGTCTTCTCTTGTGATTTATCCGCTAGCAGGTCACGGAGAGCGATTCCCCTTCGCGGCGCCGGAAGCGCACTCGTTTGCTGTCGGCCCTAAGGCAGGCGCAATTCCCGACGCAGATCGATATCTCGCGCTTCTCCAGGGCGTGGCATTCATCGAAAAACTGTCATTCGACTACGCTCGATACCTGGGCGCCGATCTCGGCGGCACGATCAGCATCAGCGGAGGAGCTACCCGCAGCAAGGCATGGAACCAGATTCGCAGCAATGTTCTTCAGCGCGAACTGACGATCCCGCAGGTAACCGAACCAGCGTTCGGAATGTGTATTCTGGCTGCAGCTCACCGTTCCTCGCTTCGCGAAGCGACCACAGCAATGGTTCATTCAAGTGAGTCTGTCACTCCGAACCGCGACTTCTCTGAATATGCTGGATCCTATGGCACCCTTATCACCGAGTTGGTAAAACGAGGCTGGCTGCCGGAGAACGTTGGCAAATTCTCTCTCGAAGGCGCATTCGCATGAGCCGCGTTGTCATCGTTCGCCACGGGGAAACCGTATGGCACGCGGAAAACAGGTACGCAGGCCTCACCGAGATTGCCCTCACTGATAAAGGCTTGTCCCAGGCAGAACAACTAGCCGGATGGGCTGCGAAGGCGGCACTCTCATCAATCTGGTCGTCTCCGCTCAAGCGTGCCGTCGTGACTGCCCAGCCTTCATGTGAAAGCACCGGTCTCAAATTACAGATCGACGATCGCCTGAAAGAGCTCGACTTCGGCCGAGGCGAAGGCCTTACCGCCTCCGACATGAAGCAGCAATTCCCTGCCGAATATGCTGCCTTCCGCCAGGACCCGGTAGCGCATCACCTACCCGGGGGAGAAGATCCGGTCGCAGCTGCCGAAAGGACCGTCTCGGCCCTGTACGAGATCGCTGCCTCCGGCCACGCCGATGCTCGCCACCTCGTTGTGGCTCACAATACTGTGCTCCGCCTTGCCGTCTGCAAGCTGCTCGGAATACCGCTCCATTTGTATCGCGAGAGATTTCCTTTGCTCCAGAATGGCGCCATTACCGAACTCATAATCGATAACAGTTCAGTTTCTCTGTTGTCATTCAACGTCCCAATTACAACAGTACCTAGGTGACAAGCACTCATGCCGAAAAAACTCTTACTAATGGGCGATCACTTCATCACTCCGAACCTTATGCTTCAAGGCCTCGGCGATGCACGCCGTTCATTCGATATCGTCCAGGGGACCACGCCCTTCCCTCTCGAGCCGTTTCGCGATATCGCGGAAGTCCGGGAAGCATCAGGCTCCGAAGAAGAGATGATTGATCTCCTGCAAGGTGTCTCCGTTTGCGTGGTACATCACGCGCCTCTGACTAAGCGAATCATTGCGCACGCTAAGGATTTGAAGCTGTTCATCGTCTGCCGAGGTGGTCCCGTAAACGTAAACTTGCAAGCCGCAACTGCAGCAGGGATCACCATCGGTTTCACCCCCGGCAGAAATGCCGTCGCGACTGCGGAGTTCACCGTGGCGACGGCTCTCGCAGCGCTGCGAAGGATCCCCTTCACCGATCGCGGCATTCGGAATCGCGAATGGATCGGGACATACACCTACGAAACAGCGGGCTTTGAAATCAACGGCTCAACCTGTGGTCTGATCGGCTACGGAGCCATCGGCAGTCGCGTAGCCAAAATACTTCAGGGCTTCGGAGCAAAAGTTCTCGTTTACGATCCCTATTCCAAAACTCCTCCCGACCCCGGCGTCGAGATCACCAGCCTTGAAGATCTGTTAAAGCGCTCAAGGCTGGTATCGCTCCACGCACGAGAAACCCCTGAAACGCGAAAGATGATAGGACGAAAACAAATCAGCCTCATGCCGCGCGGAAGCGTTCTCGTGAACTGCGCCAGGGGCAGTCTGTTGGACTACGACGCTCTTCAAGAGGCGTTGGAATCAGGGCATCTGTTCGCCGCCGCAGCCGATGTGTTCCCAGACGAGCCCATCCCGACAGACTCACCTCTCCTGCGGCTACAAAACTTTGTGATGACCCCTCACATTGCGGGAGGCACACAGCAGGCCGCGGAGAAAGCAGCTCATATCGCTGGAGAAGAAATCCGCCGCTACATGTCTGGCGCGCCGCTTAGCTTTTGCGCGAACCCGGAAACGCAAGTAACACAAGTCCGTTCATAGCCTTGCCAACAAGGTCGGGGACTCAGATGGCGTCACGGTGAGCAGATCACAACGATTGTCCAACTAGCTCATGTAACTCTTCTAACTTTATCGGTTGTATTTCCGGCAAGCACCGATCAACACACCGAGCCCGGTAGCCAATAGCAGAAGAGACTGTGGTTCTGGCACAGACATCGGAGGAGGCGGCCGGTGCGGAGGAGGAATAACCGGCGGCGGATCTACCGGAGGGTGACTGGGGCCCAGCGGCGGTACGATTGGTATCGGAGGCAGGAACGGTGGAAATGACGAACCAGGCGGAAGTGGAAGCGGTACAACGAAGGGAGGGATGTCCGATGCGTCCGTCGGCACATTCGAGGGCAACTCGATCACAGGGGGAATAACTTGTTCCACTGTAGACGGCGGATCCACCGGATCCGTCGGTACGGGAAGAAATGTGGGGATTGGGTCTTCGAGCTCCGATACAGGTGGTTCTTCTGGGGAAGTGGGAACTTGCGGTGTCTCCGAAATTCGATTCCCGCATCGTGTTCGGATCCACTCCGAACCGTCAGTAATGAGCGTCTCTCCTTTAGGAATACGTACCCGCTGAGTCGTCCAGAAGATCCTCCCATTCATTCGGTACGACACAAAAACGCTCTTCTTCTCCGATGCCGTAACGAACCGGACGTTCTGCAAGCTCAGGTTGGAGTAGTGCTGTGCCAGAACCGGGTCTCGCTGAACAAGTTCGCGGAGCGACTTCAGGTCATGGAGACCGCCAGGAATTACCGAATACGGGTAGACAGGGTTTGCGTGCTGCGGGCTGCTCAGCCTGATTGGGAAGCTACGCGGTGCGAAGAAATCATCTGACTTTCCGAAGGAAACTGCCTGTGTTGAAGTAACTGGCGCAAACAGGTAGGCCGACAGCATTCCGAGCGCAAGAACCCCCGCTCCTACAATGGCCAACGCTCTCGACCTGGATGCCAGCATCGTTATCCCTACCGCTTACTAAAGCAAGCCGCAGACCAGAATCTATCCTTGTAAGTTGTTGATTCTGCGTCGCAAGTGACCTCGAGTGTCACCAATCGTGCTCTTGCCGCCGACTCCAGAGGAACGTAGCGGAGACGCTCCTGTGGGCGGTATTTCGTCGCTTTTAGCGGCTCACGGGGATGCCTACCAACACCTCAACTGGAAGTGGTTGGCCGCCTCGAGTAGCAGGAATGAAGTGCCATTTGGCGAAGGCTTTTAAGGCCAGCGCATCCAGTTGCGCCTGCACCCCCCGGAACAGAATCAGGTTGCCGACCAGGCCGTCCACACCAATTCGGGCCTTCAGGACGATGAGCTTGTTTCGATCTTCCGGTTTAACCGCAACCCGCTGGAAGTCGAACTCTTCGGTCGCATCCGGCGGGGCCACCGGGTCATTGAACGTCACCTGATTGCTCTTCTGGACGACGCCTTCGCGGGCGCAATACTGCAGGATCCACGCCTTTCCCGGCATGTTCAGGAAGATCGTGTAGATCTTTCCTCCCCGCAATGCACCGTAGACATCAAGTCCGCCTCCTCCCCCTGGTCCTGCCGCAATCAGAAACGGAGCTTTGCGCACGCGCGCCTTCTTCGATATGGGGAAAATACTGGCTTCGGCGTTTCCGTTCAGGCTCTCGGGACGGCCCCCACGAATGGCCGTGCCGCCTGCACCGCCACCACCCGCTATGGCAATCGTGACTTCGGCATTCCCGCCTTCACCGAAGCCTCCACTGCCTGGACCTCCGTTGCCTCCATTGCCTGAACCAGTTCCGCCGCCGCCCCCACTCTTTCCCGTCCCTCCGCCACCAACACCAGCACCTGTAGACGACGTGCCCGGTCCACCAGATCCCTTCCCGTTACCACCACCGCCGGGTCCATTTCCGCCGTCTGATGCCAAGGTGAAATCGCCATAACGGTTGCCGGCTGGAACAGCCAGCACCTCTGACAATGGTCCCGCCTCCTGATTCAGCACCAGTAACCCCGGAGCGCCGCCGTCGCCGCGGGCGGCACTGGTCTTAATCTGGATCGGGGTATCAGCCGGAGCGAGCACCGCCACGGCATTCGATCCTTGGGGCAACCTGAGCTTCGCAATGTCGTTCGCGTTAACAGCCACGCGAGGTGGTTGCTGAATTGGAAGAGGCTCGGAAGCCTTCCGGATGACGATAACTTCTGGAGGCGGAGCCAAAGAAGGTTTGGCAGCGACGAGTTGTATCGGAACTATATCCGGCAGCGAAACGTTGGACTTGATCTTGATCTCGGGGGGAAAGGCCGGCTGCAGAATGGTTTGGACACGATTGTCCGATTGTGGATGGCGAACTGCGATTACGAGTTTGGGCTCATTGCCCGAACCGGCCGGACCGGAACCGGGTTCAGCCGGTGTCCCTGGTGCTCCCCGAAGCACCATGTGAATTTCAGGTAATTTGCTATTCGACTTGGATGGTTCGAGATGGTAGTAGACGATCTGTTCGTGTGCGATAGGCCGGAGTTGTACGGCGACGACGGGGCGTACGAAGTAAGGTGTTAACAAGCTTATTTGATATAGGGATATAAGAACCGATACGTGAAGTATCAACGAACAGGCAAACGGAGACCAGGGACGTCGCCTGCGTTCAATCAGTAATTGTGGCACCAAAGGCATAATCACTCCGGTCCGTAATACGCTTCGTCTCCCGGTCTCCGATTTCTCCGCTGGCGAGATCGTGTATTACTGCTGCGAAGTGATCCGCTGAACAACCTCGCATCCGATCTCGCCAGAGGATTTCCCGCCTCAGCGGGAACTTGTTGTTATTCGCTGCCGGCTGCGCCACGCTCAACGAGCCGACGCACGACTTCACTCCGAAACGAAGTCAAAACGTCTCTGCTCGCAACCGAAACAGCTCGATCTTCGCTTTGATTGCCCTCAGTCTGTTGCTGGTTAGTCTTGGGCTTCGCGCTTTCCGCCTTCTCCTGCTTAATCTTCGGCGAGCTCTGGAATTGCGGCACCGGCTTAATGTCAAACTGGTCCCCAACCCGAGTGCCTGACCGAAAAATAGTGTGTGCCGGCAACTCAAGTACGCTGCTGGCTTTGAGCGACACCTTGGAAATACGAAACGGACGTAAGTGCTCCTCAACGTGAACAACAACCTGGTTCTTGTCGAGGAACACTACGTCGATGGGGAAGAGCATTCCCAATGTATGCACTCCTTTTGAAGGGACGATCCACAACCCACGTCCGTCACGAGCCCACCGCTTGGTCTTTCCTAACAGGCCGACCAGGCGACTGAAGTAGCCATCTGCAACCTTCACATCGGTGGCAGCAAAGCTTTCCTGCGTGCGGTTATAGGCGTAGTAGTTGTTTTCTTTCTGTACTGGCATTGTCTTCGTTCTCTCGTCCCTGGTTAAAGTTACTCCGCAGCTTTCGCGCGACGGCGCATCACGATGATGCCGAAAACGATCACGCATAGAATCCCGGCAATGATCCGAATCGTGGTGGTATCCATGTCATCCTCCTTTTAACGTTTCTGAACCTTTTGCAATTAGTGACTCAGTGTCGGCATCAACTGCCGAACCAACGCAACTACCGCAGGACCCAAAATCACAACCATTAATGCTGGAAAAATGAAGAAGACCAGTGGCGGAACCATTTTGACGGTCGTCTTAGCCGCCATCTCCTCGGCACGCTGGCGCCGCTTAAGCCGCATGTCGTCGGAATGAACTCTCAGCGACTGCGCTACGCTGGTTCCAAATCGATCCGTCTGCACTAGCATCGCGACGAGAGCTTTGATGTCATCTACGCCCGTTCGAGTGCCGAGTGCTCGAAGTGCATCGAGGCGTGTCTTGCCAACACGAACCTCCATGTTCGTCAGGTGCAGTTCATCGCTCAACTCGGGATGAGATACCCGAAGTTCTTCCGCCACCCGCAGCATGCCTTGGTCGATACCCAACCCGGCTTCCACGCAAATCACCAGCAGATCGAGAGCATCCGGCAAAGCGCGTCTAAGCTTTGTTTTCCGGCGGTTTATTCGTCTTGATAACCAGAATTCCGGCACCAGGTAGCCGAGCACCAGCGTGAACATCACTACCAGCATCGGATTGAAGTGGTAAACACCGGTGAAATAAACCGCGCTTGCCAGCCCGACCGGGAAGAGAACCTTAATGCCGCGCATTAACAGCACGCTCTCCGGCTTGCGATATCCCGCTCTCGCCATCATGCGCGCGGTACGGGAATCCTGCTGCGGAGAAGAAGGCAGGAACTTACCAATTCCTATCACCAGTTGTTCCACACGCTCCTTCTGCGTGGTCCACCGCTGGCTACCGGAAAGCTTGATCGCCGGACCATCCCATAGCGTCCGTAACCGCTCTTGGACAGCCGTGGCTGGTGAAGATAACGCATACATCATCGCCAGCACGATGAGGGCAGTTGCAAAGAACGTCAATGCGACCACGGACCACAGCATGTAAGCTTCCCCTACACTTCAAAATTCACGATCTTCCAGATAATGAACGTGCCGAGCATCTGCAAAAAGCCCGCCAACAAGAGCGCGTAGATCCCTAGCTGATCCGTGAACAACAACCGCATGTACTTTGCATTTAAGATCAACAGCATCACCATCATCGCGGGAGGCAACGCGATCAGGATCATTGCCGACAAACGTCCTTGGGCAGTACGAGCTTTGACTTCACGGTAGATCTTGAAGCGGTCTCGAATCACTCTTGCCAGGGTGTCGAGTATTTCCGCCAGGTTTCCGCCCGTTTCCTTCTGAATGAGCACCGCGGTCACGAAGAACCGGACATCGAGAATTGGCATGCGCTCGGTGAAGTTCATCATGGCGTCGCGGAAGGGCAGACCAAAATTTTGCTGTTCAAATGTCGCCCGGAATTCGCCTGCGACTGGATCCGTTAGTTCTTCGCCAATCATTTCCATGCCGGTGGAAAAAGCATGCCCTGCGCGCACTGCACGTCCGAGCAGGTCGAGTGCTTCTGGGAACTGCTCTTCAAAAGCCCTGAACCGGCGCCGGCGAAGGAAATAAACGACTCCCATCGGGATAAACGCCATGGCGACGGCAATTCCTGCGGAAATCAGGTGGTTATGTAGGAAGAAGGAACCCGCCACGTAGCCCACGCCGGCGAGTACGCCACTGATCAGAACGATCTTCCCAGGTCTGGTCTGCAGACCCGCCTGTGCAAGAAACGACCGCAAGCGGCTTACGGAGGACCATTGCAGAAGAAGCCGGTTGAGCAGCGGGATGTCGCTGAGCAACTCGTCGCGGATCAACTGCAATTCGGGTGACGCGCCCGCTCGCTTTTGCGCCTTCTGCACGGCTTCCAGTCGAGTGCTGATAACTTTCTCTCGACTGGGTCGCCCCGCCAGAAGGACGATGATCAGCAGCGTCAACGCCACCACCACGAACGTTATAAAGCTCAGCAGTGCTGCCATAATTCCTTCCCTTTGTCCTACGCCGATCTCTTTGCTTCGAACATGTCAATGGGCAGTCGAATCCCGGAGACCAAAAGCCGTTCTGAGAACTTAGGCCGAATCCCGGTTGGAACAAACTCCCCAACGACCGTTCCTTGATCGGAAATTCCACGTTTCCTGAAAGTGAAAATGTCCTGCATGGTGACCACTTCGCCTTCCATGCCAACCAGTTCGGAAACGTGTGTCACCTTTCGAGTGCCGTCACTCATACGGGAAACCTGCACCACGACATCGAGCGCAGAAGCGATATTGCGGCGAATTGCCGTGTCCGGAATGTTGAGGTTCGCCATGGCGACCATCGTTTCGAGTCTCATCAGAGCATCACGTGGCGAATTCGCATGGATCGTTGTGAGCGAACCATCGTGACCCGTGTTCATGGCCTGGAGCATGTCCAGCGCTTCTTCTCCACGCACTTCGCCGACGATGATGCGGTCTGGACGCATACGGAGAGAGTTGATTACCAGCTGTCGCTGACGGATAAAGCCCTTGCCCTCGATATTGGGAGGCCGAGTTTCCAGGCGTACCACGTGCTCCTGTTGCATCTGCAGTTCGGCCGCGTCTTCGATCGTTACAATTCGCTCGCGGTTGGAGATGAAGGAGGAGAGGACGTTCAGCAGGGTAGTTTTGCCGGCACCGGTGCCGCCCGAAACCAGAATGTTCAGCCTGGCCTTCACGCATCCCTGCAGCAGTTCAAGCATCTGGGTCGTTAGAGAATTCTTCGCCAGCAGGCCTTCCGCGTCGAGACGATCCTTGCCAAAACGACGAATCGAGAGGCACGGTCCATCGAGCGCGAGCGGAGGAATAATTGCGTTAACGCGCGATCCATCAGGCAGTCTGGCGTCCACCATGGGAGAGGACTCATCCACCCTGCGGCCGACCCGCGAAACGATCCGGTCGATGATCGCCATCAGATGCTGGTCGTCGCGAAATACGATCGGGGTCTTCTCCAATACGCCCCGGCGTTCGATGTAGACCTGGTTATGATTGTTCACCAGGATGTCGGAGATCGTTTCATCCTTCAGCAATGACTCGAGGGGTCCAAGACCAAAAACTTCGTCGAGCACTTCCTGTGAGAGGCGTTCCCGTTCGCGCAGGCTCATCGGGGTGACTTCTCCACGGACGAGCCCTTCCAGAATGAGCGCGACTTCTTTGCGAACCACTTCGCGATCGGCCGCAGTCAAGCTTTCCAGGTTCAGCTTCTGGATCAACTTGCGATGAATGGTCGCCTTCAACGCCTCGAAATCAGTCAGTGCTACAGCAGGATGACCCATTTAACTTCTCCTGAACGGCAGAAGCCCGCTCAATGAACTCCGCTTTGGATCCTGTAACCGGACGCCGCACAGCCTCGCGGCAATCTCTTGATACTTCAGTAAGAGGCCGTTATTGTGATTCCCGCAAAGCGGCGCACCGGCGTTAATGGCATCACTGATTTTTCCGAAATCATTGGGGATGCAGGCAAACACTGGCTGCTTGATGGTTTTCTCGACGGCCTTGATCGTGGTTACATCGGCGCGGTGCCAACGATTGATCACCACGTGCGTTTTCTCCGGCCTCACTCCGAGACTGGAAAGCGCGTAGAGCCGTCTTTCCAACGCCCAGAGCGACGGCACGTCGGCTTCCGCCACCAGCATGATTTCGGAGTTTGTGAGTACCGGTCCCCATTCGCCCGAAAATTGAGCGCCGTAATCGATCAGAAGAGTGTCGAAGCTGGCCCTCGCCACATTGACGATGCGCATCAGTGCCGATGCATTTACGCAATCCCACTGCTCCGGATGGCTTGCTCCCACCAGGACCTGGAGCTGGCTGGCATGCGGAGTCAGTAGCCCCGCCAGGAAGTGGTCGTCCAGTCGGTCCACGTTCTCGACCGCATCGCGGATGGAAAAACTCGGCTTCAGGTCGAGCATGAGCTGCACGACGCCCAGCGGGAATCCGAAATCGAGCAGGCCAACGCGCTTCTTCGTTAGCTGCCGCATCTGCACGCCGAGATTGACGGCCACCGTGCTCGCGCCGACACCGCCTTTGGCACCCATCACAACAATGACTTTGCCGATCTTCTTGTGTTCGGCAACCTGCAACTCCTGCGCAAAGCGTGACAACACTTCCTGCAACGCCTTCACATCGAGTGGCTTCGGCAGGATGTCCTGCACGCCGGCCCGCATTGCTTTGAGCAGCAGCTGTGAATCCTGGTTAGAGCCCGAAATGCAAGCGAGCACACGTGTGTTTGGGCTCTTACGCCGAACCAGCCCGGCAAACTGGAGTAATGTTTCTGGATCACGTGGCAGATCAAGGATGATGACGCCCGGCACGTCCAGGCCGATTTCGGGAAGCTTGTCTCCCAACACCGGCCACTGCTGTACGGTGGAGATCAGACCCGATTGTTGCGCCCACGCCTGTATCTGCGTGCTGCTGCTCGAATCTCCACTCACCACCGCTGCTGTCATCAATGCTGACATACCGTTACCTTCTCTCCCGTTCTTTCCAGAACTTCGCTCACTTCCCGGCTGCCTTGTCAGCAGGCGCTGCTGACGCTGGCATGAACGGTTTCGGGAATTCAGGCCCCTGGGGCTCATGACCAGGCTCCAAAGGTTGAACAATCTTCGGAGTCACCACGACCATGAGCTCGTTTCGAGTGCGGTTGAACGTCCGGCTCTGGAAGAGTTTTCCGAGCACCGGGATATCGCCGATACCCGGTACCTTGTTGAACTGTTCGATCACCCGGTTGTCGACCAATCCGGCGATTGCGAAGGTCTGCCCATCGCGGAGATCCATTTCCGATTCCACGCGCCGTGTCGAAAGGGCAGGAATCGTAAAGCCCTGCACGTTCAGAGCATTCGCGAAATCGAGAGAGCTAACTTCTGGCTTCACTTTCAGGTGCACAACACCTTCGGCGGAAATCGTCGGTGTAAATGACAACCGCACGCCGAACTCTTTGAACTGGATCGTAACGGCGGATACTCCGCCGGTATTCTGCACGATCGGAAACGGGAACTCGCCGCCCGCCAGGAAACTGGCTTCTTTGCCGGTCTGCGTCAGCAGGTTGGGCTCGGCCAGGATCTGCAGCAGGTTTTTGTTCTGCAACGCTTTGATCGTTGCTGCCAGGTTGATGTCGGGCCGGAAGACGAAGATGTTCAGCAAGTCCGAAACCTCGAACCCGCCAGTCGTAGGCGTCAGCGGTTCATTCCGCTGTAGTTGAGGAGGGGAGAACTGCTGGGTCGACGTTGTGCCAATGAACTTGTTGCCGGGCAAGCTGAACAAATTGATACCGTATTGGCTGAGTGCGCCACGATCCACTTCAGCGAACTTCACCTGGAGCAGAACCTGGCCGGTGGTCACGGTCGGAACCTTCAGCAGGTCTACCACCTTGGGGCTCGCCGTTTTCGCCACTTCAAGGATCTTTTCCGCAACCGCCGCTGAAGTGACGGGGCCAGAGAGCATGACGGCGTCCTTCGACGCCTCTACCTTCACCGACTCTTCGGGAAACACCTCGCGAATCTTCTGCGCCAGTCCGAGGATGTCGAGATCAACGAGCAGTTCGAAGGTCTGGCTTTGACCGGATTCGTTCCAAAGAACCAGCGAAACGCCTCCAGGCTTTTTTCCATTTACAAGCAACTGGAACGGGCTGATCACAATCGCATCGGCGATCGTCGGTTCGGCAACGGAAATCCGCTTGATCTTCCCGGGGGAGGTGATCACCAGGGAGCGTCCTACTAAAAGGTGCAGAGTTTGCTGTTGTGCTTCGCCAGTTCCCTCGCCCATCTGAACTTCGGCGTCGGCAGGTGGGTTACTGCCCGCCTCCGAAGTTGGTGCCGGCACGGAGCCAGCCGGCTGAGCTTGTCCCGCCGAACCTACAGTGTTCTGTTGTGCAGCGGCAGTGGCCACACCTTGTTCCGCGGCTGTTTGCGCCGTTGCAGAAACCGGTGTCGAAATGCATATACCCAGCACGGCTGCCAGCAAGGCTGTGACTGCTAACGTACGGATCATTGATGTCCCCTTACGCCCAAGATTCGTTTCCATTCCGACTCCGTTCACTTATTCAGTGAAAGACTTGTCTTCCCGCTTGGAGCCCACGAACATCTCGACTACGTAGCTCGGCGGAGGTGCAACCACAGGGTTCGATCGTTTCGTTTTGCGAGACGGAGGCGCCACGGGCCCACCGGAAAAGAACCTTGCCTGCATCACCGATGGAGGATCCATCTTCTTCGTATCGATCGTGTTGCGCAGCGCGAGTTGGATTTTGCCCTCGGTCGCCGCCATGGCCAGTTGGTTGGCATCTTCCGGAGTGACCATCAGCGTGACCACCGAAACCGTTTGCGGCTTCCCGTCTTTATCGGTTTCTACCTTCTGGCCTGCGGCTAGAACTCGAATGTTCTCGAGCACTGTGCGAGTGATGGTGTCGCCCTTGTTGCTACTCTCAGGAGATCCGGTGACCAGAACATCAACCATGGTGCTCGGAACCACGAAGCCGGCGACTCCGATAACGTCGTTCACCGACACCGACATGGCTCGCATGCCTTCCGGAATGGCAGCCGGAAGCCCTGCGCCCGCATCCTTGGGAGCCAGCTTCCCCTCCATGATCGGCTCATTCTCTACAAGCGAGGTGATCACCGCCCGATCGACGCATTCTTGAACGTCCGCGAACACGCCGGCGATCGGCTGGTCAGCAGGCCAGGAGATCGTGCGCAGATGGTCCCGTGTGAGGCGGGTACCCAACGTGAGCGGTTGGGCTGCGACAACTACCTGTCGCATGGGTGCCTGGGGTGACTTCACTACACGAGCGTTAATCTGGCGATACACGTAGAAGCTCGTGACCAGGCCCGTTGAGATTGCGAGCAATAATCCAAGGATTAACCGATTGCGATTCATTCGCTACTCCTGTCAACTTCAACTAACGAACAATGTGTGCGCCTATACCAACCCAACCGAAGCAGAGCACCGTTGATAGCGCCGTCGCTACGCCGAACGGCAGCTTCAGGCCGTTTGGACTGTCGATACTGATCTGCTCGTGTGCCTTGAACTTCAACATGATCAGCATCGACAACAAGAACCAGAGATTTGTGAGGGTTTGCTTTACTCGACGATGACTCACCATCTGAACGACCGCCATGATTCCGCCGATCATGACGGCCACGAAGAGAACCACCAGGACGGCGTACGGGCCGAGAAAAGCTCCCAACGCGCCCATCAACTTCCAATCTCCTGCGCCCAACCCGCGTACCAGGACGACGGGCAGCAGGGCGATCAGGCAAAGGCCTGCGCCTTCCAACGACAACTTCGTGCCATGAAAACCGAGAACAACGGAATTCGCGACGATCCCCAAGAGCAGCGACGGAACGGTCAGCCAGTTGGGAATGCGATGAGACCGCCAGTCAATCACGCCCGCTATAACAGCAACAATGAGTGCGAGGGACCAAATGATTAGGATCGGTGGATTGACGGTCGACTCTGGCATTGCCTTCTCTCAAGACTTTTTTCAAATTCGGTTGTGGCTAATTGGGGTGGAAGTGCCAACCAGCCACAACCGTTAGATAAATGGACCTGTAATCGAGCGAAACAGCCGTTAGCAGGTTCCCGTGTTCAGACAGGTCTCGGCTTTTCCGAGTGCAGTGTCGATAGCCGTAGCCAGCGCCGGGAAAGTGGCAGCCGCTGCGAGCGCGATCAAAACCACAAGCAGCGCGTATTCGACCAGGTCCTGGCCGGATTCTTCACGCCACAGTTTCATCACGAGGTTCTTCATGTGTTTCTCCTTTTTCTTTTGAACGGAACTTGCGGATCGACCAGAGTAGTAGCACTTCCGCTGCCAATTCGCTTTCGGCGACGAAATCGTTCTTAGTAGTTGTTATTCATGCACTTATGGCCTCTTTTCCAAACGTGCATCGCGTATCTCATCCAATGTGTTCACCATTGGTGACACCGCCGCCTGAGGATGAAACAGATCGCTGACAGTGGATCCTTTGCTGAGGAGTGTGGTGAATCCCAACACACTCGATTCGGCCGTGACTCAACAGTCGGCCGGAGAGGCTGCGTGCGAGGCGCAGCTTTGAATGGCGAGGTTAGGTTGCAGGGGTTGTTAAACGAGTCTCAACAGGGCCAGGCTAATCGTGCACCAACCGTACGGGTATCAGGGTAGCTCCCCCACCGCTCGTAGTCCCGCCAGTGCCGCTTCCGCCACCGGTCGTGCTGCACGTCGCACCACCGTTGCTCGTACCGCAAGTCATCGCGCCAACAATAACGGCGGTAATGATGTCGTCCTGTCCCTGGTGCTGAATGTTCTTAACAAAAAGCTGCATGTAGCCCACGACGGTCACAACACCGCCCCCGGACTGCATAGTGCCGTCGTAGACAGGCACGGAGATCAGGGCAGAACTTTGCGAGATCGTCTGGCCTGAGGTCGCAAATGGATTTCCGCTCCCTGCTGTCATCGTACACACGCCGCCGCTGCACGTTATCGAATCCGTCGCGTTCGTGCCGTTGGGCCTCCCGTTACCGTACGAGATCAGGTCACCCACAGCCTGATTGTTAGGACCCACCATGTTTCCATTCTTCGTACAGAGCTGAGTTCCACAGGTAATGACCTTGGTCGAACATTTGATTACATTCTCAGACCAACCGGTGGCGGTTTGGCCGCCCGGACAACCAGCCGTCGGATCAGAATCGAACGCAACCTCAAGCCACTGGCTTGGCACATACGTGCCGTTGTTCAAAACTTTCTGATAATGAAGCTGCCACTCTCGGCCCACAATATCGGTCCCATTCGCAAGTGTGCCGTCGGCGTTAAAAAAGGCAGCGGGATACCCGCCACCACTCCCTGTCCCCGCGGGACAGAGACTATTTGCTGGGCTCGTGTGATTCGGATCGCAGTTGGGCACGAAGAACGGTTTCAGGCAACTGGTGCAGACAGTTGGGCCGGTCGTCGTACCCGCGCCTCCCGGGTTGTAGGCTTCGGCTGTCGCCTTCGCTGATATTTGAGCACCAGCAGAAAGTGGTAAAAAGAATGTCTTTGCGGGGGTCTGAACGGTCACCGTAATCAGTGGATCATTCTGGTTCCCGCCGCCTGCCGCGAAAGTTGGAGTAGGAACAGTTGGTGTTTTTCCGAAGATCAGATTCTGCTGCGCAATCAGCGTCGCCTTCGTGCTGGCTATGCTTTGGATAGAACTGCTGAGACAGCTTCCATCAAGAGCGCAGCCCGAGTTGGCGAACACTTGTGCGCCGGCCAACGCTCCCGCGTCCGCCGCACGCTGCGCTTCGCTTCTCTGAAGATAGAGGGAGCCAAGGTCAATCGAGAGCGCCGTAGCGGCCAGCACGAACATTAAGGAAAGCGCAACGATAACCAGGGTTGCGCCGCGCTCGCCGTTCCTCTCCACGCGTTGATGGTTCGCCGATCCGCTCATTGTCCTCATCTCCTAACCTCAAAAGCTGTACCGCTGCACCATCCCACACCTGCCATCAGTGAATGTTCGGCATGATCGCGCTGGAGGTCAGCGAATTTGGTAATTCGCTCGTACTGCTAGCCACCAGGAGCTTCGTCAATCCTCCCATGGTGTACGGGCTTGGATAAGTCAGGGTTACACGGGTATTCGTCTTCGGGCTGCCCCCGACCGATACCGCCCTTTCCACTTTCAACACGGCTACTGAACAAGTACCGCCGCCGGTGGAAGTGAAAGTCCAGACAAAGTTGGTGGTATCGGACGAACTCGCCGAAGTACTGAAGGTGCACGCTGTTGGCACCTTCGCCTGTTGCAGATAACTCGAGATAGTTTCCGCGACCGCTGCTACGCAATCTCCCGAGGAACAGCTAGTCAACGTTCCATAATCGGAAAATTCGCCCGCTGCTACACGCGCTCCCTCCCTGGCTGCATTGTTCAAGATCTGCTTCAAGTTGAAAGCTCCCGCGAACTGGGAGACAACTAGCGCCATAACGAGCAAGATTGGAAGGGCGAATGCAAACTCCAGCATCTCCGACCCTGACGAGTTCTTAACCAGCCGGTTCCGGACTGCTGCCATCGTTGTGGTCACGCTTCGTTGGCGGCTCATCAGTTCTCCTGCCTCATGCGAACCGCCGCGGTGAGCGTCATGCTCTGGTTG
This sequence comes from Terriglobales bacterium, assembly GCA_035561515.1. Classification (NCBI taxonomy): domain Bacteria; kingdom Pseudomonadati; phylum Acidobacteriota; class Terriglobia; order Terriglobales; species Terriglobales bacterium. Next base: position 127,141 of record DATMXP010000007.1, on the reverse strand, counting down.
AATGTAACGAACGGTATATGCATCTGGAACGGATACTCAAAACTCACCAGCACACCGTACTGGGGTGGCATAGTGGATCCATTCAGGAGCATGTCGGACTTGTAGCAGATGGCCGGAGCGGAGCCATTGCACGTTCCAGGACAGGTGCCGCAGGTCACTTTCGCTGGGTCAAGGTTCGACGCGACCAGCGAGGAGTTCACCGCCGACGCAACGGTCGTAACGCTTGGCAGCTGCCCCCCTCCTGAACACATCGAGCATGCTGGCGCCACCGCGACGCGCGCTCCCTCGCGAGCAGCGCGTGTCATGGTCTCGTAGACGTTGTATGCCCGCGCAAACCAGACGATCCCCAGTAGGAGAAGAAACAGAAGGGGGATGACAAATGCCATCTCCAGTAGTTCTGCTCCCTCTTCTTTTCGTAAAGTCCTGGTTATTCCTGTTCGCATAACTGTCACCATCAGTGAACACTCGCCTTGTCGGAGCGCCCCTGTGTCACCAATGTTGCAATCACACAGCCATTCCCATTCCGCGGTGCGGCAAAAATGAGTTCGCTATCTCATTTCGGCACAGCAACCCGCCCGCAACTTCTGGACAATGTTGCGGCAACCTCCGGCTCCTCGATGTGCAGTTGATGAATCAGCCGATGCAGATATCCGCGGGCGACACCCAGGCGCCGCGCGCTGCTCGACTTTTGCCAGCTGCATTCTTCGAGCGTTCGGAGCAGAAGCCGACGCTTGAAGCGCCTAACCTCCTCCTCGTAGTAGTTGGACATGGCATCTGTCACTTCCTCCGGCTCTGCTTCCTGCGTCTGCATGGCCGCCGGGAAATGCCAGGGCTCGATCACCTCTCCATCCGTCATTACCACCGCGCGCTGAATCGTGTTCTCGAGTTCACGCACATTGCCTGGCCACTCGTACTCTTCCAGTCGTTGTAACGCCGCCCGCGAGAACTTGTTCACGGTCTTTCCGAACTGCTTCGCGAATCGCTCCAGGAACGTGTACGCCAACAAGGGGATGTCATCACGACGTTCTCGCAATGGAGGAAGATGAATCTGTACGACATTCAACCGATAGTAGAGGTCATCTCGGAACTTTCCTTCCTTGATCATCTCCTCGGGGTTGCGATTGGTGGCGCAAATCACTCGCATGTTGACTGGAATCGGCTTGCAACTTCCCAATCTCTCGAATGTACGTTCCTGAAGGACCCGGAGGAACTTCGGTTGTAAACCAACTGCCATATCCCCAACTTCATCCAGAAAGAGCGTTCCCTGGTCAGCAGTCTCGATTCGTCCGCGTCGGATACCTGCCGCTCCGGTGTACGCGCCTTTCTCGTGGCCAAAGAGCTCATCTTCTACGAGCGTTTCCGGAAGATTGGCACAGGAGAATGCCACAAACGGCTGTGAAGCCCGCGAACTGTATCGGTGGATGGCTCGCGCCAGCAACTCCTTACCGGTGCCGGTTTCGCCGGTGATCATCACGCTCACATCACAACTGGCCGCCTTCCGGCACAGGACGAAGATGTCCTGCATTTTCTTCGACTGTCCGATGAGCCCATCGAAACTTCCAGCGCACTGCGATTGCGAGCGCAGTTGCTCCAACTCTCTTTCAATCTGGAAGTATCGATGCGCGCGACGAAGAATCAGCCGAAGTTCTGTCATGTTCGGCGGATTTGTCACCACATCGTGTACGCCCCGCTCCATGAGACGAAGCGTCATCGTTCGCTCGTCTTCAGGAATAATCGTCACGATAGGAGGCGCGGGAACTACATGTCTGCTATGTAGGCGATCTAATAGTTGATACGTCCGTTCAAGATCACCTTCGCGCAGGAGTGCGCGAACGTCGAGAAGTACTACATCGGACCAGACATGTGTCTGATACTCCGATTCTTCCGCTTCGAAACTGTCGGAGGTACGGACGTCGTACTCGGACTCACCAAGTGCGTTGACGATAACTTGAGTGAATCCTGCATCGGGACTACAAAACCAAAGACGAATGGCCTCTCCCAACACTTGGCCCTCCCAAACTCTGGTATCAGCGGGGGAAGCGAAGCGTCGAAGGAGGATAGGAAGGTTCCCTACTCGGCCCTTACTGCGGGACGGCGCTTCTTTTGCGCTGGCATGCGTGTCGTGCTCAGCTGTCGCACTGTAAACATGCAATTGTCATGCCGCAAAAGTGGTTACTTTGGTCACGGCCGTTTTTGTCGGTAAGTTGTTAATTCTAAATCTATTAATCGTTATCGTTAAACCTCGTCGATAGCACGCACGGCACAAGCACTGCAAAGTTTTGCACATGTAAGGATGCCCACATGGTCATATGACTTCCGTGCACACTTAAGATTTCATCGCGCCGGCACGTACTCATCTTCCTCTTTTGAAACAAAATAGTTCCGGCAAGCCTGCTGCAGTGTTTGCCTTGTTAACTCCGGTGCGATCTGGCGATACCGCGCCTCCCAGACAATCTGCTGCACGATGTCACGGGGGTAGCAGCCGCGCAGAGGCTGCTGGAGCTCTACCGTGATCGTTCCGATCAAATCGTCGACCAGAGCTTCTTGATACGCAAGTCCACAATCAGCGCATATGCGTTGGAAAATCTGCTGGAACTGCGCTGGTGTGATGATGTCGATCTTTACCTTGGTATTCAGCCGTCGCAGAAATGCCTCTTCAACAAGCGAAGACGGGCGCAAGTTGGTGGCGAAGACAACAAAGATGTCAAAGGGAATCTCCAGCTTCCGGCCACCTCGCAAAGTGAGAAAATCCACTCGCCGATCAAGGGGAACGATCCACCGGTTCAAAAGTTCGGTGGGCTGCATCCGCTGACGGCCGAAGTCGTCAATGATGAGAAGGCCGTTGTTGGCCTTCATCTGGATGGGGGCGGTATAGAACTTGGTGGTCGGGTTGAATTCCAGGTCCAGCATCTCTAGCGTGAGTTCGCCGCCTGCCTTCACGCACGGGCGCCGGCATGCACGCCAGCGCTGATCGATCTGCTCGTTTGTTTCGAATTCGACGGTCTCGTGAACGATTGGGTCAAAGATCGTAATGATGTCGCCGTCTAATTCCACCGCGTACGGCACCCATATGCTTTCGTCCTCGAAAACCGAGCGGAGGGCCTCGGCGACCGAAGTCTTTCCGGATCCAGTCGACCCATATAGGAAGACACTTTTGCCAGAAGCCATGGCGGTTCCAACCTGGGTAACGGTCGCCGGTTCCAATACCAGGTGTGACAACGCGGCCTCTACCTTGTCAGGAGTGACTTCCATCCTCTGAATTGTCTGGGCTTGAATACGCGCGATGTAATCAAAAAGGGACACCGGGCAGGGACCGACGTATTGATTCAGTGACAGAGCTTCCACGGCCCGGTTTCTGCCTTGTGAGGTCAAGGTCACGCGATGCACACCACCTGACATCCCTGTTACCTCACAAAACATGTCTCGACGTAGGCGCTGGAACACTTGGTCCGCCACGGGAAAGGACACATGAAGCTTGGTCCCCAGCTCACTCACATACATTTCCCCGTTCAAATACAAGACCTTAAGCGTCAATTCATCGAGCAAACGGGGAGTGATCCCGGTTTGTTGGATGGTGAGCGGAGTCGCAAGAAAATCGAATGCCATGTGCCCTCCCAGGCCATTGGAAGTAGATTGATCTGCATTCCGAGTGCCGGATCGAATCACGTCACCACAGGACGCCTCATCCTGTGACAATGGCTGCCGAATTGCTCTCTCAACTCTCGCGTGGAAGTCCTATCCGGATACCTACGCGAGGAAGATGGCAATGGCTGTCACTGAGGCATCAGCGTTATGGCTGCATGAGAATGTTGAGCGGCGAACCCCTTCGTTCGTCGAAGCTCCTGGGCCAATCCTTAAGATTGGTGACGTTCGCGTCGATTATGGAGAGCTAGCGATCGGACAGTTCCGTCTGCCGATAACCAGTTCTACAGAGGTCAGGGTTTCCGAACGTAAGCCGATTCGGTGGTTCCCCGTGTTCGTGATCGTCAGCGGGTTCCTGTTAGTGCTATTTGGTGCTGCACGGAGCACGGAAGGATTAGGCATCATAGCGGCAGGCCTATCCTGGATGTTATTGGCTTCCACCTGGATACGACGCACCAAAAGCGAGTATCAAGTCAGTGTTGGCAACTGCACACAGCACGTGCCGGCGTTCACCACGAAGGACATCGAGGTTGTCTCGCAGTTCCAGGATGCCGTCCTGTTGGCCCGTCGCACAGAGATGAAAAAGCCTGTACAAAGCAAAAGATCACCTCAGTTTTCCTAACGTAGTCTTCGCATTAACAACTTCGGACTTGCAGGAACGCGGAGGCTTGAAACTCCCCTATGAGCAACGCACAACATTTTCCGGCAACATGGATAAAAGCGATCAAAATCGCTTCGTTCCTCCTGTGTCTGTCGTTAACGACTATCGCCCTTGGTCAGACACATTACACACCGGCCCAGGCCAGGAAACATATCGGAGAGACCGCTTCTGTCTGTGGACGAGCAGTTAACACGCATGTAGCGCGTTCAACGATAGGTACCCCCACATTCATTGACTTGGATCGGCCATTTCCGCATCAGATTTTTGCGATCGTGATCTGGGGCAACGATCGAGCGAAATTCGGTCGCCCAGAGATCACCTATCGAGGCAAGCACATCTGCGTCACCGGAAAGATCATCCGTCACAACGGGGTGTCCTACATTACCGCGACCGATCCGAGCCAGATCTGGCAGAAAAGATGAAACTCACCCGTAAAATATAAGGCGAGAGAACGGATCCTGCTGCAATCCAATCCCTGTCGTTCCTCCTTATCATGCGAGTTGCATCAAAGAGGAAGTACCAGACCTATGTCGACAATCGATAACAAGTTTCGCCGACAGTACTTTCATGGAACGCGTGCGGATCTTGCGCACGGCGATCTGATTTTAGCTGGGTTCAGTTCCAACTTCGGAGATGGGAAGCCCCTCTCCTGGGTCTACTTTACAGCTACGCTTGATGCTGCCATCTGGGGCGCTGAACTGGCTGCTGGCGATGGGCCGGAGAGGATTTACCTCGTCGAGCCGACCGGACCGATCGTCGACGACCCCAATCTGACGGACAAGAAGTTTCCCGGAAATCCAACGCTCTCCTACCGTTCTCGCGATCCACTCCGTGTGGTGGGAGAAGTAACGAAGTGGCAGGGGCACCCGCCCGAGCAGTTGCAACAGATGAGGGATGCACTCGAACGACTCAAGGCTGAAGGCGCCCAAATCATCGACTGAGCGAACCCGCCTCGTAACATTTACCGCGGATGAATTGATTCGGGAAGTTGAGACAGAGCCACAGGCTAAGCCAAGGGGTGTGGCACAGAACAGGGCACACGACCCGATTTCGGCGGAAGTAGCAGACTTCTAAAGTTGTTATTTTAAGTGGTGAGCGCGGAAGGAATCGAATCCGCGCTCACACGTAGTTTCAAGTACTTACAGAGCGCGGACGGCACTGAAGGTACACAAAAGCATGTGTAAGTAACCCGTAAGTGATTGCAGATGGATTGCAGTCGATTCGGGCGCGATACTGTATCGCGCCCGAATGAGCCACAATCGAAATCAACTGTTGCGACGGCGGCCTGCAGCCTTCACTTGCTCTTCCTGTAAGCGTTCCTGAAGCAGACGCACCTGAAGCCGCATGTAGAGGTTCGACCAGTGTTTTCTGTTCTTCCCGATCGCATCTGGATTCCGAATTCCCTCTTGCGTCAACTGGTATGTTTCCTCCACCAAGCTTGGACCAGCGTCTTTCCAGATATCAAGGATTTTGCCGAACCCTCCTCTCCACTTGGCTTCGCCAGTTCTGGGATTTACCTCAACATACGTTCTGAACGCCGCCAATATCGGGAAGGTTGCTCCCTTGGTGAGCCGATACTGACTGTTACTCAGACCGGCGAACGGGAAATCGAATGTGCCACGCCGCGCTGACGCTTCCTCAATCAGATTCATCCTTCCGGTCCGACCACCGTCTTCATTATGCATGTCGCGGAAATCGTGTCGGATGTAGTCATACAAGGTTAAGCCATCCTTCAGCAAATTCCTGAGTCGATAGTACTTGCTTCTACTCAGGTCATCCTTGTTCTCATTGAAATCATCCGCAAACTTTTTGAGTGGCGCACTCCATTTCTCATAGGCAGAGTACGGGTGCTTGCTCACCGTCATTTCGTTTGGGAAATCGAAAACGTTGAATACCTCGAGCACAGAGATGAGATCGCGAACGTCATAATCTTCATCATCACTTTCGCGCCAGGAAATCCGTTTCTCATACCTCTGGCCCTTAATCTCTTCCTTCAGCCAGTCAAACACTCCGGCGATGTTGTAAATAGACTGTGCTGCGACCTGGATACCAGTGTTGAGGCCACGAGCGATGTCGCTGATAAGGTCTTCGCCAACGTTCGTTCTGATATACACCTCAACGTGCTGCTCGTCTGGCGTTGTGCCCTCGTCATTCGCAGTTTGAATGATCTCGGCGGTGTGAGCGCCATCCACGATACCGCCCTCTTCATTGTCAATCGTGACATCGAAGAGACCCTTCTCTTTATCAACCAGCCTGACGGACTTAGCCAAGATTGTGATCCCTTTGTTCATGAGGTCGAAGGAGCCTGGGATCGCAGTGGTGCCATCCAAACTGCTACGGACGTCCTGGTACACACGTCGATTAAGGCCGACAGGATCTCGTGCATTCACTGACGTGCTAATTCCCGCCGGGAAATCCTTCGCGGCAACTGTCATCCAGTACTTGTCAATGGAAGTGAATACGGGGTGGGTAATCTTGCGCATTTCAAATGCGCGGAAACGATGGACAGAGGTGCCCATTTCTACGCTCCTTGCAATGCCGACGCTGCGGCTTGCGTTTAGATTTGCTGAGCACACGAGGGTGCCAGCGAGCAGTATGTTACATCAGCAACTCTGAAATCGCAAACGCGAGTACACTGTTTCATCAAGCCATAGGACTTAACTTGTGCACCAATGAGTCCAGGTACGCGCTAACTATTGTGAGGGAATCATGCCTGTCTTCATCTCCTATTCCCATGCGGATTCTAAGTTTGTGACGAAGCTCGCAACGCAGCTCGTTAGGCGTAACGCGCACGTGTGGGTTGACCAGTGGGAATTGAATGTTGGAGATTCTCTTCTTAACCGAATTCAGGACGCGATTCAGGACGCGAGTGCGCTACTTGTTGTTCTCTCGAAAGCTTCCGTCGCCTCTGAGTGGTGCAAGAAGGAACTGAATGCAGGACTTATTAGGGAGCTCGACGAGAAGCGGGTAATCGTGCTCCCGGTATTGTTGGAAGATTGCGAAATTCCTCCATTCCTGCGCGAGAAGAAGTATGCGGACTTCCGCAAGAACTTCGATGCTGGCCTAACGGCTTTAACTGATGCACTGCTCCGAGTGACCAGTGCTGACCAAGGTCGAGTTTCGTCTGGAACTGGTCACACAGATTGGTCTGAGGATTGGTTATCAGGGCCGAACGGGAGCTTTAGTGTCCATTACACCTTCGTTGAAGCGTGGGCTGAACATCCGTTTACCGTACTTACTCAAGTGATGGTGCTCTGCAACGACATTGCGACTAGGCGCTACAGACTTTATGAATCCGTTAATCTAGGCTGGGTGGGCCGCCTAACCATCGCCGAAGTGCTCGCCGAATTCGCAGAGAAGAACAAAATAAAAATACTTCTTAAGGACCACCGACCTCAGGAGGAACAATTCGTTGCGATGGATTTCCGAACTGGCGCGAGCTATAAAGTCCGGATAATGTGCCGGAGATTGGGCGAGGACAACGGGAAAGATCAGTTGATTACAGTGTCCAACTACTTGTGGCAGATCAGAGATGCCATGAAGAGCAGATCTCGGAAACTGACAGAGGAAGAAAGCGCCAAGCTCCAGGCTGTACTTCAGAATTCTTAACACGGAGCACTGGGATGGGTCGGTGATGTGCCCGACCAGGGTTTGAAGAGTTCAATCGATCGCCTCGGCCAATGCTGGCCGGGGCTTTTCTTTTTGCTCGGGGCTTGCAAGCGCCCGAGTCAACACTAAACCGAACATGAACCCAGAAAGGACAAGCAATCAATGAACGAAGAACCTCAGAAGCGGCCGCAACAGGACGATATCCCAGCGTCTCTGCGCCGTCCGAAGAAGGAACCGGAAAAGCAAATGCAAGTTCGGATCCCCATCTCTCAATGGAGAGAACTGACTGCCCTCGCCCACGAATATGACCAGACCGTGACGGCCTTCATCCGTGAGGCGATTGAAGACTGGCTGCGCCGCGCTCGCAAGGCCCGGAAAGTCATAAGCTCCGAAGACTCATCCACCACCTACACCCCGGAATGATCCCATCGGTACATTGGACCGATGCGCTCTGCACACGCCCCTGATTCGCTGTCATTCTCGCTTACGTCAGCAACGTGCAGTTGCGACGCTTTGGTAGGCACCTCTGCCTGGTGCATCGTGAAGATGCAGACGAAGCAGTGATCGTCGGCGCTGGCAAAACTTTCAACTAATTGACCGCCACGCACGCCTTTGCGTGCAAACGCTTGAAGTGTGTGCCTGGCGGCCGAGGAGAACACGAGATGGAAAATTCAGAGAGCGTGAAGTACCCACTGCTGGAGTCCATTCTGGCCATCCAGAACCTCCCGCTTCAACCGATGTACGCCAACCGCGACGTGGCGAAGATTTTCAACGTCTGCATCCGCGCGATCCAGAACTGGATCGCCGCGGGGCGCCTGACCCCGCGCGCTCTCCCGGGCCGCTGGAAATTCTTCCCGCAGGATCTGGAGGAGTTCCTTCAGAGCAGCCAGAAAGAGCGGAAGTAATGAGCGCTAGAGAGCCGCTGACCACGGCAGCTGATTCGCAAACCTGCACTCAGCTTCCGTATATCAGCGGCTCAAGCCGTCCTTGCGTATCTCTTCGGTTGCGAGCGTCGCAATGCCGAGGTCGTCGCGTTTTATACGCACATAAAACCAACTCAAACCGGAGTTGAGCTAGGAGAAATTGCATATATGTCATTCGTTAATAGTCCTAATGGTGCGCAAATTGCTGAGATGCTTCCAAGTTCTGACTCGCTGTTCGCGCGCGAGCGCGCGGATGTGAGAACCCTCGCGGATCTTCTTGAGCACCTCAATAGCCAGCCGACGTCACAGACACCCATGCTTCGGAGCACAGCAGCAAAGATTGCTGCATTCCTCGCGAAGCCAGCCGACGATATCTCGCTCGATCTGATCCATATGAATCGTGAAGGCTTCCGCCCTTTCTTGGAATCTCGAAAGCATAAAGAAGGGGCTGTTCGCAGCTACGTCAACTACATGCGGATTCTTATGGAGGCAGCCCAAGCACTCGGGTGGGTGCCCTGTGCACATTTGTCAAGCGAATGGCAGACGATCTTGAGCCGGGCAAAGACGAATGAGTGTCTGTCGGTCGCCAAGTGGTTAGCGCAAACCAAGAGTTCGCCTCAAGAGGTCACGCAAGACGACTTCGACCGCTGGGTCCTACAGCGGACGATGGAAGGAAGACGCTATTCGCACTTGGAGTGGACGGTCAATTCATGTTGGCGGACGCTGATTGCTTGCGGATACACGAAGAACGCGCCGCTTGGTTTCTTTCGGAAGAAGAAGTATGGAGTTCCGCTGTCGGAGTTCCCGCAGCAGTTGAAGGACGAGGTCACTGAAGTGATTCGCTGGAAGACTGCTGAGTTCGAGCCTGAACGGCCGAAACGCGCTCAAATCAGGGCAGTCTCGGCGACGAGTGTAAGGCAGACCCTTAGCGCGTTGTACGGCTTTGCGACGAAGGTCGCTGACATTGGCGAGATTAGGTCATTGGAACAACTGATCAGGAAGTCAACGGTCGCCGGCTTCATTTCGTGGTGCATCAACGAACAGAAGATACAGGGGCGACCGCTGGTGTCGGAGCTGTCTTCCGTCCTCGCCGCAGTGTCAAAGCATCCGGCACATCGCGCCATTGAAGTGAGCTGGTTCCGCCCGCTTTTGGAGGCTGTTCCGATCGAAACCTATGAGGACGTCAAGGCCAGAAAAGCTAGGAAGTATCTCGACTACGCCGTTCTGGAGTCGATTCCGGCGAAGATACGTGCGGACCGCTATGACGCCGCGAAACACGGAGAAGAGCACGTCGCCCGTCTCGTAATGGGCGAGTTGATGGTGGCCTGGTTGCTGGTCTTCCCTTGGCGTCAACGTAACATCCGCGAGTGTCGCGTAGCGGGGCCGAATCCGAATCTATTCAAGGCTAAGGTGCCGGCCTTCAGCTACATCGATAAGCCTGAGTGGGCCTGCCTGGCCGAAGCGGCGAACGCGAATGCCGAGTTCTGGCAAGTCAAGTTCAGCCAGAAGGAGACGAAGACGAGAGTGCCGATACATTGTCTCGTGCCGCGGCACCTCGTCGGGTTGCTTGAAGAATATCTAAGCCGATATCGCCCGATTCTTTTGAACGGCCGCAAGTGTGACACGCTCTTTGTTCCTCGGGAATCGGACGTGGCTGGTAAGGCGTTTGTCAGCAATCTGATCTCGGAGTTGACGCTCCGATATGGTGGCCGCCGCGTAACACCGCACCTCTTCCGTGACATCGTCGCGTTCGCTTGGCTGAAGGAACACGCAAAAGATTATCTGACGCTGTCGAAGATGCTTTGGCATAACGATGTCTCGACGACGATTAAGTATTACGGCAGCCGCTTCAATGAATCCAGCGCTTCGGTCGCCATGGAAGCTTGGCATGACCAACGCGCAAAAGCCTCAACGCAAGGGAATTATGGAGGAAGTCATGAGCAGTCCTGAAGTCGTACTGAATCAATTAAAGCCTGTTTCCGAGTGCTTCGTGGATGCGACCGAAGCGGCGAAGTTCCTGAAGATCAACCGGAGGACGCTGCTGCACTGGGCACGTCAAGGTGCGCTCCCCGCACATCCACTCGGCCACGGCTCGCGCAAGACCTGGCGGTTCTTGGTATCGGAACTTGCACACTGGCTTCGTGCTCGGGTCACGGTGAATTAGCGATGAAGGAAGTCACCAATCCTAAGCTGAGGTCTTTGATAAACTCCCGGATGCCGTCCGTGCTCACTAGGAGGAATTGATGACCAAGCGAGCACGGCATCAACAAGGAAGTGTTGTATTTGACAAGCGACGTCGAACCTGGAACTTCCTTTGGCGCGATGAGAACGGGGCCAGAAGAACCAAGCCGCTGGGGCACGAGTCGGATTTACCGACGAAGGCCTCAGCACGACGCGCAGCAGAACCACACCGTCGTCAGCTCATTGACGACACTAACAAACAACAAACGCAATCTGATGCACCGAAGGTGAAAGCCTTGGTAGAAAGCTACCGGATAGAGAAGATGCCAACGCGCATTGATACGCGTCGCAGCTACGATGTCTGGTTGCGGTGTCATGTCCTCCCGAAGTTCGAGGAAAATGTGATCACCGATCTCCAGGCTCGACCAGTGGAAATCTGGTTGGGCGGACTGGTCCTTTCACCGAAGAGCAAGGTCCACATCCGCGGCATACTGCATTTGCTGTGGGACTATGCCATGTGGCGGGGCGACATTCCGACACAACGCAATCCCATGGAGCTGGTGTCCATCAAGGGCGGCAGCAAGAGGGTGAAGAAACCGCGGAGTTTGACGGTCGAGGAGTTTCGCCTCTTCGCCCAACATCTGCCTGAGCCTTTTCGGACGATAGCAATACTGTGCGTCTCGCTCGGCCTCCGAATCAGTGAGGCTCTCGCCCTGAAATGGGCAGACTTCGATTGGAACGGAAGCCGCCTCCAAATCGAGCGCGGAATCGTCTGTCAGAACGTTGACGAAGTAAAGACTGACGAATCCGGAAAGCAGATGCCCATCGCCGAGGAACTCCTTGCCGAGCTGAAAGTCTGGCACGAAGCAACGGATTTCCCGGATCCGGGTGATTGGGTGTTCGCTTCGCCAGTACAACTTGGCCGCTTGCCTTGGTCATACGATCAGATCTGGCGCGTGTACCAGAAGGCGGCGAAAGCCGCCGGGATCGGCACCTTCGGAACGCACACGCTTCGGCACACGTATCGTTCATGGCTTGATGCTGTTGGCACCGGCATTGCAGTTCAGCAGAAGCTCATGAGACACACCGACATCCGGACGACGATGAAATATGGTGACGTCGTTACGGACGAGATGGAGCAGGCTCACAAAAAGGTCGTGGGGCTGGCGATGAGTGGATTGCAGAATGGATTGCAACAGCCGTAAGTTGTTGATAGATGGTGAGCGCGGAAGGAATCGAACCTTCAACCTACTGATTAAGAGTCGGAGCAACGCTCTCCTAAGTTGTTGACGAGACACGCCTTACCGCTTGCAAGCCCATACTTCGGGGATTTTGCGGGACACCTAACCCCAGACGGCAATATTGTTGATCTCGTTTACCGGGGAAAAGAGACGGTCCAAATTGAGTTTGCTTGTATTCGAGGTGTGCCCGAATGAGCCGCGATGTTCAGCGCGCCGATAGTATTCGGTTTCGCCACTCGTTAACCATGCATTGGAAGCGAAAAGGAAAACACCGATCCCTTCCCTACTTGGCTGACGACCCAAATAGTTCCCCTGACCAAGGCGGCAGTAATCCTGGCGTTGAACCGACCGTGCGAGGGTGCGGGCATCGGGAAAATCCCTCGCTCTCGAGTGATGGTTTGGGTGATGTCGCGATCGGCTGAATCCACGCGACAATAAGCAAGCGATGCGGTCAGAGTTGGGCGAACCAGCTTCCTGAAGTCGCACCCGGGTGCGGCGCTCACAGCGTAAAGATCTCCGTGGACGGAAGCATTTGTCGCTGAAAAGAAGGAGTGAACCCTCTCATAAAAGGTTCACTCCAATCCCAGAGGCGGCAATGGCATTCAGTTATTTCAGTTTGCGTTTTCGTGACACTGCGGCCGCGAGTGCCGCGAGACCAGTGCCGAGCAGCGACAAAGAGGCCGGTTCAGGAAGTCTAGGAGGAGCGATGTCTCCGCCGCCAAGTCGAACCTGCCGCAGATCGTCGAATGTGGCACCGTTGATCGCGGTGAGCGCGATCGATGAAATTAGCTGGCCGTTGATCGCGGTGACAGTGAAGAAGTTCTCACCATTCGCGTCGACGGTGAAATCGTCCTCGAAGAAGCCGCCATTGATATTGATGCCCTCGACGTGAATAACGGCGCTCCCGCTTGTCCCGGCATTGATGTTAAAAACGGAACGGGTGAAAGTACTTCCCCCCGCAAGACCAAACATGATCTGGTAGAACGGATCGTTACCCGTGCCGCCCGAGACCGTTGCTTGCCCCGAAGGGTTGGCATTGAGCAATTGACTGCCGCTCGTCGAGGTGAAATTGACGAGAAGATTGTTAGCGCCAACGGTTCCCGTAACGGTCAGGACGTTGGTAGCCGGATTTAGGAGAACGTTATCCGTCCCCTGATTGTTTACACCTGTAACCACGACGATATCGGCATTCGCGGACAGTGCGAAGCCGAATGTCACGGCTAGCAGGGCCACTGCGAAAAGGCCGATCCGTCCTGAGGATTGGTTTAATCCGAATCGTACCATGCTACCTCCACTGAACTGATCGGTACGAGACGCACTTTATGGCCCAACTTCATTTCGGGCGGAAGACCATATTCTTCAGCCACTTAGCACCAAGATCTAAGAATCAAGGGCTGGCAACTGCAAAGTTTTGCACAGAAATGGATAGTAGATGACCCAAAATGTTCGTGGAGCACTGGCTATCTGAATGAGCACTACCGCCCGCGAGATTATTAGCCGCGCCAGGTCTAAGAAGTCGATCGCCCCGGACTCACTTCGCTGTGCCCTAACCGCTCTTTGTCGAACCAGCGGCGAGCACGGCTCGCGTCAAGGCCGCAATGCGTTCCAGCATCTGTTCGGCATTCCGCAACATCTCCAGCGCGTCGGAGCTGCCTTTGAGTTCTGGAAGGTCTCGGAGCGCAGGCACGATAAACATGAGTGCAGCCAGAGGATTATTCAATTCGTGGGCGATCTGGTTCACAACGCCTTGCCGCGCCTGTAGCTTTCTTACTTCCAGTTCGGATTGTTCAGCTTGCTTCCGTTCCGTAAAATCGACCACGTAAGTCATCCACTCAAGCGGCTACTCGCTGAGTCGAATGGCTCCCATCAACATGGGTACACTTGTACCGTCGCGCAGGACATACTCCTTCTCAAATGGGACTGCAGCTCCATAAAGACGTAGTTGCTCCAGCGCTATTTCGTCTTTTGCGGCAGAATTGGGAGGTGTAATGGCACGCCAATCGATCAAACCTTGTTCCATTTCCTCGCGCGTGTATCGAATCATCTTCAGAAACGCATCATTCGCATCGAGAATACGGTCTACATTGGCGATCACGACGCCAAGATGTTCGGAGCTTTGCAATAACTCCAAAGAATGTCGCAATGTTTGCCGATGGTGCATATTCGGGGGCTTTCGAGTCCGGCTGAAAAATTGATTTTGTCTAAAAGCGCCAATTCACATACTTTTGATGGATCTCGAAAGCGTCCCTTTGATCACCGTCACCAGGTCCTGCGGTTCCACAGGATAGGTCAAAAAGCAGTCAGCGCCGCAGGCCTTCGCATCCTGCCTTACGGAGCTATCCTGGGCCGTATAAATCACGACGGGAAGGTGCTGCTTTCGCTCGCGCGCCATCTCTTTCAAACGCCTGCATACTGTGAACCCGTCCATGTCGGGCAGGTTCACATCAAGCAGGACGAGGTCGGGCTTAAGTAACTCGGCTGATCTCAACCCTGAATTGCCGGAACCAGCCAGAGCTACCTTGAAGCCTTCATTTTCGAGAATTTTCTTCAAGGCGTACCCGTGCACCTCGTTGTCCTCGACGGCTAATATTAGAAGTACCTTGCTATGCATCCGATATGCACTGACGCCGAAGATTGCAAAAACGGCCGTTCTATGTTGTGTGCGGGTGTATGTCCTTTTTCGTTAGGCCAATCTGCGACAGGAAGTACCAGAAAGATTCCGGGTCTTTCGCCAGCTTGGCGATCGCAATTGTACACTCGCCGGGCGGGCAGTTCGAGTCCGCTTCCCATCTCGAGACACTCATTGCAGTCACCCCAACTTGCATGCCGAATTCCGTCTGATTGAGCCCCAATTCCCGCCGCAGGTCGAAGATCGCCCGCCCAAGCGTCTTCGCCACTCTCTCCTCCCAGTATGCGGCATCCAGTGCCTGAGTTCGTCCAGATCACGACTGTGACGAGGATTACACGGTCTGTAATCTCCTCGCGAACTGCCTGACGCAACGACATTTAGTTTTGCGGCAGGACCACAGCGATGAGTCAAATGCCTTATCGCACCCCATAGAAAAGTGTGCCGTTTATCGGACTGTTGACTTCTGGTCTTCTCATGTTGCTGCTTGGTGACGGCAGCAGCTTCTTGGCAGCCTTTAGCCGAATCCGTGTTGCTCACCGCGCGAGTCCAGATCACTCCCCGTGCCGCGAGTTCACGCGAGCGGTCGGCGCCCATCTAAAGGAAAGTTTATCTATTCAAGCAAAGCGCTTGTTTTCCCGCACGAGTCAGAATTCAGCTGTACAGCCGGCGGAAATGACTGCTGGACGAAGCGTGGCTGGCACTTTGGTTTCATTAACGTGCCAGCCGCGTGACTGAAAGTGGACCTGGCTGGACTTCCGTTGCGGCGCCGCAGCAAACGACCGTGAGCACCAGCCGCACCTCGAGGCAGCCGAGCAGCGTTCACTTAGAGCGTAGTCTCGTACTGGAGAAGATCGGTTTGGCTGATCTGGCCATAAACGAGCTTCGCGCAGCAAATCTATCTTCCGTAGAGTTCAGTCGCAAGGCGTCACGGATTTACCGTGACGCCGGTCAGTATCAGGGAGCGCAAATGCAGTCGGACTAATGCAGCTGCTGCCATCGACAGCAGCCGCTACCGGCAGGAATGTGGGATTATTTCCCGTAACGCCAGTGGATTTAAAACGTCCGGAAATCAACTTACGGGTTGGCATCTACCACTTTCGACAGCTGCTAGACGAGTTCAAAGGCCAGAAGGAATATGCACTCGCCGCATACAACGCGGGCAGTAGCCGCGTGAACCAATGGCTGGCTGCAGGTCCGTATGGAGGTATGGACGAGTTTGTGGAAAGCATACCTTTCACCGAAACTCGCGAGTATGTCCAGGCGATTGTGCGCAATGAAGTTCTTTACCGGCGCCTGTACTCAAACGCCGATATTCAGAGCGACGTTGGCGGAAGGTAAGGCTCAGAAGATTTTCTATCTCACCCTGGGTTAACTGGTGACGAAGAAGTACCTGAGCAAGCGCTCTCCACTGGGGAAGCTACCCTGGCACGGAATCATAGTCTTTTTGTCGTGCCGCACCCTTCGGCGCACTAAAGGTTGAAGTCGCTGAGAGCGATTATAAGCAGGTCCTACGTGGGTGCCCAGTAACCCTTCCAATTGAGTCGGTCGGTACCGGGTTGCCCAGTCGATTCTCCGTCTTGTTCAAACATGCATGGCTGGACATCTGATTTCTTCCAAGTTCCTGCGCATCACAGCGCGTCATAGATATGCGGCGTTATTCTCGGAAGCTTGGTTGTCTTCGTCTACCACGAAATGATCAAAGGAGGATCCTCGTGTGCGCTAAACGTGGATTTCTGGTCTTATTCGTTGTCTTCGCCGTTTTGAGTAGAGTCGCCAGTACGCAGGAAATGCAACTTAAGCCAGGCCACGTTCGCGAGGTGGACCTGACCCCGGGTCAAAAGCAATCATTTGCATTCACACTTGCCACTGGCGATTTCGTGCAGCTCGCGTTGAACCCACGTGGGCAGGTACTCATCGGGAGAACGTACGACCCCTCTGGCAGACTCTTCCGCGGCGCCACTATGGGACCGGCAGAAGGGAAATTCAACTTGGTCGCCAATGTTCCGGGAACGTATCGAGTAGACATTGCCGGAAAGAACCCACGCGCAACTGGCACCTATAGCATTGCGCTTGCCAAGGTGGTGACACTTGCCGCCCGACTTGCCCCACTCAAGCCTGTGGTGGAAAGTCTGCGGATCGAAGCTCTGCGTAAATCGCTTGAGCGCGGCGAACAAGAAAGCCTCAACTGGTTCTGGCAGGAGATCAACAAGACTGGCGCACCGCTAATCGAACCTATTGCCGGCGATCGAGAAAACATGGCTGTGACATTTGTATGGAAGGGCACGCCGTATACGCACAATGTTCTTGTGCTTTGGCTTCCCTATCTTGGCGTTACGCCCGATGAATTCTTCATGACACGCTTAGGCGACACGGACGTCTGGTACAAGACCATCAAAGTGAATCGGAAAATGCGCCTTGCATATACGCTGGCCACCAATGTTGGACGCCTGCGTCCGATGTCGCTGGGCTTCGACGCAGATGCCATCACCATGGCGGCGACAGCCGCCAGGCCAGATTCCCTTAACCCCAAGCGCTACCGCATCGACCCTGGGAACGTGGATGCGCCGGAATATAGCGGACAGTCGGTGCTCGAGATGCCCAATGCCCCAGCGCAGCCTTGGATCACCCCCCAGCCTGGGGTTGCCGGAGGACGAGTGGAGAAACGTCGGTTTAAGAGCACAACCCTTGGCAACGAGCGTGAAATCGCCATCTATTTGCCGCCCGGATACACGCAGCATGCGGAACCGTATCCACTGATAGTCTTATTCGATGAGGAGGAATATCTTACTCTGGTTCCCACGCCCGTCATTCTCGATAACCTGATTTCGGAGGGGCGAATACCGCCAGCTGTGGCGCTGTTGATCGGCAACGCGCCGGGCGGCCGTGATCGCGAGTTAGTCTGCAATCGGGAGTTTTCTCGGGCTCTGGTGACCGAACTGCTGCCTTGGGCGCACGGTCTATACAACTTCACCAGCGATCCTCACCTCACTGTAGTGGCCGGATCGAGCGCCGGCGGTCTCGCCGCCACATGCTCGGCTCTGTGGCATGCGGAGAGCTTCGGCAATGTCCTTGCGCAGTCCGGTGCCTTCCATAGAACTCCACCTTCCAGCAGCGATGCCATAGATTCCAGTTCGGAGCCTAACTGGGTCACACGCCAATTCATCTCGAGCCCCAGGAAGCAGCTGCGGTTCTACTTGGAAGCCGGCAGCGCCGAATTCAACGCCACGGGAAGCCCGGACTCCATCCTGTTCTGCACTCGGACGTTGCGAGATGTACTGCGAGCTAAGGGGTACGAAGTCCTTTTCCACGAGTTCGAAGGTGGACACGACTATCTCAGCTGGCGTGGCACCCTGGCCGATGGCCTAATTGCTCTGTTAGGCGAAGTTGAGTCCAAGTGACTTATATCGACGGCATTCGAGGTGACTCAAGGCGAAGGCGTTGAGAGATACTAGTGCCTTGCGGTGCCTCAACTCTCCGGCGTTTTTTGCGACATTATCAGCAGGCTCTGCATCTCGCAAATGCGATCAGCCCGGCAGGCAAACTAATTTGAACCTGAAAGGACGCCAAGGGAGAACGCAATATCAGTAGCCATGGGGATTCCCCACCCATGGCTTGTCTGTGTCCCAGAATTGAACACAAGATAGAGCGTTGCCGGAACGATCATCCCGCCCAAGCACAGATAATCGGCAACGAGGCTCGCTTCCATCCAGACAACTCGCCGTGCACGAACTCACGCTTTATTTCCAAGCCAACGACAAAGAAAAAGACCACCATCAGCGCGTCGTTAATCCATTCGCGGAAGGTATGCGAGAGAGAGAAACTCCTGAATTGGATGGATATATGCGTTGTCCAGAATCTTCCATACGAGTCGGCCGCAGATGAGTTGGCCCAGACGAGTGCAGCCGTGGCGGCAACGATCAGCATCAGCCCACTGGTGATCTCGGTATGAAAAACCTCTGCGCCGGCAGTAGGATCCTTTGCGCTACGAACGAGGTGTCCGCCTTCACTTGGACTGAACCTCGACTGCGGGCAGGAATGTGCATTTTGGCTCCTTTTATAGAATGCGGATGCCTGTTGAAAAACCAAATGCTTTGACAAGCAGAGCGCAGATACTCACAGTCGATTCCGCGGTATCAGCACCTCGCGCTAGGAAACACATGCGCCGCTCCTCGGTGGTCTTGTGAGCGTCTGGTGCAAGTACTTGCACGCCGCTTGTAGGTATGCGTGACAATTCGTCATGGAGAGAGAGACCTCAGCCCCGCTAACCGGCCAACGCCACACTTCATAATTAAGCAAACCGGAATGGGGCGGACACGAATAGTTGTAAGCCAGTTGTGGCCGGTAGAGCTCATTCGGCCCCCTAATAAATTCTCTGAGATCGGCTTGCGATCTGTATACCGCGAGCATTCTCTCTCGTCCGATCAGTTCCCTGTCGGTTGCCGAGATCTCAGCCTCATTGCCGACGGCTTGCAGAAATTCCTGGCACACAAGTTGCCCTTTGGCATCACGGTGGTATAAAGGCATCTCCCACACCGGTACACAGAGAGTGCCTCCCACCAGAGCAGCAAGGAAACTGCACGAATCGTGGTCCGGGTGCCCCCCTTCGAAAGCAGAAGTGAGGATGGCATCGGGAGCGAACTCGCCAACGGTTTCAAGCAGCAGCCAGACGGCATGAATTAGATTCTTGTGAAGCGCCTGGTCTGAAAAGTGGTGGGTGTTGGTGCGGTCATTCAAGAACGTTAAAGGCGATACGCCCTTAAGCGATTCGATTGCTTCCTGCCGCCTAACCGCTACGTAATTGTGCCTTGTTCCATATGACGACCAAAAGTACGCGTCCTGTGGCGCTCCGTCGGTTGCGATCACAACCAGCGGATGCTGAACTCGCTGCAACAATGCGGCACAGGCGAGCTCATCGTCCGGGTGAGCCACCAGTACCAGAGTTCTTCCTCGGAGCGCATCGATAGACTGAAGCGATGGTATCGCAGCTTTCTGCTTAGTTATGGGAGCAGCCATATTCCTGCCTCTTTGCTTACAACGGGGAGCGCACTCTCGCAGCAGGGCTGGCGAAAGCATGCGACGGCACCTCGCGAAAAGAAAAGGAAAGGTCTAACAAAGGAAAGAACAGATGAACCTGACTCGCGCTGTTCCGCTTTGACCGGGTGCGCACAACCAACTCTTCGCAAGCGGGCTATGACTTACAAATACGGCAGTGACAAAACTGAAGACTGTCAGAGCGGCCAGCTGAAGCATGCCGAGAAGTTTTGCCTGCCAGCCAGCCAAGACGGAAGTAGCCGGATGAATGAAGCTCAACAAGATCGCTAGCGCCACCATTAAGGCGATCCCGATCTGCCAGCCTCGTCCCATGGCTTTACTATGCACGCTGACATTTGGGTCTTCAACAAAAATCGGATACTTCTGCTCGACGTACAGCCACGACTGTACGGAGACGCCGCCCCATCGCCCGCTTGCTCGTACACGTAGTGCCGAGGCAGTAGTTGGCCACACGTGAAGGGATCAAAACCCGCGTTTCTGCCCGCTCTGGCCACGCATGCGACCTATACTTATCCGGGTGCTTCGAATGGCAAACAATTCTGATCATCTCGCAAACGAACGCACGTTTCTTGCTTGCATCCGAACGACAATTAGCCTGACTGTGTTCGGCTTCGTGGTTGCCAAGTTCGGCGTCACGCTACGACAGTTTCTCGGGCTGAATGAAAAGCTCATTCAGCAAAGCGGCATATCCTTCGAGATCGGATGATGTTCATGGTTGTCGGCATGGTCCTCTCCGGAGCTGCCTGGGTTCGATACAACAGCACGCGCAGGCACATCGAAACTTCGGGCCCTCTTATATCTGCTCCTTCGATCATCACGATGTTATTCGGCGGAGTCCTGGTAGCTTATCTGATATACACGCAAAAGCTGTTTTGAACTGCTATTCATTCGAGAAGACGGTCGAGAAGGAGTCACCATGCGCTCTCGGTCTTCGGTTATTCTGGCAATTAGCTTTGGCATACTCGTAACGCTCATCGCTATCCTCGGCATTGGCGCCGTGCGGAAAGCCAAGTCTATTTACGAGGAGATGCAGCGGACACAGGAGTCGTACATGCGCACGGAAGCATTTCGCCGCGACATTGCTTCTGACATGTATCTCGCCGATATCTTGGTTCGCGACTACTTGCTGGATCCATCACCTCAGAACGTAAAACAACACCGTGAACAGCTGCTGAAGATTCGAGAGTCACTCCAAAACCGTATGGACAGTTTGGCATCGCATATGGGCAGCGAGTACACACCACGATTACAGCAGATCCAGGACGAAGTGCAGGCGTATTGGGAATCCCTGGATCCTACATTTGATTGGACCCCGCAGGACAAAGCGGAAAAAAGCTGGGGATTCCTGCGGCATAAGGTGCTGCCGCGGCGTGAAACAGTCGTGTCGCTGGCCCGTGAGATTGCCCGCGCGAACCAGAAATCACTAGAGGCTGAACAGGCCAGAATCAAGCAGGGACAGCAAACATTGCGCTCCTTTCTGATTCGCATGATGACGTTTTCTCTTGTCCTTGGTGCGCTAGTGGCGACGGTCACCGTCTACCGGGTTGCGGTCCTCGAAGGCCAGCACGAATCGCAGCGTGCGAAAATCGAAGAAGCTGAGGCCGATCAGAGACGGCTTGCGCGGAAACTGGTTCAGGCACAGGAAACGGAGCGGAAATCCCTATCCCGAGAACTCCACGATGAAGTTGGGCAAACCCTCACAGCGCTGGGAATGGAACTGGCCAATATCGAGGCAATGAGAACGGCGGAAGAATCCTCATTTCGCGACCGGATCGATGAGGCAAAAAGGTTAAATGCTGAAGCGATGCGTTCGGTTCGAGGACTAGCGATGGGCCTGCGACCTTCCATGCTCGACGATCTGGGGCTTGAACCTGCCCTCGAATGGCAAGGACGTGAGTTTTCCCGACACACCGGCGTGCCCGCAACCGTACGAGTGAAAGGTGGTTTCGACGATCTCGATGATCAAGTACGGACCTGCATCTACCGGGTCGTGCAGGAGGCGCTGACTAACTGCGCGCGCCACGCCCACGCTTCTCACGTGGAGATAAGCGTTACGAAAGAATCGGAGAAAGTCCTCGTGGAGATCAAGGATAATGGGAAAGGGTTCGATGTTCGAATGAAGACAAGAACTGGTCTAGGCTTGATCGGAATGAAAGAACGCGTTGAATCTCTCGGTGGCGAGCTTTCAATTCTATCTTCGACTGGGACCGGAACAGCCGTCTCACTACACATCCCGGTAAGCACTGGAGTCGCAGCATGAGGAAAGTGCGAGTGTTGATCGCTGATGATCATGGGATTGTCCGGAAGGGACTGCGTTTGCAGCTGGAGCAACACAAAGATTTCGAAGTCATCGGAGAAGCAAGCGACGGACGAGAGGCAGTGAGGCAGGCCGAAGAACTCGCACCTGATGTAGTCGTGATGGACATCGGCATGCCAAATCTCAACGGGATTCAGGCAACGGCCCAAATCGTAAAGAAGAACCCTAAGATAGGGGTCATTATCCTGAGCATGCATTCCGATGAAAGCTACGTAACCCGTAGCCTTTCGGCGGGAGCTAAAGGATATCTTTTAAAGGATTCAGCTGATATTGATCTCTACCGTGCGGTTCAGGTGGTAGCTCAAGGGAAATCTTTTTTCAGTCCCGCGATCGCAAATACCTTGCTGGAAGACTATATGCGACAGCTGCAACAGCGCGGCCTTGAAGACAGCTATGACCTGCTGACAGAGCGCGAGAAGGAGGTTTTCCAGATGCTCGCGGAAGGAAAATCAAACAAAGACATTGCGCAGGATTTGAATCTCAGTCCGTATACGATCGAGACACACCGCACGCGCATCATGCAGAAGCTCAATCTGCACAGCGCAACCGACATAATCCTCTATGCGGTACGGAAGAAGATCATTACCTAACGCCGGGCCGAGTACTGAGCTTTTCCCCAGCAAATACAGTCCGCGGAGTATGTCGCAAGCCGCACGCCGTGCGTAATAGTCAAGGTGCACCTCTCGGCAAACCAGCCGAACATGGTGACTAATGGCTGAGACGCACCATGAGCACTGTCCCTGCACATCCCAATCGTGCACACGCTGTCCTCGGCGTGTACGCGAGCAGGCGCGACCGGGCCCTGCTCCTGGATTACGACGGTACCATCGCTCCATTCGTAAACGATCGATCTCGCGCGCATCCCTATCCTCAGGTCCCCGCATTGCTCGACGAGATCATGGAACGGTGCGGAACACGGGTAGTCATAGTTTCCGGCAGACCGGTGAAGGACATAACTCTCCTCCTTCAGACAAGGTTGCGGCCGGAAATTTGGGGCTGCTACGGCTTGGAACGCCTGCTCCCTGCTGGACAGTATTCGTGCGTGCGTCTCAGTCCAGAGTGCGATTCAATTCTGTCGGAAACTGCTTTGCGACTCGAGGGCGCGGGATTGGCCGCCTACTTGGAGCAGAAGCGCGGATGTGTCGCCGTTCACTGGCGAGGCCTGCTTCCGAATCGCCAGGAGGAGATCAGGGCGCTGGCTTACCGGACATTCAGCATGTTCACGGGACGGAACGGATTCTTTGTCAGCGAATTCGACGGAGGCGTTGAGCTCCGTCACCGTGCCGGCACGAAGAGACATGCAGTCGAGACAATTCTTTCGGAATTGGGCTCCGATGTCGCGGTCGCATACATGGGCGACGATGCCACAGATGAAGAAGCCTTTCGACTGCTCAACGATCGTGGACTCACGATCTTGGTCCGACCCACATATCGCTTTACGGCAGCACAACTTTGGCTGCAGCCGCCGCAGGAACTGCGGGCGTTTCTGTCGGAGTGGATCGCCGCCGGCAGTGAGGAACAACGATGAATTCACGTTTGATTGTCGTTTCCAATCGGCTTCCTGTCTCGATAACAGAGCAAGATGGAAGCGTTTGTGTGGAACGCAGCTCCGGCGGTTTGGTTACCGCACTCCAGCCGGTTATGAACAAATCCGGCGGAGCGTGGATTGGCTGGCCCGGATCGGAGGTGAGCGCCGAGGTTCTGCACGCTCTTAATCGTAACGGCGATGGGAACTATCGACTCATTCCCGTTTCTCTTTCTCGGGAAGAAGTGGCCGAGTACTACAGCGGGTGTTCGAATGCTACTCTGTGGCCGCTATTTCATGGCTTTCCGTCACGCTGTCGCTTTGAGCCCAGTTTTTGGGAAACTTATCAGCAGGTGAACGAGCATTTCGCTGATGCCGTTCGTGCCATAGCCACCCCACGCGATCTCGTCTGGGTGCACGACTATCACCTCATGACGGTCGCCTCAGCCCTGCGGGACAGTGAATGCCGACTGAAGCTCGGATACTTCCATCACATCCCGTTTCCCGAACCTGAGACCTTTGGGAAATTGCCGTGGCGGAAGGAAATCTTGCAGAGCTTATTGCACTTCAACGTAGTTGGATTTCAAACCATCCACGACAGGCGAAACTTCCTAGCTTCGGTAAAGCGCTATCTCCCAAAGGGAGTCGTTCTTCGGCGGATCGGTTCTTCGTTTCTGGTTTCTGCCGCCGGTACCCACACTGTGGTCGGCGCGTTCCCGATCAGTGTCGACTTCGATCAATTTGACGAATGCTCCCCGGAGGACATGAATCAAGTGAGGGACCTTCGAAGACAGTTGCCCGCACAAAAGATCTTCCTCGGGGTTGACCGATTGGACTACACAAAAGGGATCATTGAGCGCCTTTCTGCTTTCGAAGTGATGCTGAAGCAGCAACCTGAATTCAGGGGTCTAGTGCATTTTATCCAAGTCGTCGTTCCGAGTCGCGAAGAGGTTAAGTCGTATTCCGACTTGCGGGAAAAGATTGAGCGATGTGTAAGCCGGATCGACGGTGAATTCGGCAAAGTAGGTTGGGTTCCCATCACCTATCTTCATCGCCAGTTGTCACCTGCCGAGTTACGCAGTTTCTACCGGGCTGCAGACGTCGCGGTTGTGACACCTCTTCGCGACGGCATGAATCTGGTGGCCAAGGAGTTCTGCGCGTCGAGGGATGACGAACGCGGTGTACTTATTCTCAGTGAGTTCGCTGGAGCAGCCGATGAGTTGTCCCTCGGAGCACTACTCACCAATCCTTATGATGTCGTGCAAACGGCAGAGGTGATGAAGCTTGCTCTGAAAATGCCTGAAGGCGAATGCATGCGCCGGATGCGTTCGATGCGCGAACAAGTGAAAACTCATGACGTGTGGCGCTGGTCCTCAGCATTCCGTAAAACGTGTGCGGACTCCGCACCGCTTCACCTGTTTGAACCAGCGCTAAGGGACCTCGCCATTCGGTCGGAACTTCAGTTGAGTGCTGACTGAGAGAAAGACGTAGGCGCGATCATGAATATACTTTGCTACGGAGAGTCTGCGGAAAGGCAGAAACAACGTTGCGATTTCTTTCAAGGAGCGGGATGCAGCGCCGAATGGGCAACCGAACTCAGTGCTGCCTTGGCACTCCTGGTCAGCAAGCCTTTTGATTCGGTTGTGTTCGGCCGCAGCATACCTCCGTCTGAGTGCGACAGGTTGGCTGAGGTGATGCATTCGATTCGTCCAAAACTGGAGGTCTTTTCGCTTGCTGCGTTCGAACGCGAACTGACCCTCCCGGAGGAGCAAGGCATACCGGATCAGGGGCCCTTGATCTCTGTTTACCTGAGGATGAGCGGTATACGACCAGTAACGGGACGTTCGTGTCAGTACCCACGCACAACTTAGAACAGTCACGGTAATCACTCACTGTTCTTCGGCAGATGAGCATTAGGTGGCGCCACTGCCGCGGCAACGGGCTGATGCCGCT
The DNA here is from genome assembly GCA_035561515.1 of Terriglobales bacterium. Lineage (NCBI taxonomy): Bacteria > Pseudomonadati > Acidobacteriota > Terriglobia > Terriglobales > Terriglobales bacterium. Next base: position 101,408 of record DATMXP010000007.1, on the reverse strand, counting down.
ATCGCTTACGATGTTGGGGAGCTGGTAAGATAGAAGAAACGTTCGTCGCATCGCAATTCTGTGGATCCAACCGGTACCGTCGTTAAGAACTCCGACACCGCTGCTTTCACGGGAGATATTCTTTCATCGAAAATCTCATTCAGGCATGTGTACGTGGAAGAAACATACGGGTCAGGCGCTGCAGTTCAATGACCGCTTTATGCCGTGCGTCTCGGGCGTGTTCTAGGATTTTAGTGTCGGCGCTGCATCGCAGAAGATAATCGCAATGGCTTACGATTTCCTCGTATTGAGAGCGCAGATAAGAATAGTCGTCGATAGGAGTCATTGTTCGTTACCGAAGAGTAGGTGTCCTGCGTCTACTGGCGCTGTGACCTACATCACATCCAGTACGTTCGTAACCTCGCGCCAGTACCGTCGCATAAGAGCCCGACTAGCGTGGCATCCCTTCCCACCTTGCCCTGCGCCGACTGGGCTACCAATGTATTAACGCTCCCTGGGTTGTACGCGAACTACCTGTGTTTCTAAGCTGACGTCGAACACCTTCTGCTTCTCCATCTAACTAAGGACTTCCCAACCTCTTAAGGCCCTTGCGTCCGGCTATAATACGCATCTTCCCCGGACCGGCCTCCTCAATTCCTTCACCGTGTCGGGTGGCGTTCCAAAAGGATCGGATCCAAATCAACAGCGCCACGGTATAGAAGATCGGCAGCAGTTTCATATAGAACTTCTGTTCGGGTGAGTCGAAGAGGAACGCAGACACCTTCGGCCAGAAGGTCTGAAAGCCTAACGCGGCAGCTATGCCCACAGCGATCCCAGTATCGCGCTCGTGCCACGGCACAGAATAGGAGCGCGAAAACATGATCGTCAGAGCCATGAACCCAAAGATCGCCATTCCCAGACCGCGCTGCATGCCAACGATAAAGTCCATGATTGGGAAACGCGCGCCTGACGGAATTTGAAGCGACGCAGCAACCATTACCGCGGATACTGCTGTCGCCATCCTGATCAATGCCCTCTTGATGCTGCGAGGGAGCCATCTGGCACGCTCAGTGACTGAGTCGAATACCTCATGCACTACACAGAACAGGAAGGCAAACGTTACCAATTGCCCCGACCAGTATGTGTAGAAGTACACCCGTGGGCTCGACGAAAGAGCGATCAACAGCAAAACGATTTCGAGTGCCAGGGAAAACTCGATGAACGCGGTAAAAGCCGGGAAATCGCGGCCATGGTCGTGCCTTCGGATGATCCAGGTCAAGACGGCGAAAAGGACGATGTTCACTGCTACCACAAGGTAGGTCTCAAATGGTATCAGTTGTCTCATGAAACAATGGGCCGCCGTTTCGCAGCGATCCCACTCTACCACTTTGCTTGCATCGAAACGTACTTTTCATTCCTGGACATATCTCGTGAGGACAACTAGGAGGTGGCGTAGCGATCCGGCTCGGTCCCATGACCAGGATTGCGGGAGCCCCCAGCGTTGCTGCAATAACCGGCAAACGTGTTTTCATTTCTAACCGTCCGCCCCCAAGCAACAGGATTTCGCCGCCGCGAAGTACCGTTGATTTCCAGTAGTACCCCGGGCGGCTAAGACCGCTCAACTGAGCGGTATTCGCACGTATTTTCTTAAAGCAACTGTTCTATCGTTCGCGTTTGGCGTTTACAATTTTGCATAGTCACAGTAACAGGAGACAAAAAGTGTCGAGCAACCACTCTTTGGCAAAAGCAATTCTCGACCTCCGCAGGAGACTTAACCTTTCTCAAACCCAGCTGGCGAACAAGCTGGGCGTTAGCGCCATGGCAGTGTCGAGGTGGGAGCGCGGGGAGAACGAGCCCGGACAACACCTGATCGGGTTGGCTAAACTTACTCGGACTCCGCAGCAGTTCTGGTTCTTCATTGAAAAAATGGGTCTCACGAAACGAGATCTCGTCAAAAGGTAAGCTCCTGTTCGCACCAGGAAGTGCATACGGCTGGGGCACATATACCTGGAGCCCCTCCGGCCAGGTCACTCCACGTACGCTGATGGATGCGAACTAGGCCTGGGTACCGGGGCGAAGCGCGCATTCGAGGCAGCCAGATGGCGACAAAGCGCGCCCTCACCAGCGCAAGAGAACGACAGGACAACTCACCATGCGGATCCGGAGTGCAAAATATCTATGGCTGTGGGGCCAGCAGGATCACGCGCGAACTGTGTGTCGTGACTCTGCCGAGAAGATGCGCCTCCGGAAAGTCCGTGATGCTGTTCCGATGCCTTACCTGTTCGAGCCAGTCGACCAGCGACTCAGCTCGAGCACTAGGTCCGCTGTCGTGCCATCCTGCGTCGTCTTTTGATTCCAACACCCGTTTTAGTCGCGTCCGCCTTCACCGAGGCTCGAGGGTGCACGGCAGGAAGTTCAGAAAGGGTTTTCGGATCTTTCGTTCCACCCGCTCCAGTCGGTACTCGAACCTCGACTTGATCTCGCCATACGACTCCCGCGTGATGGCGCCCGCCTGATGGGCGCGGTGAAGTTCATTGAGCGCCTGCTGAACGATCTGTCGAGCCTGCTCCGGGCAACGCGCCTTGTGCTCGTAATAAATCGCCAACTGCTCGTATGCCTCGTAGCCATGCCGTGAATTTCCGAGTGTATTTCTCCAGAGCTCACACGCCAATTCGAAATCGCCCTCACGTTTGGCGAGCCGCGCCAAAGAGCGCCGCGCTGTCCGATCAGTCTCGGTCGGCAAGATAGACGCAATTGATTTCTCGTATAGTTTGCGTGCGCGGGCTTTCTCGCCTTGCTTCTCGCAGATGCGAGACACACCGAACAGTTCCAGCCCGTCTCGTCCTTCGTTTTCGACATCAGCCAGGAGCGCAACGATGCGGCTGGACAATGCTGCCAGTCCACGTAAGTCCATCTGGTTGTGATGAATAACTGGAACGAGCGGTTCGGGTGGACCTCCGCGCAAGTAGTCGAAGTAGATTTGCGGGATGAGACTGGAAAGCACATCGGCTCTCCGGTCCCAGCCGAGCACATGACGCTCCAATTCGGAGAGCCTCACGGAGCCAAGTCGCTGTCGCCAAAGGTTTCGGGCGGGGTGAAGGAAATCAAGATGCGCTCGAAGGCTCGGGACAGGGATCCTACGGCTCATGCGGTAGCGAGTTTCGAGCAGCGGCCAATCGAACGATTTGCCATTGAAGGTAACCAGCACTGGGTGCTCCGCGATCCGCTTCCGCAAAGCCAGTAGTAGTGAGCGCTCCTCACTGTACTCGCGCATAAAGAACTGCTCGATCTCAAGCCCACCACCTTCCCACCATGCAATGCCAACCAGAAATGCATAGGTGCCGCTGCCGCCAGCTAGGCCTGTGGTCTCTGTGTCCAGAAAAAGCCATTGCTCGGGATCGGCAATCACATCGGGTGCCTCCGGCAGCAGCAGCTTAAGAGCGCGACGGTCTGGTGAATATCGAGGCGGTTGAGCGCACCAGCAGCGCACGGAAAGATAATCTCCATACTCGTTTGCTTGTGTTGCGGCGCCTAGAAGTTGTGCCAGCCGGTCTGGTTCATTCTGCGTCCCCCGTGTTCTGAACTGCGACTCGCCGGAGTCCAGCAGAGAGGTTTGCCGGCCACGCGCCAGTGCTTCAGTTGTTGAGCGCTGAAGGGCTTTTAAGCCTCGTACTCGGTCAAGGCTCACGTATCGGATGCTCATGCGGTCTCTGTCCTCGTGGCCACGAGCTGAGAGTCCCGGCATAGTCTTCCAAGAATCGCAAGTACGACATCTTTAGTCCTCTCGCTGCGATCCGCAGTGGGACCAACGCAGGAAGGGCATCCGTTCTCGCACGGGCATGCGCTGATCAGCTCGTGCGTGCGATCCAGTAATGTGCCGCAACTCTGGTACAGAGGCTTACTGAATCCGATCCCGCCTGGGTAAGCGTCGTATATATAAAGATTAGGTTCGAAGAATTCCTTGGCCTCGGTTGCATTTGCAGGCTCCACGAAATCCTCCCAGTTGATCTCGCTTGCAGCACTGGGCGGGCGTTCGCCAACAGCCGTGCCAAGGTCCCGGCGATCGCACATCATCAGGAGAGTTGCCATGGACCCGAGCGCGTAGAGCAAGCCAAAAATACCGCTCTGACGCTCGGAAAGACTGAACGGCAATTCGGCTAGAAGGCTATGTCCTAGTGTTAGCCAGAACGAAGTCGTGTGCATCTCGTTCTCCGGCAATTCCAGTTTTCCGGAGCCCACGTTTTCGTTGGTAAAGAACTTGATCTTCTTAAACCCGACGACTTGCGATCTCACCAGTACGTCGCCATGTGCACGGGCCGCTGGCCCGGCAATAGCCTCTTCTTCCGCGACTTCGAGTACGCGAACCTGCGTGTACCGGATCGCATCGGTGAAGTAATCCACGTCGACGGGCTTCACATAGGCTTTGCGCTTGTCAAAATCCAAATGCTCGACGTGGTACTGCTGCCCTTGGTGGATGTAGATCGCTTTGGGATGAACCGTAGTAAGGGCGGAGGAAAAATCGACTTCGCCGATCACCTCCGGCTTGCCGCCGTCTTCGCCAGTCGTATCGATGATGACAAAGTTGTCGGACGTGACGGAACGCAAACTAATTGTGTCCGCTGGATAGGCTTCGTCGATCCAATGCCAGTTTCCGCCACTCTGATGAAGGAACCCTATCTCCCCTAGTTGCTCACACAGTTCTGGCACATTGACGTCGCCGAACCGTTCGTCCGGAGAAATCGGCAACTCGAAGGCTGCACATTTCAGATGGTTTACCAAAATCTCCAAATTGTCCGGTTGTATGTGTGCGTGCTCGGGTGAGCTACCAAAAAAGTAGTCGGGATGTTGCACGATGAACTGATCCAGCGGAGCCGAAGAGGCGACGAACACGGAGCATGAGCTTCCGCTCCGTCGTCCTGCCCGACCTGCCCTTTGCCATGTAGAAGCAATCGTTCCTGCGTAGCCTGCCATTACGCATGCGTCAAGGGAGCCAACATCAATCCCTAATTCGAGTGCGTTTGTGGCTACCACTCCCAGAATGCGGCCGTCGCGCAGACCGCGTTCAATCTCCCGCCGCTCTCCAGGCAAATAGCCTCCACGGTAGCCGCGAATCGCTTCTGATTGGCCGGGCTTCGGAGGATTGGCCTGCTGCAAATAGGTGAGCATGACCTCCGTGTGTAGACGGCTGTTAGCAAAGACAATCGTCTGAAGCTTCCGGGCGAGGATCTCTTTGGCGATCCGTGTTGCCTCGTTGATGTAGCTACGTCGAATTCCGAGGTTTCGGTTGACTATGGGTGGGTTATAGAAGACGAAGTGCTTCTCGCCCGCGGGGGCTCCGTTCTCGTCGATAACTGTGACCTCGTTTTCGATCAATTGAGAAGCCAACTCTCCGGGATTAGCAATCGTGGCGGAGCAGCAGATGAACTGCGGATTGGAGCCGTAGAACTTCGCTACACGTTTCAATCGCCTGAGTACGTTCGCCAGATGGCTCCCGAAGACGCCGCGGTAGGTGTGCAATTCGTCGAGCACGATATAGCGCAGGTTCTCGAACAACCGAATCCATTTCGTGTGGTGAGGAAGGATGCCGGCATGGAGCATGTCCGGATTAGTCAGAACGACGTGACCACGTTCTCGAATCGCTTTTCGGGCATCGCTCGGCGTGTCACCGTCATAGGTGAACACTCCGAAACTGTCGTCGAGTTTCTTCCCGAGACCCTGCAATTCCGCCAACTGGTCCTGGGCAAGCGCTTTGGTCGGGAACAAATAGAGCGCGCGAGTATCGGGATTCTCCAGCACCGCGTTCAACACTGGTAGGTTGTAACAAAGCGTCTTTCCCGATGCCGTCGGCGTCACCACAACGACATGCTTACCGCCACGTATGAGTTCGGCGGCCATTGCCTGATGCGAATACAGTTCTCGGATTCCTTTTTCCCGATATGCCTCAGCTAGGGCACTTGTCACCCAGGCTGGGAGAGGACGAAGGTTCGCTTCTCGGGCAGGAATTTTCCGCACTGCGGTCAGCACTTCTTCCTGGTGATAACGCGCGACCAGCGATCCGAGAATGTTGTGGACAGTTTCGAGACTTGCTGGTGGACGCGGGGATAAGGAGTGGGCGGACATGAAGAACTCCGGTTGTATTCGCTTTTTGTTCGCCTAGAATAGCGCCTCCTTTCAGACCGTGCAATAGGTGCTTGGAAAATTGGCCCCTGTGTCGGCTCCTGCCAAGTTGAGGTTGCTCCAGCGGAGTAGCAGTTACCGGGGCGAAAAATCCATATAAGCACGTCGAAAATGCCCATAATGCCCGCAATCTTTGAAAAAAAAGAACTTGTTATCGCTCGTCCTGCTGCCACGGCGCTAACCTTTATTATGTGTATGGTTTTCCTTACCCCGCACCTGTGGATCGGCGCCGGTCTTCGCAGTCATTCAGACCGAGATTGGTGCAAATAGAACGGGCTCTACCTGGGCAGTGGCCAGGCCAGTAAGAGTCATGTTCCTTGTCGGGGCAGCCGTAGTTCGCGTCAGGGAAAATGCGATCCGTGAAGAATGCTTTGACTCTCTGCGGTTCTGAACCGAATGTGAGCTTGCGCTGTCATGATCGTCCCCACGAACACGGAGAATAGGCCGGAAAGATACGATACAAAACTCATTCCACTTCCGTCATGTGCCCGAAGCAACCAACTAAGAAAGTCTTCCTCGTCGGGACTATCTACGTTCCGTAGTCCCGAGGTCGGATGCGCGAAACATGCTTCCGGTGTACTGTCCATGCCGGAAGGAAGCCGACGTGTTCTCATCTGCGCATGAACTTGCTGACAAACTCCGCGACGCGCGATACATCATCGATCCAGTCACGCTGGAGGTGGTGTACCTAGCCGCGCGGATGCGGAAACCGCTGCTGGTGGAAGGTCCTCCGGGCTGCGGCAAGACCGAACTGGCTTATGCCGTCGCCGCCGCCGCAGGTACCGTGGTCGAACGCCTCCAGTGTTATGTCGGCATCACGGAAGAGAAGATCATCGGCAGGTTCGACGAGCCCCTACAGAAGCTCTATCTCAAAACGCAGGGCGCAAACCTGAACCGCTCCTGGTGTGAAATTCGCGACCATATGCACACGCTCGATTTCTTTGCCCAAGGGCCGCTGTTGCGCGCATTGCGCCGTCAACAGCGGCCGTGTGTGTTGTTGATCGACGAACTGGACAAGGTGGACCATGGGGTCGAGGCGCTTTTGTTGGAGGTCCTTTCTGCTTTTCAGATCACCGTCCCGAAGCTGGGCACCATCCAGGCAAGCACCATTCCTTTTGTCGTGTTGAGCTCAAACGAGGAGCGCAGGCTGGGCGACCCGCTTCGGCGGCGCTGTTTCTATCTGCGATTTGAATATCCGAGCATCGAGCGCGAACGGGAAATCCTCGCCATCCGCAGCCCCAGCAAGAGTCCGGAACTGCGGGGACAGCTTGCAGGTCTCGCTCATGCCTTGCGCGGCTGGAACATGGAGAAGCCTCCTTCGATCGCCGAGATGCTGGACCTCGCACAAGCGCTGGAAATTCTTGGCGGAGAGGAAATCTCGCACGAACAGCGAGATCTGCTATTACCGCTGCTGGCCAAGACAGAGGCCGACCGCAAAAGGCTGATGCTGCGGGCCGGATTCGAGGGCTTGGTCGCCGACTCAAAACGCTATCGCGATGAACTGCTGGCCGCAGCCGAGATCGAGGCGATTCCGGTGTCCGGCGCGGAGGCCGCATGACGTCGTGCGCAGCTTGCGTGATGCTGTTGCTGGTGGGGGTGGCCAATGCGCAACCCGCCGATCATCGCATCCGCGAACTTGCGGGAAGTTGGGTGGTCTACTACGCCGGCGCGTATCGCGTTCCGGTGGAGCTGGTGGAGGCCATCATCGACGAGGAGTCCGGCTGGAACCCTTTCGCCGTTTCCAGCAAAGGAGCCGCGGGAATCATGCAGTTGATGCCAGCTACGGCGCTTCGCTTCGGCGTTCGCAATCGATTCCGCCTGGACGAGAACATTCATGGCGGGGTCGCCTATCTGGCTTGGCTGGGTCAACGATTCAGGGGCGACCTGCGCTTGATGACTGCCGCCTACTACGTGGGAGAATATGCGATTTCGATGCGCGGGCTCGCTTACTCATCCCAGGACGTACAAAGTTACGTGAAACGCGTCGCGGCCCGTTACCGACTCCGCCGCCTCGCCGCCGGGAAAAGCCGGAGACGAAATCGAGGTGAACATGAACAGGATTCAACTGTTGGGGATCGCGCTGCTGCTTGCTGCCACCCTATCCCTGGCGCAACAACCAAGCATCGATCCGCAGGTTCGAAACCGGCCGACGGCGGACCACAAGATCACAAGCGTTGAACTCACCGCACACTTCGTGACGGCGATCCGCGTCCCCGAACCGGTCAATTCGGTGGTCGTGGGCGACCCTACTCTCTTTCAGGTCGAGCACTCGGAGCATGAGCCGGTAATGGTTTTTGTGAAGGCGCTAACCACCGAGCCCAGCCAGAGCAACCTTTTGATCTCTACGATCAAAGGGCGGCAGATCAGTATTCTGCTGGTCAATCATGGACACGGTTCGAACCCTTCCAAGGTGGATTTCCTGCTGCGCTATCAGAATGCCGGCAGATTCTTAATTGAACCCGATCCCGTCCCCTTCGCACTGGTGGCGCAAACCACCAGCCTTAACCAAGCGCCGGTCGCCAGCGCCAACGAACCAGTCGCCAAACCTGCGGGACTAGCCGCAGCGGCTGCCGGGTTGATCCCGACCGCGCTTCAGAGTCCGGCGTCATCCGAGGCGACGAACGATTCGAAAGCAGATTCTCTCGACGGTTTGCTGGAGCGCCAAAAGCTCGCGCCCTTGCCGGTGCTCTACAGCGAGCACATGGAAAGCGACGAGGTCAAAGGGGCTCGGCTGCGTGCGGGGATCAGCGAGGTGCTCGACGGGGGACAAGAGGTGATCGTGCTATTTTCGGTCGTTAACGCGGGCAAAAACCCGATCCTGCTGATGCCACCGCAGATCCAGTTGGGAGGTCGCAACCGCTCCGGAAGATTGATCAAGCGCGAACGCTGGTCCACGGCGGAACAGCTGCCGGTCCTGGATTCGCGGCTTAGCAAGCGCCGCATCGCGCCGGGTGAACGCTCCGATGGGGTGGTATGGTTTGAGCGGCCTCCCTACAAGCGTTCCTCGGAGACGCTCTTCCTGCAAATGGCGGAATCAGGCGCCGTCGACAAGCCAGCTTTAGCACCGATCGGCTTTGGAGTGAGCACGCTCCGGGAGATAGCCAATCATGCACAATGACGGAATCAGCAGCGAAACCAACTTGGCCTCGCATATGCAAGCGCAGGATTCGGCGAATGCAACCGAGGAAGCGGAGGCAGAGAACATCGGCAAGCCAGGATGGCGGGAATCGTTCCGCATCGCTTTCGATCGCGCACGCAGGCAGCAAAAGCCAATCGAAAACCGGAAGGAGTTGGCCCGTGACAAAAGCAAGTCGTTTTTCGTATTGGCGGCCGTGGCAGTGGTGTTGCTCTTGGTTTTCTTCGGAGTCTTCTCAAGTCCCAAGAAACGAACAGCGGTTCCCGGTAAAACTCCGCGCGGCCAAGCCGGTCTGGGACGAAAAGTCACGCCTGGACAGGACAGCGCCGACGCCGGTAAGAACGCGGTTCCCCTACTGAGCGCCGATGTGCGGTCCGCCGATCCAGGCTTGGCAGGCCAGGTGACTCCGGAAGAAGTTGGCCGCACTTCTCGCAACGGATATGTGCCCCTTCAGTCGCTCCACTCGGCTACACCGAAGCCGGGCATTCCGCAGGATTTTGCCCTGGGCAAAGTCGATTTCTCTGATCCGTTGGTTGGACAAGGTAACACGATTCCACCGCCGCCTCCGCCGCCCAGCGAACACGCGGCAGCATCGAGTCAATCTCCCGATCTGAAGAAACCGTCGCTGGTATTCGTGCGTGCGCTGGGAGCGAAGCCGGCCATCATGTCCCACTCCCCGGACGAACCGGAAAACACGCTGTCATTGCCCGCTGGAACTCGTTTGGTAGCCCGCCTAGAGTCGCCGATTAGCTCGGCGATAGCGACTCCAGCCGTGGCGGTGATCGAGTACAACTACGAGCGTAACGGCCAGATCGTGATGCCGGCAGGAGCGAAGGTTATTGGCCGTCTCACGCAGGTCGATCCGTCCGGGTATGTGGGGCTCCAGTTCAGCCGCATTGAGATGCCAGACCAGACAATTATGAAAATTGAAGGCTCTGCGATGGATCTGAACTTCGCTCCGCTGAAAGGATACGTGTCCGGAAAGAAGAGGGGGACGAAGTTTCTGGTGCGTTCGTTAACCGGCTTAGGAACGGTGGCTTCTTATCTGGTTGGACCGCAGGGGTCAAGTTCCGTGGGTCTGATCTCGACGAACGCGTTGATGCGAGAGCGCTTGGCCAACAACGTGGCCACGGCAGGGCAAGATGAATTGAACGGCTTGGCGTTCAACCAGAACTTGGTCGTGACCGTGCCCGGTAACACGCGTTTCTATATTGTCCTGCAGAAACCCACCACTGATAGCGCAGGCTCTTCCAGTGGAACACGAAACGCAGCGACCAACACCGCCGGGCGAAGCGGCGGTGTCCCCACCATGGAGGAGCTCCGGCAACTACTCGAATTGCGGCGCGAAATCAACGAACTCTACACGCACACCAGCCAGGCGGCACCGGCGTCCCCACAACCGTGAAAACGCAATGCGAATGGTGCTGGGCCGGAACCGGCGAATTGGATACGTGTCGGACGGCTCCAGAGAAGCGATCGCGACCGGTCGCGGTCCCACTATAAACCTTCATCCCCCCAACTCTCGGAAGCGGCGTTGCTTCATCTCAGTCGCCTTTCATGCCCGTTTGACGGCTTCTGAGTTCCATCTTACTTTCCCCGTCACGCCGATGACTTTTCTGGCCCCCTTTCGCGGATCCGAGAAGGTGTCGGTCTTCGGAAAGGAGTAAGCACGGGATGAAATTTCAGGCAGATCTCGCATGGAAGAAACTCATGATCATGCTCGCGGTCATGATGCTTGCCCTCGGGCAATTTGTCTTAGCACAGAACCTTGGCGGGGCACCGGCGACCAATGTGGCCGTGCAGGGGCAGACAGCAGCCCAGCCAGAAGGAGCCTTCCTCAACTTCATCAACTGGATTGGCAACGTGATCGCGCCGGTGGGTGCGGGCGGAGCAGTCGTCGGCGCCGTGTTTTCGTGGCTGACAGGCCGGGGCTGCGGGCGCTGGTTGTTCGCAGCAGCGGCGTTGCTCGCCGTATCCGGGATAACGCGGCTCGTGGAGTTCTGGATTACCAATGGAACCGGAGGCGTGGCATAGACACCGGTCTCCGTGGACCGCTATTGCGAGGCAGTCCGTCACGGCGATGTGTATGGACTGCCACAGCGTAAGCGGATCATCAGGCTGCCAACAAACAGCGATTGAGGACGCAACCATGGGAACTCCGCAACTGCTCAATGACATCATCTCGGTCGTGCTGCTGCTGGCGCCTTCGGCAGCAATGTTGTCACTTGTGCTGGCAGGCATCAGTCTCCGCCGTGAAGGAACGATGACCTTTGCCGTCGGCGGAGGATTTACGAAATGGATGTTCTGGGCTGTCGTCTTCCTGACCCTCCAGCCTTTGCTCAATTGGTTCCCATCGTTCGGAGTGGCAGCACCACTTCCATCCGGAGGAATCGCGACGGCATGGCTGTCCAGTATTCAGTCCGATGTGGCTCAGTTCGTCACGAATTTCGTAATCGGTCGAATTGTTCCGACCCTGGCGGCGTTCTTTGTTTTGCGCGCGGTCCTCGATGCCGCCGCGGGACAACATCCTCTGCCTTCGGTGCTCGCGGCGATGTTTCTGTTGGGCGTGCAGACCACCTACAGCTTGCTCCAGAGCTACAACACCGGAACACAATACGCGACGGCTGATGTGCTGGACAGTCTCTGGACCCACCTGGCTGCAACCATTATGCCGATCGCGGCAGTGCTCGCATTGGTCGGCGCGATTCTGAATTTTGCAACCAAGAAACCTTTCATGCGACTGGTGGCGGTATCGCTTGCAATGCTGACCATCTCAGCCATTTGGAAGCTGCTGAACTCGATGATGTAGGAGCCGGAATGAATCTCGGGAATATGTCATTCGATCACGGGGTCTTGAACCTGGCGAACTGGCTGGGCAATGTCATCATGCCAACACTGGCGGCGGCCTTCATCATCATCGCCATTCTCCAATTCTCCAAGGGGCGTGATTTCTCGCACAGCATGTATGGCGCCCTTGGGTGCTTGATGGTGTCCGGGCTGACGCGTGCATTCGAAACCTTCGCGTCCCAGGGGGCGTGGAACGATCCCGATCTCTACTGGCTCTCGATCGTCGCCCTTATCAACTGGGTCGCCAACGTGATCCTTCCTGTCTATGCGGCCTCACAAGTCGCGGCGATGGCGCTGCGACTCGGTGTGTTCTCGCTTGTCCACCCCAGCAGCGGCTGGTTGCGCCACTTTGTGACCGCGGCCCTTTGCTTGATGGTTTCTGGGGTGCTGCGACTTGCCGAGTTCTTCGTGGCCCAAGGAACCGGAGGCGTTCGCTAGGAGAAGAACATGGCTCTCGAAGTCACTCCCATTTATCGCAACTTGCGCACCCGGGTTACTTTCTTGGGGCTCGAAGCGGAAGACGTGTTCGCTATCTTGGCGGTTGCAGTGGTGATGAACATCTGCGGAAGATTTTTGAATCGCGAGATGCTTGGCCTTCCCATGAATATGGTGTTGCAGTACTTCGTGCCCATACTGTGCGTCCCGGCACTGATGCTGTTCAAGTACGGCAAGCAGCGTGGCTACCTGCTGGACTGGGTGCTCTTTCACACGAAGCCTCACCTGTACTCCGGACTGGAACGAGATCGTGAACTCGATCGCGAATACATCAAGGACTGAGAACGAAGCCATGCCTGTCACCGCGAAACAGTACGAAAACTCCTTAGTGCAGCCGCCACTATGCGAACAGTTGAAAGTGCGCGACCTGACTGACAATCTGCTGATCCAGCTAAATGGATCGCTGGTGGCTGGCTATCGCGTAGACGGAATTCACTCTTACTATGCAAGCGACGAAGACCGCAACCGCACGAAGATGTTACTTGAATCCATGATCCGTTCATTGCCGGAGCGCTCTATGCGCTTGCAGGCACGGTTCGAGATCGGAGAAGGCGTCGGTGATCTCATCGCCCGGTACAACCGCGAACAGCAGAATTCAAGTTCGGTGCTGCAGACGCTTGATCGCGAGCTGTCTGAGATGTGGTTCAGGAAGAACGCGGGCGGCTACTACCTCCGTCATTCGCTTCACTTCTACTTCATCTGGGATCCGCGCATTCACCATCAATCACCGGAGTTCGAGTGGAAGAAGAAAATGCGCGGCTCGAATTTCAACATGTCGGTCGGCAAGTGTATCGAGCGCAGCCGGCGCGAGCATGAGGAGTTGGTGGCCGAGTTCAATAGCCTCATGTCGGGCGTTGAGGCAACGCTTCAAGCAACCGGGATGAAGATGGATCGGATGACACACCGGGACCTTTTTGTAGAGGTCAAGCGCGCTCTCAACCCACTGCAGAATGACACGCGTCCTTACCGCTCACCCGAGGTGTCGCTCGGATACGAGAGCGCGCGTAGCCAGATGGCCAACGTCAACATCGAGGACGAACTCGACGATCACGTAAAGGTCGGAGGTCTGTTGTATTCCTTTATCAGCCAAAAAGATTTGCCCGACGCCACTTTTCCCGGTGTGCTACGGGAACTGGTGGTCATGGACTTTCCGATCATCATCAACACGGAAATAGTCCTCCCCGATCAAGCGAAGGCAATCAAGCAATACAAGAGCCGTCTCCGAAAAATGGCGGCCGCGCAGAAAGACATCCAGGGAGGTTTTCGTCTCAACGTTGACGCGCAGGTGGCGGAGCACCAATTGATCAAGGTTCTGCAGGATTTGATCTCCAGCTCGCTCAAATCGTGTCAGCTCAGCCTGACCATTGCGGTTCGCACGTCGCGGCCCGCGCGATCCCGCTTCGAGGCGGACGAGGCCGAACGAATTTTGGCAGACCGGCGTCAGCGCGTGCTGCATGCCATCGCGCGGATGAACGGCGCACGCGGCATGCCGGAGACTCTCGCGCAAAAAAGGTTTTTCTTTTCAAGCCTCCCTGGACTGGGAGAGCCCAATCGGCGCGAAACGGATGTGCTCACGCTGCATGCGGCGGATTTGTTGCCGGTCGAGATGCCGTGGAAGGGCACGCAGAACTCTCCTCTGATGCTGTTCGAGACGCCTTATCGCCAGCTGATCCCGTTTTCTCCGTTCGACTCCGGTCTTGGCGACGCCAACATGCTCATCATGGCCAAGAGCGGTGGCGGCAAGACCTTTCTTGCCCAACTCAAGCTGCTGATGGCGGCGCGCTGTCGTCCTTTGGTCTCGATCCTGGAACGCGGCGACTCCTATGAGCCTCTGGTTGAACTCTTGGGCGGACGCGTAATCAACGTCGATCTTGATGGTAGAGAGACCCTGAATCCCTGGGACCTCCGCGAGGGCGAGGCGACCCCCAACAACGAGAAAACGGCGTTCTTGAAGAACCTGACAAGACACTTACTGGGCGACAGTCACAGCTCGGACACCTCGTTGCTGGACAATGTGCTGACGGACGCGATCACGCGCGTGTACAAACGGTGCTCCTTCCGCCATTCGAACCCGATCCCCACTTTCAACGATCTTCGCGAAGAGTTGGCGAACTGGCGTGATGCCGACAAGATGCAGCGGACGATCGATGAGGCCCGTCTCGCGGCGATCAAGCTGCGTTCTTGGACCGAGAGCGGCATCTACGCCAAGATCTTCGATCGGCACACCACGATGCGGCTCGACAACGACTGGCTGTTTTTCAACGTCGAGCGACTGAGCACTGATCCCCGACTCGAGACTGCGATGAGCATGCTGATTGCAACCGCCATGGCGGAGCGGGCGGCGGCCAAGAGTGGGCGACCAAGCATTTCCGTGCTTGATGAGTGCTGGTTCCTGCTGGACTCTCCCGCCCTGGCGCCCGAACTCGTGCAGTTGTACAGAACTGCGCGCAAGCGCAACTCCAGCGTATGGGGTATCAGCCAGACAGTTGAAGACTTCGTCGGCACGGAACTTCAGCCTCGTGCGCACGGTCCCGGCATTCTGAAAAACGCCACCACAAAGATCATCGGCCAGCAACCAGGAGACGTTTCCCCGCTGATCAATCACCTGAACCTAAACCCTGTCGCGATAAACGAGGTCAAGGGATTCGGGGCCCCGCGGAAGGGCTGCAGCGCCGAGGCGCTGCTGGTTATCGGCGAAAGGGCGGAGACGACGCAAACCATTCGCATTGTACCGACTCCGCTCGCGTACTGGATCTGCTCAACCTTTCCGCGCGAACGGCTGTATCGAGCTTGGTTTCTCAACCGGCACGCGGATCGTACTCCATTAGAAAGCTACCAGGAACTAGCGAAGCGATATCCGAAAGGGCTCGCGGATGTTGCGCCTTTGCCGGAAGAGGTTTCCGGTGCCGTGAATGCAGCGCCGGTTATCGGGTCGCCCACCGATAGTGTCGGAGTAAGCGGAAGCCAAAGAGTGTCTGCGAGATAGGAGTAGATATGCAGGTCATCTGGTACGCAGTTTTCTTCGCAGTCTTCGCGTGGCTGGCTGTCACCATCAAGAGCGGCAGGAAATTGATTGCCGTCGTCCTGAGTGGGGCACTGGTAATGACGCTCGTCGGTCTGCCACAGCCCGCCCACGCGCAGTCCGGAGTCCTTGCCGGAATCCAGGCAGTGCTCGGTGTAATCAACGGAACCATTCGTACGGCTCTCGGTTCGATCAAAACGGTGCAGTCCGCGGTCAATGATCTGCAGCAGGTCAGCGCATGGCCGCAGCATCAGATCAGCCAAGCCAAAGCGCAGGTTACGCAGATGATTGGCCAATACCGGACGCCGATGACCAGTATCTTTCGCTTGAATCTCAGCAGCGCCACACTGCCCACTTCGCAGGCATTCGAGGCTGTCATTCGCGATCACCAAGTCAGCAACTTTTCGGCTCTCAACACCACGTTCGGCAATACCTATGGCCTGATCCCAGCTGCGACCGCCGCCAACCCAACGGACCGAGCCATGTCGGACATGGATGATGCGTTAGCTCTCAACAGCCTGAAACTGCTGAAAGCCAGCGACCAAGCCACGGACATCCAGCTCCAGACTGCCGACTTGATCGAAAATGCCGCTAGCCAAGCCGCCCCGGGGTCGGCGCCGTTCCTGACCGCTGCAGCGGTCGTATCCGCCATCCATAGCCAGGCATTGATGCAGAAGATGCTGGCGGCGGAACTGCGCCAGGAAGCGGCACAGCTGGCACATCGCAATACGCTTCGGAAAGAGAATGCCGCGAATACTACGCAGCTGCGCGGCATTCTAGTGAACTTGCTGCAACGCCAATCAGCGGGAAGGAACAGAAGAAATGAGACGAATGAGTAACGTCCTCGAAGCCGTCAAGAGTTGGCTGCTCGGTCACAAAGCGCGGGCGGCCCTCCTCGCCAGCGTGCTCGTGTTCACCGCGCCATGGCCGGCAAGAGCTCAGTTTGGCCTTGACCCATGCTGCGCGCTTTTGTCAGCGGGTTTGGCCAGTGTCCAATCGGCACTGACCACTGTGGTCGGAGGCGGACTCAACCAGATACTGAGCGTGGACAAGGCGATGCAACAATTCCAGGAAACCGTGGTCTGGCCGCAAGCGTTGATCAATCAGGCCCGAAGTTTGGTGGGTGCGCTTCAGGGCAGCTTCAATCAGATACAAAATCTGATAAAAATTCCTATCAGCAGCGCCACGCTCCCCGCGTCCCAGCAACTCGAACAAATCCTTCTTTCTCGAAATCCAAATCAGATCCCGCAGACGACAAGCGCCTACGTTGCCCTGTACGGGCCGGTTCCGCAGGCTACCTCCGCCTCCCAAGAGGTGCTCAACATGGTGGACATGACCGACGCTGCGGCGCAGGCAGCGATGAAACGCGCCATCGAGATCGACGCTCTGGCTGACTTGGAGTTGCAGGCAGCGAGCCGACTTAATCAGAGCATTCAGAATGCCGCCCCGGGCAGTGCGCCCATCATCGAGGCCCAGGCGGATGCATGGCTGATTCGCGCGAATGCCTACACCCAAGCGGCCACGGCCGATCTTATGCGTCTGCGCTCAATTGATTTGGCGAATTCCAGCGCGGATCTGAAGATGGGCGCCACCAATACCACCAACCTCCGTCAGGCGCTGGTAAACCTCCTTCAGCACCGGTAGACGAGGAGTAACGATGCCAAGTTTTTACTTCGAGCAGTTGTTGCAGCGAGGCTTAAGCGGAATCGATCAACAAGGGATCACCACGGCGGTCCTACAGATCGCCGGGGTGATTTTGGTCTTCAGTTTGTTGTGGTCGGTTTACGAAGCTTACAGCAACGGCGGAGATGTGGGCGCACTGGGAGTTGCAGCTCTCAAATACTTGATCCTCGGCATCGTGTTCATTAATTATCCCAGCGCCTTTCGTGCTGTGAACAGCATGTTCAACAGTGTGGCGGACGGTATCTACAACCTGTCGGGCGGATTGGACGCGGTGCAGTCCTGGCTCAATAGCCTGTCGCAGGCCTGGAATACGAATCCGGACTGGTTCTCTGCGATATGGAACTTAGTGTCTGGAGGAGCCGCGTCAACGATCGCGAGCATCATCACGCTGGCTGGGTACGTGCTGTTGCCGGTTACCTATACGTTGTTCTGCCTCTTCTACGCCCTCTATGGAGCCATTCTGTATGTCGTCGGACCGTTTGTTCTCGCCCTGATGCCTTCGAGATCGATGGGACAGCTAGCGAGGTCTTTTCTCGTGAACCTGACGGTCTTTCACTTTTGGGGGCTACTGTACGCGATCTTTCAGTCGTTGATGTCAGCCTTGCAGATCACTGATCCCATGCAACTCACCGGATCCTTCCTAAACGCTTTCTCTGGTTCTAGCCAGATGATTGTCATGAGCCTTGCCAGCCTGTTGTTGTCGATCATGATCGCGCTGATTCCGTTCATTGCGAGCCGAATCGTCCGCGGCGATATGGGAAGCACGTTGATGACGGTGGTTGGCGCAGCCGCCACTCTGGGTGCGGCGGCTTCTGGTTTGGCGCTCGCTGGCGGAGAGGGAGTCGGGGCAGGAAGAGTTCTTGCAGCCGAAGGACCACCGCCCCCGCCCTCGACTGACCGCGGAGGAAACAGTCCCGCTCCATCAGCTTCGAGTCTTCCTCAATCCCAGAGTCTCGGAGGTGCGGTCTCTGCAATCGGCCAATCCACACCACCGACTCCCTTAAACACAGAAACTGGAGCTGCGCAAAGCGCAGGATCAGCTCCCAACCCAAGTCACGGTACTCTGGGTTTGGGAACGTCTTCTGGCCATGCCGGCGCAGCCGATGCAACAACCTCAGCTGGGGTAGAAACCGCCGTCGACGCCGGTGCGAGCGCGGGAACCGGAGCCAGTGCAGAGACAGGCGCTGCAACGACACTGAGAAATCCGCGTAGCGGACAAGTCTTCACCTGGAATGGTAGCGGCTGGGAGGAGGCGGGACATGTAGGTTCCTTTCCAAGTGCGACATACGGCACGACACGCTGGACCGGTGGAAGCGGCGGGCCGGCGAGCCGCGGTTACAACGGGCGCAGCCTTGCCGGACTCGCGGCGTGGCGAGCCGGCCACATGATCGGAACGACGATGAGATTGGTGGGTATGGGAAGGCATCATGATTCGAGATAACTCAGTACTGGAACTGCCGGAGATCGCGCCCTACACCAAGTACTACGAACACGACGGCATGTTGCGCGCCTACGCCAACCGGGCGATGTTTCTAGCCGTTCTTTTTGGAATTGTGGCGTTCGCGTCGCTTGGATTCGCGATCTACGTGCGCGTCCAGCCTCCCACGGTGATCCGTGTCGACCAGGACGGCAACGCAGCTGTTGTCGGTGGTCTACAGCGCGCACGCAAATCACCTGAGGAAATGACGCTGGCCGCGCAATCGGCGTCGCCTGATGCGGACGCTTTTGGCTCTGTCGCGCCGACCGAACTCGAAGGCAAAGCCGTGGTGCGGCGGTTCCTTGAGCACTATCTTTCCTACACTCCGGATTCGGCGCCGCGCAATATTGCCGAGTCCCTCAACATGATGACCACCAATCTTCGTACCTTCACCATGAACCGGCTGCGGGATGAAGACACGGTCGGCAAGATTCAACAGGATCACGTCATTTCGGATCTGCGAATTCGATCGATCGAGCACACCAAGGATGGACCGTGGAGCTTTGTCGTCTTCGCCGTCAAGGAAATCCACAAGGTGAGAAACGGAGCGGAAGTAACTGACCGGATCGTTGGCCAATACAAGGTCCGACTGGTCGAGGAGCGTCGCAGCGAGTTCAACCCAAGCGGCCTTTTGGTGGCGGAGTACTCGGAAAAGCAGATGGTTGGCGAGCGCGACAACGGACTTGAACAGAAAAGTGAGCTTGATCGGTAACAAGAATCAACGGCCGGGCTGCGATACGGGGCCGGTGCTTTCAGGAGCAGGTGAATGGCTACAGCGACAACGGATACCGAGGCTGTCTCCCCGACAACCAAAGCGGACGGCGGCGAGAAACCAAGTTCCCGCGGACGGCGCTCGCCTTCTGAAGCCAGTCAGGAAAACGACGGGCACGTGCGCTACTTCCTAGGCCGAGCGGGCGGCGACAATGGAGCCCCCGCACTCGACCGGGAAGTCGCGAGCGAAGGCGAGGCGCTCGTTGAGGCCCTGCGCCTGGGAGTCACCTATTACGCGATTGAGGAGTTTCGCGTTGTTCCGGATTTTTCCGGCAGGCGCCCGCAGCTTAACAAAGAATCGGTGCAGAGCAAGTAGGGTGTGCCTGGCGCTGATGAGATGAAGAGAAAGTATGAGCATGAGTTTCTATGCGGCAGACGGCGCTGGAGCGGTTGCTTCGAATCGCTCGCACATTGCTTCCTCAATTGGTGAAACGCAAATCAATGGGAACGGCTTCGATCTTGACTCGATCTGGGTGTGGACGGACAAATCCTCGGTTTGGAGTGACTGGGTTTGCTTATGTCGGTCGTTATCACTCTATGCGTGCATGGCGGCCAGCGCTCAAGCAGGTTGAGGGGGCAAAGCCTCCGCAGATTCATAGGTACTGGCTTCATTCACAGATGAGTTTGATCTGTAGTGAGCGATCCGCAAGCTGATTGCGGTTGAGTGCTGGCGAGGTTCGGTTCGCGAACCTGGCCGGAAACCAAAACGTTTTCGTCCAGGGCAGCGAGAGAGCCGCGCGAGCGAGCCTCCTTTCGGTCCTGGGAACAGGCGGAAAGGAGAAAGAAAGATGGTGAAGCAACGTTTTCTGATTTTGTTCCGGCGTTGGATGTTCACCATTGCAAAGGTATGCGGGCCAATTGTTTTGTTCGAGCGTTTTGTAATGGTCCGGCAATACCTGGATTACGCGCCCCTCGGCGTTTTGGATTTGCTGATGGGCACATTGGTCACTCTCCTGACCACGGCCCTGCTGTGTTTGCTATGGGCCTGGGGAGATTGGTGCTGGTTCAAATTGCGACGGGTTCGTGGTTTCGTGAGCGAGCTTCGGCAGTGCTCACGCAGCTATTGGCACCCTGACGCGGTGAGGATCAACAAGGCGTAGCGACTGACAACCCGTGCTGGCCGGCGCTCTTCGCGCCTGGCCGAAATCTTTCGGTTCGATTTTTCGGCAGGGGCGGCGAAGAGACTGGCGCGAGCAGTCTCCTCCAGCTGTCCTTGCTCGACAGCTTGAAAGGAGCTTTGTCATGTCCCAGTTCACAACTGCGAGCGCCACCCCAGTACTGACGCTCGAACTCGATCGCTCAGGCAGTCTGACGAAGAAGACGATGAAACTCGATCAGGAATCGCAGCTCACAAACAGTCTCCTGCAAGGACTGTATCCGGGCATCCGTGTGGCGAGGGTTGACGTGCCCACCGAACCGCTCGATGCCTGCGAACAGGCTATCGTTGAGCAGGCACTAACAAGGATCGAGGTAGACGGCATTCGCTACAGCCTGGTGGGAGCCAGCGGCAGCGCCAAGAACGGCAAGTTCTACGCGGTCGATAGTTCCTTTGAAAAGAAGCTGGGGGAGCGTTTTCGCTTCTCGCCCCAGGCCGCGATCACCTACTTTGGCATCCTGGTGTCCTCGTGCAAGGTGATTACAGAGGAAGCCGACTGCCGCATCCTCGTGGTCGATGACCATGAACTCGGGACCAACGACTGCCGAGGATGGATTTCGGCATCGCTGTTCCGCAAACTCAAACGCAAGCACGAATCCGAACTTCTCGCGGAGGAAGTTGCGAGGTTGCTGGAGAAACGGATGGAAGAGTCCACCGAGTTTCCGATACCTCTCGCCGCGGACGAAGCGGAAGACACGAAAGTCATCGAGGAAGCGAAGCGCAGGATTCACGGAAAGACGATAGGCACGCATCGCTTCTATCAATTCCGCTTGGCTTTCGACCGGACACAGGCCAAGGGCGCATTCAAGATCATGACGGATGATGTGGCGCAGCACCTGGACGCCGATATCATCCTGCCCAAGTCCTGCGTGAAGCCCACGTACAGGGGAGGTGTGCTGCGGACGCTCCGTTCGTTCATCGGTGATCGTCAGGCACACACTTTTCGCGGTCCTGTCCTGGTCGGTTTTCGCGACGTGTCCCGCAATCTCGAATTCAATTCGAGCTACACCTTGTTGGAACACGCGCCGGACGACTCGATTGAACTCGAAATCAAGCCTTACGCACTCAGCCAGATCGGGAAAGTGCGGCAAGCCTTCGAGGAAAACAACTTCGCCGAGTTGTTTCAATTGCTGGGAACGGAGCTGTGCCAGAGGATCCTCGAACCCGGAGAAGAACCTGATCCCGACTACACCTCCAGCGAGTACTCGGTCGCTCAGGCGACGCTGATTGCCGATGCAACCGGATACATGCTGAAGCACCCTTTCATCCAGCATCACCTGCAGCGCGTGCTGGCTAAGTGGGCGTACCGGTTGTGCACCAGCGGTGGGTTTCGTCTGCCCGGCTTCGCGCTGGCGGATGACGGCTATCTCTGCCTGCACGAAAGGAGTCTGATCTCGGGCTCGGACTGGATACCGAAAACCACTGTCATCGCACAATCCGAGTGCAGGCGTGGCCTGGTAGTGCGCTATCCCATCCGCATGAAGGAAGACCTGCTGCCGGTTACCAATCTCTCTGAAGACGATCTTGAAGGCTTGCTGATCGAGCACCTGGCCCAGGCGGGCTGCTCTCTCGCGCCG
Source organism: Terriglobales bacterium (assembly GCA_035561515.1). Lineage (NCBI taxonomy): Bacteria > Pseudomonadati > Acidobacteriota > Terriglobia > Terriglobales > Terriglobales bacterium. Next base: position 79,088 of record DATMXP010000007.1, on the reverse strand, counting down.
GGGCGGGTTGCCGCCGTGGTACGAGAACAACTGCAGCTTAAGGGAACGCTGATCCTGCACTCGGAAACCGCCTCCCGCAATGGCGGCGATTTCGATTTCGATATGGTGTGCATGGTCGAAGACCATCGATTCCCCCGTTTTGTTGAGGACCGGTTCGCCTACGAAGAGCAACACGCCGCCGTCAAGAACAAGAACCCAAAGCCTCCCAGTCCTTGGTGGAACCTTCCCCAAGTCGCCATGCAGGCACGCGGTAACCAGATCGGCGCCATCACCGATTTGAAAACCTCGTGTCTGGCAAAAGGAAGGCTCGACCTTGCCCAAGAGTTGGTGGATCAGCTTCAGAATGCGCTCGATCAACTGAAGCATGGGACCCAGCCCGATCAGGAGGTGATTCGCAACATCCGCAATGACGTTCCCACTGCGCCTTGGCTGAAGCTGAAACAGAGACGCCGGATCGAGGACATGGACGAGCACTTGGAAGTCGATGCCAACGACAAGGTCGGAAGACTGTACAACTTCGTACGCAAGGAATTGGGGCGCTATTTCGGTGCGACGATGACGGCGCCCTTGAGCGACTTCCGGGGAGTGATCGGAGGCCAGAGCTTTACCCCGGAGATTTATCAGGAGTGCTTCGTCGTCAACCGCTACTACGGCAGCCGCGTGACCGAGATCATGGGCCGCCGCGAACAGCTTCTGCTCGAGTTGGAAAAGGCCAATGCCGAGATCGAGGCCCACAAGCAGGACCCCGAAGCTCGCAAGGAACTCTTTTTCCGCCGCAACCAGGCCACGGCCGCGCTGCACGCCTACGACAAGCGGGCGGGCGACGAGCTGAAAGCGCTGGTTCAGGCTCTGCAGAAGTGGAGTAGCAGCAAGAACGGAACGCGGTTGTCCTACTTGTCGGCCCTGCACGCGATCGTGTGCAGGGAGCGGCGGATGGTTTCCGACCCGAACTTCGTGGCCGGGACCGGGTCAATCGTGTTCTACAGCTTCCCGCAGGAGGTGGTCGATCAAATCGCGGAGCGTACCGGAGGACGTCCCGTTACGGTGGAGATTCCCAGTCTGTGCGATGGCGAGGTGGAAGTCGATGGCGAAGGGCGGATCTTCTTGGTCCAGCCCTTCACCCAAGCCAGCGGCCAGATTGTGGAGCGCCTGATTTTTGTGGCCCAGGTCAACAAGTCAGGAGAAGTCTTCACGGATCGTGACGAGCAGGGTTCACCGATCATCCGCGAGCGGGTCCGGCCATTCCCGATCCAGGCGGGACGTAGCGAAATACGCGACGGGAAGGTGATCTTTCCGGAAACCCGACAACGGCCGCAGCTGCCAACCCGCAGTTGTGTGTCGCTGGTGGAAACCAGTTAAAGCAAACTCCCGGAGGCTTCCATGCCAAGTCTCCGGGAGCTGTTCTTGGGCAGAGAAAGAAGCCAAATGAATCGTGTTGGAATTGTCACATTCGCGCTGTTGGCCGTAGCCCTTGGGCCAGCCAGAGCGCAGAGAATCGAAACCGCGACCAGTGACCGTACCCGCATCGTGCATTTGAAGACGGAGCTGAACCACCTGACGGTCATCGAAATCAGCGAGCCAGTCGTAGAGGTGGCGGCTGGCAGCCCAAACTTCAAAGTGGAATGGCGGGAGAACAAGGTCTTCGTGCAGCCCACTGAGACGGATGCAACCACCAACCTTTTTATATGGACCGCGAATCAGCGACTGAACTATGAGCTGGAGCCAGCGGGCTCAGTCGCCAACATGGACTTTGCCATCGACCAGACTCCGGTCCACATCGCGCCGCTCAAGCCGACCAGCGCGCCACCGCCGCCTCCCTCTATTACGGATCTGCTGTTGGCTGGCAAGCCGGTGCGCCTGCCATCGAGAAGGCAGCACGACTCCAAGCCGGTGGAAGTGTGGATCAGCGACTTGTACGAGAAGGACGGGAATCTGCTCATTCGGTATGCCGTTTCGAATCACGGCAGCCAGCCCTATGTCGTGCATACGCCCGAAGTCTTTCAACTGGATGGAATGCGTTCTCCGCAATCATTGTATGGCCTCGTGAACTCGCAACTCGACGATGAACAGGTCGCTAAACTCAAGGTCAGACAGCAGATTCCAGTTCCGATCGTCGACGGCCAGTTGCAGTCGCAACAGATTGCGCCAGGAGAGCAAGCCGTCGGAGTCGTGGCGCTCCGACTGCAGTCTAGTGAGCAGCCCCGAATCTTGCGGTTGCAGTTTCCGAGTGCCGCGTCGTCTGAGGGGCGTAATCGGAAAGCGCAAATCGCGGCCTTTCTAGTGCGATGAGATTGGCAGGTTCTCAATGGAGCAGCCCTTCAACACAAAAGAGGTTCATGCGGCATTGTCGCAGTACGTCCGCAGTCGACCCGACATTGGTGCACTCAAGGCAGTTGGCGATTTCGTGCTGGAGTACCGAAACCCTTTTGAGCCAAAAGCGGCGCGAGCCCCGCGGCGCCGGTTTGTCTTCTTTGCGCTGGTCGCTGCGCTCGCGATTGCGGCTCTCGCCTATTTCGGCAATTTGCGGTGATTGGAGTTTGCCATGGACGACGGGCAAAAAAGAGCACGGAAAATGCCAGAGGCAGTCGTTGAACTGAATCGACAGGAACTCATCCGTGACTGGGAACTAGGGCTCTGGAGGTTTTTGTTGTTCGGGCTGGGACGATTGTTCTGGCTCTACGTCGCAGGCGCGGCGAACCGTCCTTTTCAGTTGGAAATCTCTTGCGGCTTTCTCTTCTGCGACATCCTCGGGTTTCTCATGCGCTGGGTCGTGGCCCTGATTGAGAAGCAAAAAGAATGGCTGGTCACGAGCAGACGAGCGCTACCCGGACCCAATCTGTATCGTTCAGGCGAAGCGCAGAGAAATCGAAACGCCCGTCTCCGCCTCTGGCTTTGGAGGATCGCGCTCGGCTCCGTGCAGAGCGCTGCGCCTTACTTGGCCCGGATCAGCTTCGGAGTACGCTGATGCGCGATTCGTATGCTCAAAGGCAGAACCATCCTTCCGTGTTGGACAGCGTCGAAATTCTCGTGTCGCTGCTGCTCATGGTCACCGCATGGTTCGTCTGGTATCTTGCCCGAGAGCGTTATCACCTCGACAATCGCCAAATTGCTGAGCTTGCTTCTTATACGACTCTGGCACTGCTCGCCTTGGGCGGTACCGCGATCCTCGCCACGACGGCGCGCGCACGCCGCGAAAAGCAATGGCCGCACCCGCCCATGGTGGTTACGCCCAAACGCGACCAGCGTTCCACCGCCACCGCCTGGAGTCAGAATGCAGTCATTCTCGGGTACGACGTGCATGGCAATCCTTGGCTCTGGCCGGATCGAGTCCGTGTCATGCAGGGAATTGTCCTCGGCATGACAGGCTCGGGAAAAACCACCTTGCTGAAGAACATCATCACGCAGGACTTGGCGCGCGTGGTCGGCACACCCTCCGATCCTCACCGCCTCCCGATGGTCATCTTTGACGGCAAAGGAGACTTGGAGTTTTTCTACGATTTGTTGCCGCATGTACACCGCGCCGGACGGCTGCATCAGCTCCGAGTTTTGAATCCCGCGCACCCGAACATCTCTGTTCGCTACAACCCCTTCCACTGCACCGACGACGATTACACCTCTGTCGTGAACATGGTGTTCGGCTCCTTCAATTTGCACGATGAGTTTTTCGGCAAGCATCAACTCAATTACCTCTCCGACATCGTGCGCGTGCTGGTCTACACCGGCCGCAAGTTCAACTTCTACGACGTGCTGGTCATGGCGATCGATGAACAGGTGCTGAGGGAGCAAGTCGAACTTGCGCGACGCCGCATGGAACGAGATTCAGAAATTCCAGTACAACGGCGGCTGAACTTCGATATGTCGGTGAAGAACCTTTATCAATCGTTTGCCGATAGGGAACGCGTCCCGAAGATCCAAGGTCTGCTTAACGAGTGCATGACGTTTCTAGACGACGAACTCAGCGTCGTTACCGGCCCCTATGAAGAGCTACTCTCCCTCGACGAGGTGATCGAGCAGGAGTTGATCCTGTTTGTCACGCTCAACGTCAATAAGAACACCGAGCCGGTCAAAGCCTTAGGCAAGATGTTGTTGCAGAACCTGCAGCTGGTCGTGGGCAAGCGTTATGAAAGCGAGGAGCAACGGCGGCGCTCCAACCGGCCCATGTTCAGCGTGGTGCTCGATGAGTTTGCGCCGTTCGGCTATCGCAATTTCTCCCAGATCCTGCAAACCGCGCGTGGCACCAACACCGCGTTTCTGTTCTCGATCCAGAGCCTGCCCCAGTTGATGCAGGTGGGGCGCGGATTCAAAGAGGATGTGACCTCGGCGCCTAACACCACCATGACCTTGCGTACCCGCGACGAAGAAACCGCGCGCTATTTCCTCCGCGCTTCGGCCGAACATACGGTGACCCGCCGGAGTATATCTATGTACCGCTGGCGACTGTTCGGCTACGAGAAGTACGAGGCGACCGATCGCGCGGTGGAAAGCGAGGACCGGGAAACCCGCTCGCTCGACGAGCACATCAAGAATCTCCCCAAAGGACAAATGGAAATCCTGATGACCGATGACACGCGCGGCACCTTACATCAATTGCTTCATGTGCGCCCTCCACAAGAGGTCGCGGTGCCGCACTTTCAACCGGAACTCTATCCCAGAACTCGGCAATCGCGAGAACATTCTGGCGGCGCCAACCTGCGATTCGCGACGCCGGAACTGGCTGCGCAGCGCCGCTTTGGCCGGCGCGGACGCTAGGAACTGTGTCGTGAAAACAGTGTCTGACATCGCTGTTTTTCTTCTCCTCTCGGTGGTCTTCCTTTGTCCTGCATTCGCGCAGCAGCACGCATACGCCAATCCAGTAGCGAGTGTCGTTCGGGCTGCGCGACGTCGGGCATCTCCGGCGCCGCCGGTCTCCGCTGCCCTGTACCAACGCCGTGATACCTGGTACGAGTTCCTGCTCAAGCAGTTCAACCCCGATGATTTCGATTACGGCGCCTGGATGGAACAGCGGCGTCAGGCACTTCTCGACGCCAGCGTGCGGAATACTTACTTCCGGTATAGCGCAATCGTCACGCTCACGCTCTTTGTTCTTGCCGTGCTGTACACAAAACAACGGATCGACCATCGCCGTTCCATGTGGATCACGGCCGAAATGATGACCGACCTGTACAACCACGACGCATATTCGCGCCAAGTCGCGCGCGATGCCATCCAGAAGTACAACGAACATATTGAGCGCTGCAATCGCGCGGTCGAAGCCAGCGAACACGGCGTGCCCGCAGAGGGATTGGAGTCGGGTGTGGAGCGCTACCGCGCTGAGTTGCAATCGGTGACGGCGGAGCGAGATACCTACAAACGGGAGCGCGATTTGGCCAAAAGAGATCTGGCGGAAAAGGAACGGATGCTGGCCGACCTGTCATTCCGTCTCGATGCACTCGCAAGAAAGTCCAACGTCAGTCGTGACGGCGCGAGCACAGTTGATGTGCGCAACGCCGACCAGAAGCTGGTTCACCACATCAACAATCTGCAGGAGCAGTTGTACGCCGAGAAGCGAGAGAACAAACGGCTCAAAGGCGCATAGAGATGCTAGTCGCGGCAACCGATTTCGGCAGCGTGTGGCGCTACAGGTTTGGCAAAGACGCAAGCGATCCGCTTCGGTTTGAACGTGGCGTGTACTACAACACGACTGGCATCGTGATCGCCGGCACCATCCGTCAGCGACCCAGGATTCCCGGCTATGCGCGGTTCCACAACTGCGGCGGGTTCGACGTGCATCGCCTGCAGCACATGATCAATCGAGTGTTCGAGTGTGCGAATCCGTGCATATGGAATGGCGACAACAAAGTACTCTTCCATCGTATATTGCCTAGACCGGAGAGACCCGACAGATTTCTGGTGGTTCTCCGGTCTACGCTGACTGGCAAACTGAACATCGGGACCAGCGGCTGGCGGTGTCAGCAGAGTTGGCTGCTTTCGTTCAGCGAATGCGGCGACCAACAGGAAATTATGTTGTTACTGCCCGCGTACGGCTGGGTTGAGAGTGAATTGGGTAGGTTCGTGTTGCAACCGGCACATGCGCAGCCGTGGATTGCGAGATTGGCGCTGACCACGACACGGCAGGAGGCAAGCGCGTGCGCTACCTGAAAGGGACCATCGCACTCAGCGCGACGCGCGATTATCCGCTCTTGCGCCGGGTGTTGCACAGCACGTTCGTTACCGGCAACCAATTATTCGAGTTCATGCGGTTGGAGTACTGCGCATCCTCGCGCAAGGCCTTCGAGAATCGTGTGCGGCGCCTTGCTGCACATGCGCTGCTTGTCCGCCACCAAATCCGGGACATGAACATCGGCGTTGTGTACGCAATCTCGCCCGGCGGCGCTTCGGAGCTGATTGCACGCGGCGAGTACTACTCCGGATCACCTGATCGCGTTGAGGCCGTTAGCGGCCACGTACAACACGCGTTGGAACTCAACGAGATCCATCTTGCGCTGAAACGGACGGGAATGCTGGCGCGTTGGACGCCGGAGTCCGATATCCGGTCGCGCAACGAACTGACGGACATCGGATACGGCAAGGACTACGATGCAACGGTCGAGGTGCGTATCGGAGGTCAGGAACATCGCTTCGCGTTGGAATACGAACGTACCCCAAAAGCCAAGGCGCGCTACGATGGCATCTGCAAGCGGATCGAGGCGCAGAGGCAGTTGCGCCACTTCCTCTACATTGCCCCTAACCATGATCTCCTGGCCTTTCTGCGATTCCGGTTTCAGGCGTGCTCCCAAGCCATCCATTTTGGGTTGTACCGCGACGTATTGGCCGATGGATTCGATGTACCGGTACAGGCGAACCGTGGCTCGGCCACATCGCGGTTCAGCGACGTCCTCGGTGGCCTCAGTAGTTCTTCGCAGCAGCAGAAGGCTACACCCTGACCGGCGCCGGGGCGTGTAACGCATTGAGATGCTTTTGCAGTGGCGTTGCGATGCTGTTGAAGTGCTCTTGCCATACATAATCTACTCAGGAAGCAGACATTAGCCGTTGACTATCCCGTTTTTTGCGGATGGAGCGAAGGAAGACGTTGCGAGGTGGGAACAAAGCGGGTCAAGCATAAACCATGGGTCCGCTTAGATGTTCGAGATCGGCGAGAGGCGGTTGAACCGAGCCGAACTCCAGTGCGGTATTGAGGTGCCGATGTTGCAGGGTGCTGGCCGAATTACGTGCCGGTGGAAGCTAACTCGACCAGGATTGAAGCGACCTCCGTCATGATGATAATCCTGATTACACCATCCACGTTAGGGAGTAGAAATTCGCGTGATTGATGCTTCTTAGTGCAAGAATGAGTCATGAACGGTCGGACCAGTGCCGATGCATCCACCGGGGTGTCTCTCGGCCAAGCTGACCGTAGCATGCGCAGCTTCCCCGAAACACGATCCCGCAACGACTTCAGCATCCTCATCCATTGCGCCCTCGCCGTTTTTCTTCTTCACTATTTTGCCAATGGTCAATACGGCTTTCACCGCGACGAGCTCCAGACTATTAACAACGCGCAGCATCTCGAGTGGGGATACGTCGAATATCCGCCCCTCACCGCCTTTGTCGGCCGCCTCGAACTGATACTTTTCGGCGTCTCTGTCCGCGGACTTCGTGTCTTCCCCGCGATCGTCCATGGGATCGTCGTGCTGGTCACTGGACTCTGCGCGAAACGACTGGGTGCCAGTCGCCGGGCACAACTTCTCGCCGCACTTGCTGCAGCGATCGGAGGCCAAGCGCTTTTTTGCGGGGGCTTTCTCTCCTACACCTCGCTCGACCTGCTCTGGTGGCCGGTTGTCGCCTGGTGCGTAATCCGCCTCATCGAATCCGACAACCCTCAGTGGTGGCTGGCGATCGGAGCTGCGATCGGCGCCGGCATGATGACCAAGTACACGATGGGGCTACTTGTGTTCGGCGTCACTGCTGGCGTCATCTTCACGCCCGCGCGGCGGTATCTTCGCAGCCCCTGGATGTGGGCCGGCGCTGTCCTGGCCTTTGTTATCATGCTGCCCAACATTGTCTGGCAGATCAACCATCACTTCATCACGCTCGAGTTTCTCAGCGTCATCCACTCGCGCGATATCCGCTGGGGATGGACTGACTACTTCCTTCTCAACCAGCTTTGGAAGAACGCCAACCCTGTAACCCTTCCCTTGTGGCTGGGTGGACTTTGGTTCGTTTTCGGCTCTCCCCGAGGACGGCGTTTCCGCATGCTTGGCTGGATGTATGTGGTCCCACTCGTCATCCTTTTCGCTGTGCGCGGACGCGACTACTACCTCGGCTCCGCCTACCCCATGCTCATCGCCGCTGGCGCCGCCTACTGGGACCAATGGCTATCCGGGCGCACCGAGTCGGTGTGGCGTGAAGTATGGCGTAACGCCTGGATTACGATCAGCATCTCCGGCATTACGGCCGCGGCGATTTCGATGCCCATTGCTCCCCTCGGCTCGGCCTGGTGGCGCGTCGCAAACGCGATCAATGGAAACTTTCATTACATGGTCGGCTGGCCGGAACTGGCTGAGACGGTGGCGCGGGTGCGTGGATCGCTCGCACCCCAGGAGCGCGAGCCCGTGGGCATCATCGCGGCGGACGACGGACAGGCTGCCGCCATCACCGTTTACGGCCCGCGCTATGGGCTGCCTTTGGCCATTAGCGGCATGAACTCTAACTGGCTGCGCGGCTACGGCGCAGACCCGCCCTCCACTGTCATCACCGTGGGGTTCAAGCAGACCTTCGGTGAACAGAACTTCGAGAAGTGCCGCTGGGCCGCGCAGATCCCCATGGCCCACGGCATAACCAATGCCTCGATCGACGGCTACGCTGACGTCTACGTCTGCCATAACCTGCGCTACTCCTGGCCAGATTTTTGGCCTCGCTTCCGCTACTATGGGTAGCTGAACCGGAATAGAACATTGGCCAGCCGCCCTCCCCATTACCTACGCCAGTAGGCGCTATTTCGAGCAACACTTCGCGCCTCCGATGTTCCGCTAAACCAAAGCCTCTGCAGTGGATTGGGGGACGAACTTAGATTGGGACTCGTGCGTGGATTCCCTTGAGTAAAGTTCGCTCGCCGTTCGCTATCGCTCCCGGATCGCGCCGCGCAGTTTGGCGAAGCCGAACCACTTCGTCAACGTCGCTGACGTTGAGATTGTCCCTGGTGATTTCCCCTCCATAGGATCAACTTAATTTGCGCCAGCTAGCTAAATCACGGGCCCTTGCCCAGAAAGGAAAGCTCCAATGTTTGGTCGAATGATCGTCACGCCAGTTTTAGAACTCGGTGCTGACGCCGATCTGTGGACTGCAAGCGCTCAACTTTTGCAGGCAAGCGAACAGCCGGAGGTCGTCTGCTGGATTGAATTTCCTCTAGCCCTGCTCGTGTTGCTGATGGTACCCGGAGATCCAGGTTCGGGTGCAGTTTACATCTTGGATCGAAGGAAAGGGGCCTGGTACATGGTGGACTTCGAGGACGAACAGTTCGGTGGTTACACGGCCGCGCAACTTGAACGGCTGCTCCAGGAATGCGGTTTCCTCGCGCTGGTTGAGCATCCCGGACTCTGGCGCGCAGGATTGCAGTGGACAGTCGAGGTGGGCAAATCGCCTGAAGCACGCGTTTGACGGTATTCGTGTTTGGGGTTATCAACCAGCATCAGTCCGTGGCTGGACCACGTCTGGCTGCTGCGGCGCGAAGGAGGTGAACAACGGATGCAGTGTACGGTGAGGGCCAGCCGAGAAATCGTCAGAGCGTACTGGCACTTGTTCGTGAACCGACGAGCTTACACTTTGCAGTCAATGCGCCCGCATCCGGAAAGCGGGCGGCATGGTTACTTTCAACCGAAGAACAAAGCGACCGACCGTCTTCTATCGCTCGACGATTCCACCATCCGCCGACATCTGGAGGGCGAGGTCACTGTCGGTTTGTACGCCATCAATCCTTCGAATCAGCGTTGCAAGTGGGTGGCGATCGACGCCGACTACAAAAACGCCATGGAAGATCTGTTGAAGCTCCAATATCACCTCAAGCAGGATAACGTCGAACCAGCGTTGGAAATGAGCAAACGCGGTGGTCATCTGTGGATCTTCTTTGCCACGCCACTGCTGGCACGAGATTGCCGTATCTACGTGCACGGTCTGGCTCGCCGACTCGGCCTACCGGTGAAAGGCTCAGGGTTAGCGGAAGGAATTGAGGTGTTTCCCAAGCAGGATGCCATCGGCGAGGGAGGGTTCGGGAACGCCATTCGCGGGCCTCTCGGAATCCACCGTGGGGCTAAGCGGCGGTTCTGGTTCTACGGCGCTGATTACACACTCGAAGCCCAGCTGGAGTACCTGAAGACACTGCGGAAGGTGACCGACGCCGAACTGCAGACTTTTACTGCCGGTGAACAAATATCGCAGGTGGCGCATTTGGAAAAATTGGTCCCGGCAAAGCTTCACTTCCGTATTTCGTCGTCTGCTCGCCGGGAGTTTCGAATTCTTGAGCACGTCACCGCAATCCGCAAGATCGGCAGAAACTATGTGGCTCGCTGTCCGTCCTGCGCCGAATCCGGACATGACCGCAGCGGCGATAATCTCGCAATCCTGGTGCAGGACCCGCGGTATTACAAATGCTGGGCAGGATGCACAAAAGCGATGATCCGTGCGGCACTTGGCCAACCGATTTGCGAGAGTTGGTCCGCATAGTTCAGGGGAGTTGGCAGCTCATGAAATCGACAAGGGGTTTCGACGCGCACGGGCTCGCCCTGCCAAGATACGTTCTCGGGGCGCTCAGACGGCGCGGCATCTTCGCGCAGCCGTTGGTTCGGGTGGAACACCAGCACTTGACCAGACGATACGTAATTCGAGGACTGGAATCAGGTGGCGCCGTAGGCGATGTGGGTCACTACGTGACGTTTGCCCGCGAAGACGGGCGGCCGCTGGAATATCTTCACCCGGTGGAGTCGATCGCTCCCAATGGACTGCATTCCGTAGTCCTGGCCCCGAGCCTCGTGCGAATCGAAATGCTACGTAAGGCGAGGACCTACGAGTTGCTGATTACCCGGCACCGGCCGCAATTCGCACTCGGCAGTAACGCGCCGGCCCTGGAAAGCAGGGCCCTGTTTCGAGGAATCCATGGCCGGCTGGAACTGGAACTGACCGGGCCGGAGAAGGGCCGAGCCGGTTCGGTATTGCCGGTTTTCTACACGATGGCGGGAGATCCGATCGGAATCCCGAAGCGTTTTCGCGGTGCGGTGCGGGCCATCACACAGGCAGTGAACTGCACGCGATGCTTTCATTGTCACTATCTGCGGTCAGCCACAACGCAAACGGTCGAACATAATGCGCCTAAATCAGTCGCGGTTAGTGTCATCCCCGGGCCGGATAGTGCGTAAGGAGAATCAGGCGTCATGCGGACAAGAGTCAAGAACTCAGCCTTAGTGTTCTGTCTGTTCCTGTTTCTGTTGATCGTCCTCGGCGGAGGACTGCGGCTGAATCCAGGAGGAGCCTTCATGGCTGCGGCAACCGGCACTCCGCTACTGATCTATGTCTTTCATCGACTGGTGATGCGGACCGCCGTGTTCAGAAACCGGCAGGAGGAAAGCGATGGTTCCCATAGCGGCGAAGCAGCAACGGTCAGCCGTACGCGGACGATTCGGGTAAGGTGATGTGCCAGCAACTCGGCTGAGGGCGCAATGGATTCCGCCAGACACGACATCCGTGGAGTTGCGGGAAGGGATCACTCCCGCTACACGGTCTGTGACAACTTCGAGGAGTTCCCCGCCCCCGAACTTACGAGGGTGCGGGGAGTCTCCTGGTGAGCCTCCAACATTGGCAATGAGCTAGGCGAAATGCCTCCTCTCCAGGGTTGCGGATTGGTGCTGAGGTTGCAGAAGAATCCGGAAGGCGAGTGCATGCGTGATCAGTAGCAGCGGCACAATGAGAGTCGGAATAACGTACGCGGCTCCCAGTTGCCCCGGCTGCAGCGCGGCGTGATTACCCTGGTAAAAAGCGTTCAGGAGATCGGCTGCACCCCAGAGATTGAAGATCCAGGCAACAGCCGAACCGGCCCCGGTGGACAGGGTCAGCAGCGCCACGAAAGCCAGTATCGCGGCTACCAGATCTCCATAGGCAGCGGGATGAGCAAAGGAAGCGGGCAGATCGGCCGAGACGACCCCGGGCACGAGGAACACCAACCCAAAGAACCGAAAACTGTGAAGCATCAATAGAGGACGCAACGCTTCGCTTCGATCGAGGCTGCGGAGCCGCGGCCAAATCCACCGGGCGGTGACGACTCCCCACGCGAGGAAGCTGAATGCGACGCTTGCGAAGAAATAGAGTTGGGACAACATAACCTTATCTCCTAGAGCCGACCTACGGCTCGTACTTGAGATAGGATTATGTGTATCATCCTATGGATTCAGTTTTTATAGGCGCTATGGGTAAACCAGGTGTGTCCGCGCGGGTCTCCCACGCGGAAGCCAAAGACACATGATGATCGGGAGATGATCGTCAGCATCCTATAATGAGTTATGCGCTACCGGCCGGAACATAAGGTCGAAACTCACCGGAAAATCATTCAGGACGCCTCGCGACGTGTCCGCGCCCAAGGCCTGAAGGGGGCGGCGGTGGCCACGGTTATGCGGAACACCGGTCTCACTCATGGAGGCTTTTACAAGCACTTCGAAAGCAAAGATGAGTTGTTATTGGAATCGTTACGTGAGGCTTTCCGGGAAATCATAGCTACGCTGGTTCGTGCCGCTCAGCAGGCGCCCCCTGGCGAAGGATGGAAGGCAATGGTGAAAACATATCTGCATCGGGAAATGTGCGACCATCCCGAACGCGGGTGTCCCCTGCCGGCGCTTGGGCCTGAACTAGCACGGGCAGATAAGACATTTAAATCCCAGATTCTGCCGGAACTGGTGAACTACAAGAATCGGATGCTGCCGTTCATGCCTGGCAGCGGAACGGCAGAAAAAGAGCGGGCCTTCTTTGCCATCTTTTCAACCATGACCGGAGCCATGGAAATCGCTCGCATGCTGCCAGACCCGGCGCGGGAGAAGGTGCTGGGGAGCGCAAGAACATTTCTGTTGAGGAGCTTCTGACGGCAACAAGAAATCCTTCTCGCAGAGTTTAGACCAGCTTCACACCAGTCAAGCCTATCTTCCCTCCAACGCGATAACGACGCGAAACCGCACGTCACCGTGCGAAGGAGCATCCTCGTGCCAAACGATCATCCTTACGATAGTCCTCTTGCGGAGACGGACGTGACCAGGCTTCTCGCCGAACTGGAAATTCCCTTTCCTGGGCACCAGGTTCAGTGGCGCATCACCAATACCTCCAACGATAAGCGGCGCGGGCAGATCGTGCCTTATGCCGATCCCCGTGCCTACACCGACCGGCTTAACGCGTTGTTGACGCCTCATGGATGGACCCGGAAGTACCAGATTGAAACCATGCATAATCTCACTCGGATCAAGAAGGGCGAGTCCATCATCAGCGGCAAGGTCCTGGTCACCTGCACCGTCGCCATCATTGGTCTCGGCGAGCACTCGGGGACCGGTGAAGACTGGGCCGACGACGACCATGGAATGACCGCAGCCGACGCGCAGGCGTTCAAGCGCGCCTGCAGTTGCTTCGGCCTAGGTCGGTACTTCTACTACTTTCAGCCGCGATGGGTCGACTTGGACGAACATCGCCAACCAAAGCAGATGCCGCGGCTGCCGCTCTGGGCAGTGCCCGAGAACTGGGCAAAAGGCATGCGCCCGCCGGGTAGCAATGGTAACGGGAATGGGATCGGCGGTGCCGCTGGGTACGGCCACGGCAGCGCCAGCAACGGCTCTGAAAACGGCAATGGTCGCGGCGGAACCACAGACGGCGAAGAAGTAGACCGAAGGATTGCAAAGCTCGAAGCGGTTGTGGGTCCGGGCTTCTACCGCAATGTACTACGCCAGTATGGGCGCGCCAGTCAGCCCCGGCTCATTGGTGACATAGCGGTGAAGCATCGTGTGCTCAGCATTCTGGAATCGGCCACCCGCGGCTTCTGCAGGCTCCAGGCCGTCAGCAAACGCCTGCCGCCGGAGAAAGTGACTGCTCTGCTGGCAAAGCTGCAAGCGCCGGCACCGAGCAAGATCACGGATATGAGGACGCTACAAGCAGTTGTCCTGGGTTTGGAAGAACTCGCTGGCCCCAATTACGATGCCCGATAGACGCCCCGCAACAACTTCAGGCAAGTCTCCGGCGCCGAACGGTTCAAAGGGCGTAGATAACTCTGTTTCGAGTAGTTCCCCATTCTCTCCTCTCCTACCCTTCTTCGAAAATCCTTTGGTTTCAGCTTCGACGCTCATCTTCCGGAAATTCTCCGCGGTGTCCGTGTCTGCAGAAGTCCGCCAGCGAGGAGTCTGTGTCCAGCTCCAAACCAACCTCAATTTGGTTCATTGAACTCATGGTAAGTCTTCCTGGAGTCACAAGCGATGGCCCGCCCGTTTTCCAGACTCAAACTGGGGTATTACCCGCTGCCACCTGAAGAGAGGCAAAACATAAGGACGCTGCTGATTCCTTCTGCGGCGTATTCCGCCCTCGACCCATGCGCCGGCGACGGCGCCGCCCTGGTGGACATCACGATGGACAGCGATGCCGCGCTCGCTGCCATTGAACTGGATGCCGACCGGGCAGCGTCGTGCGCCGCGCGCGGGATTGCCACCATCCACGGGAGTGTATTCGAATGCCGCGTGACCGCCGAGTCGTGCTCACTTCTATACTTGAATCCGCCTTACGACTGTGAGCTGGGTGCACACAGCAATCAGCGCATGGAGTTGGGATTCCTGGAACATTGCTATCGCTGGGTGGAGACGGACGGCGTACTGATATTCGTAGTTCCGAGCACAGCGCTGGCTCCATGCGCTCGCTTGCTGGCCAGCCAGTTTGACCGCATCACTGTCTGGCAGCTCCAACACCCGGAATGCGTCCGCTACCATCAGGTCGTGATCTGCGGACAACGCATGAAGGCACACGCACGCGGTGAACCGAAGGGCGCAGAACTGCTCATCCGTACCGGAATGCGTCCGAACGAGATTGCTGTTCTCAACCAAGAAACCAAAGTGCGCTATCCAATTCCTCCATCCCGCCCGGTATCGATCCGTTACACGGGTCTGCCGCTCGATGCCATCGAAGATGCGATCGAGAACTCGCTCGCGATGCAAAAGGCTCGCGGCATCTTGGTTCCGAAACACCAGAAGATGAGTGGACGACCGGTTACGCCCCTGCACCAAGGACACGTCGGACTGCTGGCTTGTAGCGGCATGCTGAACGGCATCTTCGGCGAGGGCGAATCGCGGCACATCGCCCACTGGCGCTCGGTGAAGTACGTGGATGAGTTCAATGAACAAGGAGATGAGGAGAGCGAAACCATCATTCGAAAGCGGGAACGGTTTAGTCACGAACTGATGGTCGCGTACGAAGATGGGCGGATTATCGAGCTGAAGGAGACCAAGCGGTGAAACACCATCCGAAGAGCGTGAACTCAGAGAAGTAAGAGCTGAGTTCCCTGCTCGCGCCTTTACGCAGTGCGGGGCCCCCCCCCACTGATCATTAGCAGGACTCTGCGTCCAAATTAGTACCTTCCTGATTGATGTAACTCTCCATCTATTTGAGCGAGGCTGGCAATGAAGAATGCCTATCTGCGATTGGGCAAACTCGCCTATGTGCGGCGGACGGAAAAGACGGCCACCAACATTCGCGTTCTTTTGGATGCCTTCGTAGGAGAAGAACGCGGCAAGGCGCACCTGGTCTCGGTGATTGGCGGAGACGTGGAGCTTGGAGCACTGAGCGCAGCCTTCGCCAACGGTGATTCCTTTACGGCTATCGATCCGTCCGGCTTCGAGCGCATGGTCTCACTGGGACAAAAGCCGCTCTGTTTTCACGGTTCCATCACGCTTGCCGGACGCAAGCGCCCGCTGCGACACCTTGTGGCTTGCTCGCAGGAAATCGCCGACACTACCTCGAATGGACCACTAATCCTGATCAGCGACGACAGTCGATTCATCTGGTCTTCGGTGGTACGGAACTACGGACTGCCCGCCACGCCGGAGTGGGGACCCTGGGTAATCGCGCAATTGCATCAGCAGCAGCGCATTCAGGAGTTGCCAAGCTTCGGCTATGCCGGCGTGGCGGTGAGGGCAACACGGAAAGAATTGCTGGCGCTGCTGCGCCGAGGGCTGCGCACCAAGAAGCTGAGGTTCCCGGAATCGAACGGCGCGATCGAGTGGCCCGACGTCTCTCTTGTTAAAAGCGTCGCCTGCGACTCAGGACGGTTGCCGGAATGAGACCAAGTGCCAGCCACCCTCCACCGGCGACGATTCATGACGCAATATATAAAGGTTGCCATCATCGGCACGGACCTTAAAGAATTCGTCCCCCGGCCCGTACCACTGATCCAGCACCTCTTCTATCAGATACTCGCGCCCGTCCAGCCGGAAGCGAACCGGCCGTTCGTTCGCTTTCCGCCCAGAATGGCATTCCACCTCTAACTTCATTCCCCCATTGTCGCACACCAAAAGACGTCTGGAAGCGGCGCTGCCAGCGCGAACTGACGCTCAGAAGCGCTCTCGAAATCTCCTAATTCACCGAGGAACTCCATATGGCTGCCCGTCAGTATGAATCACGAACGTGCGAAACCAGAGTGCGCCTCAGCCGCGAAGAGCTGGAGATGGCACGCCGCGAACGCGCAAGCGAGCTGAACCGGAATCCGGTTTCCCGCTCTAAATTAGAGGCCCGACACGGCCAGGTCTGGACTCCGGAAGATTTGCTGCGCGACTTCGAGGTGATCGGTTTTGCCGCGCCGTTCGTGGTGGTGCGCCAGCGAAGCGACGGAGCAGTGGGGAGCCTCGAGTTTCAGCATCATCCCCGGTTCTACTTCAATTTCGAACTCGATCAGCCGCTTTAGCCAGTGGCGGACTCTGCCGCACCTATTTCCAAGACAACAAGACAGTGAACAAAGGAGGACGTGTGAGCGCTCTGGATGATGTGCTCGCCGATCTTGTCGAATCGGATCGGGAGTGCGGCTACGTGACCGTCAGGCGAGAGCCGCTGGAGGACCTGATCGCGGAATGGCTCGCTCGCGGCGATCAGATTTCCCTACTTTACACCCTGCTTGCCCGGGCGAAGAAGGAACTCGCGTCCGCCCTGACGCCTCGCGTACTGACGCAAGCCGGCGAGCCGTCGCCGGAAGCCATCCTGCACGAGTTGGACGTTGCAATCGCGCAGCAAGGCACAACCATCGTTCACTACCGGCATGCGCTCCGGAAACAATTGGTAGCGCGAGTAAAACAAGTCCTGCATTCCGCAACGGCCGACATCCCTCAGCACATCACCGAAGCTCTGCTAAAGGGGCAGCGCGAGTTGGCGGAGCAGCTCGAATCGGAGCACCAGACAGTCAAAATCGTGATCGCCGCTATTGACGCCATTGTCGATCGCCTCATGGCGCAAGAGCTGACCGAGTTCGGGCAAGGCGGGGCAATTTCGAAGCGCTGATTGCTGCAATCCAGTGGCACGCCCGGCGCATTCTCCTTCGATCGGCTCTCGCACTTCCTCGCGTCGCCTGCCGTCGCGGTTCACCGGCACGCCCCGGTAAACGCCCCAGGCCATACCCGCGTCATGTTTGCGGTGTGCGACATCAATGAAACGCTTGCCAGGCTCGGCAAGCACGGCGCGCAGCTCGTCGGCGGCGCGCCGGAAGGGCTTCTCATCGGACTCGCCCAAGAGCTCGGCTGGACGCACTAGAAAGACGATGACCAAGAGCGCCCCGGGTCAGCGAGCGCGTCGAACCGGGGTAAGCCTGGCAGCGGCAATCGCAGCTACATGGACCTTTCCTCTCGCTCTCCCGATGGACGCACGCAGCTATGGAACGGTCGCGGAAGAAGTCAGCCCGGCTTGGTCAGATTGTAAGCGACGAAGCGTCAGGCCGGCACTCTGCCGATGGCCGGCAGGTGTGAAGTTTGGCTCAGCGAGGCGGAGTTACCTCAGACGATATGTAGCTGGAAAAAGTCTACGTCGAGCCCCCGTCGTTTGGGCGGCGCGACCGGCGCGACCGGACTCGCGTTGCGGTTGGGGATTCTCCACGGAGGCTTTTGTGGGTTAGGCGCATTCGGCCGCATTTTTGAAATTCATTTGACACGAGGTGTTCGTGAAGCAGGACGACATCACCGATATCGCCACATACTTGACACAGCACTCCGATGAAATCGGGAATCGCATCCTTACCTCGTATCCAGCGCTGTATGGTGCGGAGGAAGCGCCATCGCCGCTGCTGGCAGAGATGCTGCGCACGCCCTATCCAGCTCAGACCATAGCCGTGATGGGGGTGAGCCGACGCTGGCAGCAGGCGCGCAATGCCAATGTGGTTGCCGAATGCGGCACGGGAAAGACCCTGATCGCGCTCTCCAGTATGCTGGTACACAGCGCGGGCCGCAGATTCACGGGGTTGGTAATGGCGCCTCCGCATCTGGTGGAGAAGTGGGCGCGCGAAGCCTTCCTGACGCTGCCGCAAATACGGGTGTTTCTGATTGACGACATGCGCAATGGCGGGAGTCCCCGCGAGGCGCACGGCATCAACGAAGTCCAGCTGCGGCGCGGGGAGATCGTGCGCGAGGGATTGCATACCTCGCTGAGTGAGTTGCGACGACTAGGGCGCAAGGGCTGGCAACGAAATTGTCCGGTGAGTTCCATCTTCTGTATTGGCCGCGAAAAGGCCAAACTCTCGTACTTCTGGAAACACTGCTATGGACACGCCCGTTCCGGTCCCTATCTCGGTTCGCTGACCAATCCCGATACCGGCCGCCCCATCGAAACCGACGGGGTGCGCTGGAGCACAATGGATTTCGACCAAAAGCGTCGGCACGAAGTGGTTCATCAACCGAAGGGAGGAACAACCCGCTACTGTGCGTTATGGCAGGCGGATCGCGAGAAAATCGCGCGCATCGCACCGGCGGAATACATGGGCCGGTACATGGCGGAGTGGTGGGACTATGCCGTCGCCGACGAGATTCATCAACTCGCTGGGGACACCGCGCAAGGCAACGCACTGGGCGTGCTGAATCGCGTAGCAAAACGATTTCTGGGCCTGACAGGAACACTGCTCTCGGGCTACGCCGACGACCTGTTCAACACCCTGTTCCGCACCGACGCGAAACGGATGATCACGGACGGCTACGAATGGGGCCCCGGGGGCCGCGAGCGCTTCACCCGCGATTTCGGGGTGATCGAAACGGTCGAGCGCATCACCGTCGAAGATAACGCCTGCTCGAAAAAGACAAAGAAGGAAGTCACCGTCAAGCGCAAGCCGGGAGCCTCACCGCTGCTGTTCGGCGCCTATCTGATGGACCACTGCGCGTTCATCGGGCTGGAGGATATCTCCGACGGCCTGCCCAGCTATCGCGAAGATGTGCTCGCCGTTCCGCTGGAGCATCCGTTGCAGCCCGCGTACGAAAGACTCGAGGAGGAAATCCGGGCTTGTCTCAAAGAGCATCGCGGCAACAGCAGTGTGGTGGCGATCATGCTCAACGCGCTGCTCGCCTGGCCCGACCATCCCTACGGCTTCGGCACACTCTACGGCTCCGAATTCAATCCGGACGCCGGGTCACGCCAACGGTTCGTGATCGCTGAAACCGTGGATATGGACCCGCAGCTGACCTTTCCCAAAGAGCAGGCCCTGCTCGATGAGGTTCGGGCGCAACTGGCCCGCGGGCGCAAATGCCAGGTCTTTGCGGTTTACACCAACAAGCACGACGTCACCGCGCGACTGGAGCAGTTGTTTCGCACGGCGGGAATCCGCGCCGCCATCCTGCGGGCCACCGTACCCACGCATAAGCGGGAAACCTGGTACCGCGAACAGTTGCGACGTGGCATCGACGTCGCGATCTGCCATCCCAAGATCGTCGAAACCGGACTCGATCTGCTGGATTTCCCAACTATTCTTTTTCATGAGACCGGGTATTCTCTGCACACCTTACTCCAGGCCAGCCGCCGCTCCTGGCGTATTGGGCAAAAGCGCCCGGTGGAGGTGAAGTTCTTCGCCTACAACGACACGATGCAGGAAGTCTGTCTGCGGCTCATGGGCAAAAAGCTCCTCGTGGCGTTGGCGATGGAAGGAAAGTTCGCTTCCGAAGGCCTCCAGGCTATCGATGGCGATGACGACATGCTCACCGCTATGGCGCGCGAGCTGGTCGAGAAGAAAGGAATTGGGGAATCGGCGCAGAACGTCTGGCGGAGTCTCGGCCAGTTGCGGCCAGAGCCTCCCGCGCGCCGACCGGAAGAGCTTGAAGGTGCTCAGGCGGTACAGGCCAAGATGGGCAATCCGGCGCTGTCGGAGGATAGCCCCACATCGGGAGACGGCGAGGAGTCTCCGCCATCCAGTTCTCACAGGCCCGACATTGAACAACTCTCGCTGTTCTAGCGAAAAGCAACCTTCATTCCTGCTCCCCTCTTCTGGTCCGGAAGACTGGTGAAGACTGGTGAGGAGAGTGAGCAGCGTCACCTGCAGTCCGCAAGCCATCGCGAGCTTGCCTCTGAGGTTCGGATGGAGCCTCGCAACTTTTATACCCCTCGTTGAGACTTGCCTCTCGCGCTTTCCACATATAAACTAAACTAATTAAACTTAGTCTAATTTGGAGACTTTAGTTGGAGGAAAAGATGAAAACGGTCAACATCCACGAAGCCAAGACCCAGCTTTCAAAGCTGGTTGAGGCGGCATCGAGTGGTGAACCCTTCATTATCGCCAAAGCGGGCAAGCCCTTAGTGAAGGTTATGCCGCTGGGGGCTCCGACAGGAGACAAAGTGCGCCGACTCGGCTTTATGGCTGGACAGATACTGGTGCCCGACGATTTCAACCAAATGGGCAGCGAGGAGATTGAACAGATCTTCGGCGGTGGCGCATGAAACTGTTGCTCGATACGCATCTTCTTCTATGGGCGGTTGGTGAACCCGACCGCCTTTCCCCGAAGGCACATGATCTGATCGAGAATCCGGAGAATGAACTTCTGTTCAGCGCGGCCAGCTTATGGGAGATAACCATCAAACGCGGGCTGGGGCGGATCGACTTTCAGGTGGATACGCGGCTGCTGCGCCGGGGCCTGCTCGACAATGACTATAGCGAGTTGCCGATCGGCAGCGATCATGTGGTGGCAATCGAAAGCTTGCCGCCAATTCACAAAGACCCTTTCGACCGAGTCTTGGTGGCACAATCGACCGTCGAGGGTATCACGCTGCTGACCACCGATACTCTGGTGGCCCGGTATCCAGGCCCAATACAGAAAGTGTAAGGATGTCCGCACGGCATTTCCGTGTCTTAGAAGCGCCTGTCAACGACTGTGATCAATGGAGAGGGTCAATCCAAATTGTGCACGAACGTCAATTCACAACGGCTGGACAGTAAGGCATTTTTGCCTTACGATGGAACTAGGATTCAGCTAGGAGACGAGGTATGACGACGCTTACCGTTACTGCCAAAGGCCAGGTTACGCTCAAGCAGGAGTTGCTCCAGCATCTTGGGGTAAGACCAGGCGAGAAAATCGAAGCGGACAAACTACCCGATGGCCGGATCGTGGTACGAGCGGCTTCACAGGATGGCAAGATTACCGAATTCGTCGGCTGCCTATCCCAAAGGAGAGGCCCCAAGCTGAGTGTCGATCAGATCAACGAGATTGCCAGCCAGGGATGGGCAAAAGCGAAATGAAAATTACAGCGGACACGAACGTGCTCATCAGAGCTGCGGTTCAGGACGATTCCAAGCAAGCCCCGCGCGCCACCAAGGTCCTAGAAGACGCCGATTTGGTCGCAGTGCCCATCGCGGTCCTGTGCGAATTTGTGTGGGTACTTCGTCGAGGTTACAAGAGATCTGTTTTCGACATCTCGGATGCAATTCGTCGTCTAATGAGGAGCGCCAATGTTGTCGCAAATCGGCCAGCCGTCGAGGCTGGTCTGTGCGTATTGGACGCTGGTGGAGACTTTGCTGACGGCGTGATCGCTTATGAAGGAGACTGGCTGGGTGCAGACGAGTTCGTCTCCTTCGACGCCAAGGCCGTGTCCCTCTGCCAATCGCAGGGCAGGCGTGCCCGTCTACTGTGATACCGATAAGAAGAGGCGACGCCTTTCGGCCGCAAGTACCCCGTCTCGGCGGGCTTGCTAAACGTCGCCACAAAACGCGTGGGCTAAATCTGAGCACCTAACCTCGTGACCGCGTTAAACCAAGTGCGGGATTTAGCGAACTGTCTCACGCCAGAGCGGGCGCACCGGACGTTCCCGGCAAGAAATCCCGCGAAGCCGGACACAATCTCGCTCCTCTGAGATGCCGAATCCAACCAAAGCAATCGCTTCACCGATGAGGGCCGAGTCGCCGTTGAAATAGTTGCGCACTACACCATGCGTCGGACTGTATGCGGCGAGCGGCAGAACAGCGACTTTTATCTGATTGGCAAGTCAAGCCGTGCGGTGTTTCGTGCTCTCAAACACCTCACGCCCATCGACCTGCGCAACCTGGCTCACCTTCGGTTGCTCAATTTGCACGCCAATGAGGTGCGGGCGGCGTGCGGCGATGCCTCGGACCTGGCTTGCTCCGCCACTCCCTTCCGCACAATTCACAACCCGATATCGGGGCCGTACCGCCGGAAGCGGCGATCTTAGGAGGTTGCGCCCGCCAGAGCGCACCTCCCGGAAACTCAGTAGGAGGCATTCCCATGCTTGAGACTGGCACCTTGATTTCCAGCAATACCAAGATTGGGCGGGCCGAGTTGGCGCAGCTGCCGACGCCCGCCGCAACCGCAACCCATCGTCCGATTCCACACCACGAGATCGTGGAATCGCTGGCCGAAACCCTCGCCTTCCGCCAGATCGGCGTTGTCAACGAGGAATACGCAGTATCGCCGGACGGCATGAAGATGTTCGGCGTGCTCGACCTGGCTGCCGGATTTGCAGGTTGCCGGTTCTCCATCGGCATCCGCAACAGCCACGACAAGTCTTTCCGGCTCGCCATCACCACCGGCCTGCGGGTCCTGGTGTGTGAAAACATGGCCTTCACCGGCGATTTCACACCGGTGCTGGCGAAGCATTCGAAGAACTTCTCGCTGCAGGACAGCCTTGCCATTGGCGTCGACCGCATGCAACGCAACTTCGAGCCCATGCGGCGGCAGACGGAGGAATGGCGAGCCCTGCAGTTAGAGACCGCCACGGCCAAACTGATCATCTATCGCGCGTTCATCGAAGGCGACCTGCAGGCGCCGAAGCACCTCGCCGGGGTGGTCCACGACCTCTACTTCCATCCGAAATACGAGGAATTCCAGCCGCGCACGATGTGGAGCCTGTCGAACGCCTTCACGTCGGCGTTCAAGGAACTGGAGCCGATGCCGCAGTTCAAGGCAACGGCTAAGTTGGGAGAGTTTCTGCAACACACCAATCTGCTCTGAACTCCAGATTCTTCCCGATCAGTTCCTCACCAGCGACACTGCGGAGAACAGCAAATCCGGCTGGGAACGCCTTCTCGCCGACAGAGTGCGGTGCCGGCGCAGTAGATGCCATTCAGCGGGTTTTACCTCACTGCGTGCACTGCGCCGGCTGAGGCGGCAGTTTGGGCGAGACTAAGCCGACATTCCAATTCCAGGGGATATCCCCGCTCGCTCGCCGCCGGCAAACAACCTCTTCGTTCAACTCGTACATTCCCGGCAACAGATGGGTGGACGCACGCGGCGCCTGTTCGAACGCCATGTAGGAACCTGCTGGTTCGAATGTCGGCCAGTCCGCTTCATTTGCGGCAGATGGGCGCCCCGTGCGCACAAATGCGGTCCAATAACCGATCATTGCGTCGGAAAGTCTTCTTTCCAACGCGGTTGTCGGAATCTTTGGCCAAAGTGGCATTGTGCGATCAATATTCCCAAACACATAGGGCAACTCGCTCGCGTGAAAAGCACGCACCCCGGCATCGTCGGCCGCCGGGTACCCGTGATCAAAAAAATATAGGAAGGTCGGGAGTCCCAGCTTTGCCTGCTTTCTTACCAGCCGCTCCGCCGTCCATCCGTACAGCGCATCTCGCGTGGTGGCCAGAATGCTGTCCTGCATTTGAGCGCTCGGGTAAAGCTTCAGGAACTCATCGGCAAGATCGAGATAACGGTCACGAATCGTGAATTCGTATTCTTTCGCAGTCGCTGGAGCATGCGGTGCGAGGAATCTCATCGCGCTGATCTCGCCGCTGTTGAATCCAGCAAGCAGCGGCACAGGCGCTTGTTCGCCCCGATCGAACACGTCCACAAGCTGTCGAGGTAAAACGTGCCCGTCGACGGCACCGTACGGCTCGAATCCGGCGGTAAAGGCCGCGTTGTTCAACACAGCGGGATCCATGGCCCTCAATGCCGCGACACTCGGAGCATGAATGGCAGCGGCAAGTTGGGAACCTGATTCCTCCGCGGAGAGCGCGCCGTGATTGCGCTTCTTCAGCTCAGGCGTTGAAATCATGTAGGCACTTTCCAGAATCGCCTTCGCGAAAAGGCCGCGAGCGGGCGGCGATGTCATCAGGTACATAACGCTCAGCGCTCCCGCAGATTCACCTGCAATGGTGACGTTGGAAGGATCGCCGCCAAACGCGCTGATGTTCTGCTGCACCCACTTGAGTGCCTGAATCTGGTCCAGCAATCCGTAGTTGCCGGAAACGCCAGAAGCCGACTCTTTGCTGAGTTCAGGATGAGCGAGGTAACCGAAGACACCGAGTCGGTAGTTGATGGAGACGACGAGAATACCCCGTTCTGCGAGCCGTCGCCCGTCATACCCGGCGCTCGTCCCGGTGGTTAGAGCGCCCCCGTGAATCCAAAAGAAGATGGGCGCGTTGCGCGCATCGACGGGAGCCCAGATGTTTAACGTAAGACAGTCCTCGCTCATTTGCATCGGGACCCAGGTGTAGACGCTCGCAAGTTGGAAGCAACTGGATCCAAATGCGGTGGCATTCCGAACTCCCTGCCACCGCGGCATCGAACTGGGTGGCCGCCAACGCTGCGAGCCGGTCGGAGGCAACGCATAAGGGATGCCCTTGAAGACACGCAGATCGCCTTCCCGTTGCCCTTCGACTTCACCGGCGGGAGCATGCACGATCGGGCCTTTTTCACGGACTGCGGAAGGCGTCGTGGTTTTTTCGAGTTGCGCGAAACTTGCAGGTGCCAGCGCAATGCAGGCGCCCATGGCAGACAGAAGCAACTGACGAAGTGCGATCATCGAGCAGTTTCTCCACCGATTCGGCTTTCCTTCTTGAGCACGCGTGCCAACAACAGGAAAAGCGCCACCGCTACGACGTAAAACACTGTGAGCACGTAAAGGGCGAGCTGCAATGAATTATTCGGATGGTTGGGACGGAAAAAGTCGCTCATCGCGCCCACCAGTGTGGGACCTAGTCCAAGGCCCATGAAGTTCATCACCAGCAACAGCAGCGCACCCGACATAACGCGCTGGTCCGGACGCACCTCCTCCTGAACCAGTGTAACCACCGACGTTAAAAAGAAGAAATTCAGGAACATCGTTGCGGTAAGGAAGATTAAAGCGATGCCCCAGAAGGGCTGCCAGACAAACGCGAGATAGAACGGAACAGCCAGTGTCAGCGAAGTAGCAGGAACCAAGGCATAAGCCTGTTTCGCACGTCGCGCAAACCGGTCAAGCAGGCGTCCGGAGACAAGCATACTGCCGCCCATTCCGATCGCCACTACTAATGCGTAATAGACGGCGACTTCCTTGAGCGTCATTTCTTTTTCACGCATGAGGAAGAGGACGGCGAAGTTACTTAACCCATAGGTGATGAACTGAGTGGCGCCGGCAGCCAAAGCGGCGAGTACAAGAGAAGGACGCGAGAAGTACATCTTGAACGTTTCGAGGAATCCGGGCTTGGTAGCGGCCATTTGGGCAGAAGCGCGATCCAACCCGCCGCGTTGAGGTTCGCGTACAAGGAACGGGATCACGATCGCGACGATGAGACCAAATCCCCCGAGAAAAAGAAAAGCATCACGCCAACCGAAAGCGGCCGTGATGGAAGCACCGAAGGCAATTCCCAGTGCAGCGCCCACCGGCGGGCCGATGTTGTAGAGCCCCAGCGCCGTTCCGCGGCGGCCGGACGGGAAATAATCAGAGATGATTGAGTACGATGGCGGAACGCCGCCAGCCTCGCCGAAGCCGACTGTCATATAGGCGAAAGCAAACTGCAGATACGAAGTAACCTGACCGCAGGCCATCGTCGCGGCGCTCCACACAGCGCATGCCAATGTCAGAACCTTTGACCTGCTTGTCCGGTCGGCAAGCCAGCCCACCGGGATCGAAATCGTGCAATAAAAGAGCGCGAAATAGAGGCCACCTACCTTCCCAAGCTGGCCGTCCGAGAGGTGCAAACTGTCCTGGATTGGTTTGGCAAGAATGCCCGGCAACTGACGGCACAGAAAGTTCAGCACGTACACCACAATGAGCGTTACAAGAACAATCCACGCGCGGCGTCCAGGAACAGCAGGAATCGGATTGGATGATTGGGCAACTTGTGCTACATGCGTTGACGGCGGATGCGCTGCCATAATCACATCCCCCTACGGCTGCAGCGGCGTGGTGAGTGCAGTCTCAATGCGGAGCCGCAAAGGCTGGTGGTCGGCGAAGCCACTCGCGCGCCGGGGTTGCTGTACACAAATCCCTCCCTATTTTTTCTTAAATCGAGCTTGCGTGGTGCCCGCTCTTCTTTGAATGGCTACCTGGAGAGGTACTCCATATTGCCATCCACGCCGATTGCCTGTCCGGAAATGTTCTGACCTGCCGGCGAGCACAGATACAGGCAGGTGAGCGCGACGTCGTCGGCGGTTACCATTCGACGTAACGAGATTCTGCTGAGGTACTCTTTGCGCAGCTCCGACTCTTCCACACCTTCTTTCTTCGCGCGAGCACTTATTACAGCATCGATCCTCGGACCTTCGACCGCACCCGGAAGCACCGCATTCACCCTGATGTTATCGGGGCCGAGTTCAATAGCCAGTGATTTCACGATGCCTACAATGCCCCACTTCGTGGCCGCATACGGCGTGCGCCAGGGAAAGCCCAGGCGACCGCCAACCGAGGATATACAGACAATGTTGGCGTATTTCGACTCACGCAGCATGGGCACAGCATGGCGCAGGCAGAGGAACTGCCCGGTCAGGTTCACTTCGATCGTGCGCGTCCACGCCTCCAACGCAATCGTATCCACCCCGGCGGTTGGACCGGCGATGCCGGCGCAATTAATGAGGACGTCAAGGCCGCCAAATCGGGAACGCTGACTCTTGAACATGGCTGCGACCTGCGCTTCGTCGGCCACATCGGCATTGGTTACCACGCTGGAAGGAAAGGATTTCTTGAAAGCGGCCAAGACATTGTCGTCGACATCGCAGACGTGGAGGTCGGCCCCTGTTTCCGCGAACCCAGCTGCAATCGCCGCTCCAATACCGGAAGCCCCGGCAGTCACCAGCACTCGCAGCCCTGGCTGGGGGTAGAGTCGCTCTTTAAACGTCATCCTTGCCTCCGTTGGCTACCAGTTCGTCTGGAAGACACCGTTCGCCTTCCTTGTTCTTGATACAGTAAGCGGTGAAAAATGATAAGAATTGACGACCAGACGCGACAGGTTCCGAGCGGACATTTTCAAGTCATTCCCGACCGCGCAGCACAGTCTGTTCGTTGATCGGTTTTTCGCTCCGTTACCATTTGAAGTCGTTTAGGCATTGTTGAAAGTACTGTCGTTTACCTGCGAACTCCTGCGGGCGGACATCATGCAGGGTGATTTGTGGCCTGCAAGAAAACCCACCTCCCGCCAGTAAGTGGCAAAGAGGTGGGCAAAAATGATACGAAGTCAAAAGACCGAAGATCTAAAATGCATACTTCAACGAGAATTGAATCACCCTCGGATTGGTACTCATCGCTCGGATGGTCCCAAAGGCAGAAGGCGTCGTGGTGTAGCCCAAGTTCGGATCGGCAAAATTCGCGTGGTTGAGCGCGTTAAAGAAGTCCGACCGGAATTGTATGGAGGCGCCATCGTTCGGCCACGGCACCTGAAAGCTCTTGCCGAGCGAGAGATCGATATTGAACTGGCCGGGTCCCCGCAGTATGCCGATCGGGGTGTTGCCGAAATCAGTGCCGATACCGTCGCTACCGATAACTGCCGGAGCGGCAAGGCAAGAGCGGTTGATATAGTTGTCCACTTTGCTACTGACCGATCCCGGAACTGCGATATTCGCAGCGGTGCAACCCGGTGCAAAGCTCGGGCGATCAGAGGTGATGCCGTAAATGTTGTTAGCATTGTTGTAGGCAATGCCCATCTGGTGGCCTGCCTGGACCAAGGTCACGGTTGAGATACTCCAACCACCGAGAGTAGCTGAAAGCAAACGATTCGATTTCGAGGGTTCGGGGAGACCATAGACGGCGGACAATATGAACCGCTGCGGCCGAATCCACGGGTCCGGTCCGTATCCTTTGCGCAGATCGTTCTGATCGCCGGATAAGAGGCTGTAGTTCGTCCCCAAGGAAGTACTCGGTTGGGGAGTTAGCAAACGCGCCCAGGTATAGGAAGCCTGGTAGTACAGTTTCTTCCTTTGCTGAGATAGCGAAACCTGCAATGCGTTATACCAAGCCTGGCCGCCGGTTTTAAACAAGCGCATTTGGCCCGTATTCCACCCGAGATACGGCTTGCGAGAATTGATGTTCGCAATGGTATTGGTGGTTACGCCACGAATCGGGTTGGCGGCAGAGGCCAGATTCGCCTGATTAATTGACGTACTCATAACCATGTGCAGGTTGCGTGCTCCCGCGTAGGAGACATCCAGGATGGCTCCGCCAGGGAGTTTGGACTGAAGACCGAGACTGTAGTGATAGGTTGTCGGAGGACGAAAGTCCATCGCGATTGCCCACATGGAGTAATTGGTAGAGGGGGAGTAAACCGGGAATGAAGGGAGTGGCACAGCCGCCGGGAAGGGATTGGCAAGAGTTGCACTTCCATTGGCTGGTCCGGCTAACGAATTGAAAATACCGTACGGAGGCGTCGTGGTCAGTTGCAGATTCATCTGGCCAATCACCGAAGTGTGATAAACGCCTGCACCGCCCCGAAGTACGAACCGATCCGAACCAGGTAGTACCCAAGCAAACCCCAGGCGCGGATTCCATACATTCTGCCCCTCGTTATTAAATCCAGATGTAGTACCCACCCTGCCCACTCCAGCGGGAATGGTGCCCCTGAAATTCGACGGAACGACGTAGCCCTCGATAGAACCCGCCGCAGACGGATCGGGATTGATTGCGGAAACGTCCATGTTGCCCATACGGCCGCCTGCGTCTCCTAAGGCAGCGAGGTGTTCGAACCGCAAGCCTAGGTTGAGCGTCAGACCGGGCCTCACATTGAAATTGTCTTGAACGTAGGCGTCGAAATTCTTGTAGCGCCAGTCGCGCCCGGTATCGCCAAACAGGTTAGTCGATTGGTAAATGTTGCTGTAGGCAAGGCCAGGCGCAAACGTAAAGTTGCGCCCCAGCAGGAGATCCGCCCAAGTTAGCGGAACAACGATACCCGGATAGTCAAATTTCCGTAAAACATCCCTACCATAGCCGAAGCCACCGCCGAAATTGAAGTGGTGCTTTCCCTTCACCCAGGACAACATGTCGGTGATGTTGGTCTCGTACTGCATGAAGGCCACCGACGCACCATTACCGACCGAAAATGCAGGACCCGCGACCACGATGACCGGGTAGGCATCCTCCTGCTGTGGGACGGTTATGCCCAAGTCCGAAAATTTGAACGCACTGTCGTACAGCATGTCCGAGGTCGTCCGATGGAAACCGACGAGAAATTGGTTTGCCATATTGGAGTTCAGGACGTAGGTGTCCCCAAACGAGACCACGTCGTAACGCTGCGGATAGGTGAGCGGGAATCCGGCAGTACTATTGGGAAGGGTCACAGTCATATCGCTGGACTGGCCGAAATAGCGAAAGGACATCTTGTCGCGGTCGGACCGCAGGTAATCGCTGTTCACCATCCATTGGTTTTCATTGAAAGTACCGGGAATGCTCAGATACGAGGTGCCTCGAATATCGAGCGGCTTGCTACTGTCGATCGTCTGCGGCGTCGGTATTACGTACTCGCCGTTGGGCAGTTTTGCCTGGAGTAGCGCCAAAGCCTGAGGAGCAATGTTTGAACCATCGTGGAGGACTACGTTGCCGGGAAAATTGCCGAGGTACCCGTAAGCGCCACCGAAAACCGCTCCCAATCCCGCTGCTGACCGGTCGTTTGTAAGGGGAGGGAGAGAGACAAGTCTATGACTCGTGGGATCAACGCCGTTGAGCTGCTTTGTGCCCTGCCACGAACCAAAGAACAGGAGCTTGTCTTTGACCAGCGGACCGCCTACGGTAAAGCCATATTGATTCTGCCGCAGAATACTACGCGGCTGGCCGGAACGATTAGCGAACCAGTCATTGGCGTTGAGAGCTTCATTCCGGAAATACTCGAACAATGTGGCGTGGTACTGGTTGGAGCCGCCTTTGGTAATGAGATCGACGTTGGCACCAGCATTGCGGCCTGTGGTGGCATCATACAGGGCGGTTTGCACTTTGAATTCCTGAATGGTGTCGGGATTGGGAACCGGAGCACCCGGCGAGCCTCCACCCGGTGACTGCGCTATGTCGTTGACGGGTAGGCCGTTCATTTTGAAGTTGTTGTCAACGGAAGTGGCCCCGTTGCTCAGGAAACTGCCGGCTCCTGGACTCGCTCCTTGGCCGCCACCTCCTTTTCCGATACTCCCGGCGTTGTTTGCCTCCTGCGAGATACCTGGGTTCAAGCCGATAATCTGAGTAAAGTTACGCGTGACCAAAGGCAGATTCTCGACCAAAACTGAATCCGTCACGCGCCCCAGTGAACTCGATTCGGTCTCCAAATCCACGGATGTAGAAGATATCGTAACCGTTTCCGTCACCGTGCCCGGTTCCATGGATATGTTCAATGTCGTTGTCTCCGCGACGATCACCCGCACGTCCGGCGACGACACTCCTTTAAAACCTGGGCTCGTAACTTCGAAGGCGTATTTACCCGGTGGAAGCAGCGAGACAACATAGAGTCCATTGTCATTCGATTGAGAGGTGCGCTTATAGCCTGTGGCCACATCCGTAACCTTGACTTGGGCGCCTACCACCATTGCACCCGTGGCGTCCGTGATCACGCCGCTGATGGCCCCTGTTCCACCTGTCTGTGCGTAGAGCAGAGTGCTGAATCCAAAGAGTGCGAATAACACGAACATTGCGAAGGGACAATCGCAGGACGAGAGAGTCAGCCTGCG
Source organism: Terriglobales bacterium (assembly GCA_035561515.1). NCBI lineage: Bacteria > Pseudomonadati > Acidobacteriota > Terriglobia > Terriglobales > Terriglobales bacterium. Next base: position 47,757 of record DATMXP010000007.1, on the reverse strand, counting down.
AACCGTTTGCAGTTGGCGGGAGCAACGCATTTGTTTTCTCCTCTTCAATCTAGCCTTTCGAATCTTGCTATCCGAATCCGGCACAGAAAAACGTGCGTGATCGTAGAAAACAAATGCTGGACGCGACAGGTTTTGAACAGACATTCTGATGTCAGTTGCCCACCTCCGAAGAACAAACCTCGGAGGGGCATTCTATTAGCACAGAAAACTCTAGCTTCCAAATTGGGCGCTGAGAAAGCGTTCTCGAAGGAGGATCCGGGCTGCTCGGGGTCGCGCTGGCTTGGTTGCGATGATGGGGCGAACGATCGGTCCCCGGGTAAACACTACGAACTACAAAACTCACAACAATGGCGTATCAGTACTCCTCTGAAAGGCACGGGCTCGCTAAGATGCGAGCCCGAAATAAGCAGTTGTGATTGCTATATTCGCTCAATAGCCATGGCAACGCCCATGCCTCCGCCGATACAAAGCGAAGCCAGACCTTTGCCGGCACGACGCCGCTGCATTTCATAAAGCAGCGTAACCAGAATGCGGCATCCGGACGCTCCGATCGGGTGGCCAATGGCGATCGCTCCACCATTCACGTTGACCTTGGAAAGGTCCCATCCCATTTCCTTGTGAACAGCGCAGGATTGTGCGGCAAAGGCCTCATTGATTTCCATCAGATCCAGGTCGGTGACTTTCCATCCGGCACGTTCAAGACAGCGGCGTGATGCGGGGACTGGCCCCATTCCCATGAATTTGGGGTCGACACCCGCGGTCGCATAGCCGGCAATTCTTGCCATCGGCGTCAGGCCGAGATCGCCGGCTTTCTTTTCCGACATTACCAGGACTGCGGCAGCGCCGTCGTTGATGCCAGAAGCGTTCGCGGCAGTGACGGTGCCGGTTTTATCGAAAGCAGGCTTGAGGCCCTGGACAGACTCCAGGGTGGCGCCGTGGCGAATGAACTCATCGTCCGTGAACATTACCGGATCACCTTTGCGCTGGGGAATCGCAACCGGCACGATCTCGTCCCTGAACTTTCCCGCTTTTTGGGCGGCCTCTGCCTTGTTTTGAGAGTCCACCGCGAACTTATCCTGGTGTTCGCGTGTGATGCCGTACTGCTTGGCGACGTTCTCGGCGGTGATACCCATATGGTACTGGTTGTAAACGTCCCAGAGACCATCGACGATCATGCTGTCCTCCAAGGTGGCGTTGCCAAGACGGAAGCCGTCGCGCGAACCGGGAAGCAAGTGTGGCGCGGCGCTCATGTTTTCCTGGCCGCCTGCGACGACAATTTCAGAATCGCCGGCGATGATCGAGTTCGCGGCAAGCATCACCGCCTTGAGCCCCGAACCGCATACTTTGTTTATAGTCATGGCAGGGATATCGTGAGCGAGGCCCGCTTTGATCGATGCCTGACGTGCAGGGTTTTGACCCAAGCCGGCGGTCAACACCTCGCCCATGACCACTTCGCTGACTTGAGCGGGGTCCAGTTTGGCACGATCCAAAACCGCGCGAATGGCAACAGCGCCCAGCTCTGGTCCCGAGATCTTGGCAAGTGCCCCCCCAAACTTGCCGACGGCGGTGCGGGCTGCGGAAACAATTACGATGTCAGTCATTATGACTCCTTTCAGAATGCACTACACATGTACAGCTGGTTCCTTTTCTTCGGTGCAGGAGATTGGCATTTCGGGTAGTTCATCCGGGATGATCAGCGTTGCCTCAGTAGCCGCAATCACCTGCTCCTTGGTTACGCCTGGCGCCAGTTCCCGTAAGACCAGGCCTTTTTCAGTCGGTTCGATAACGGCCATATCGGTAACGACGAGATCGACGCGTCGAATTGAGGTGAGCGGCAACGTGCACTTCTTCAGGATTTTCGATTTCCCCTTTGCCTGATGAACCATGGCGACGATCACTTTCTTTGTACCGGTAACGAGGTCCATCGCGCCACCCATGCCGGGGATCATCTTGCCGGGTACCATCCAGTTGGCTAGCTGACCTGCCTCATCGACCTCGAGACCGCCCAAAACTGTGAGATCGAGATGGCCGCCGCGGATCAACCCGAAAGAGAGGCAACTGTCGATGCTGGCAGCTCCGGGGATAGCGCCGACGTATCCGCCGCCTGCATCCGTCAGTGACGGTTCTGTCATGGCCGCATCCGGCGCCGGAGCCATGCCGATGATGCCGTTTTCAGATTGAAAATACACTTCACTGCCCGGTGCAAGATAGTTGGGCACCGTAGTGGGTAATCCGATACCGAGATTGACGAGCATGCCGTCCTTCAGTTCCAATGCAACGCGCTTCGCGATGATGACCTTACTGTCCATTTTGTCCTCTTCCGATGATGTAGTTGATGCACACAAATGGAGTGGCCACGGCGTCCGGTGGAATCACGCCGCTAGGAACGATGTGATCCGCTTCTGCAATAACAGTCTTGCCGGCAGTTGCCATTACTACATTGAAGTTACGGGCGGTCAGAGAGTACTCCAAGTTGCCGAGATAGTCGGAACGATGCGCTGCCAGAAGAGCGAAGTCCGCAGTGACAGGTTTTTCGAGTAGGTAGATTCTGCCATCCACTTCAAGCTTCTGCTTGTGGTCCTCTACCACGGTTCCGACGCCGGTCGGCGTCAAAACGCCTCCGAGACCAAAGCCACCTGAACGAATACGCTCGGCCAAGGTCCCCTGGGGACAAAGTTCAACTTCTATGTCACCGTTGATCAACTGTTTTTGGGTTTCAGGATTCAACCCGATGTGGGTTGCCATGAGTTTGCTGACGAGTTTCGCGTCGATCAGCCGTCCGACTCCGAAGCCCGGCCTTCCGGTATCATTTGCGATCACCGTAAGCCGCTTTCGGCTCTGACGAACCAGTTCGTCGATCAAGCGGTGAGGCGAGCCTACGCCCATGAATCCGCCGATCAGCAGAGATGCGCCGTCCGGGATCATCTCGATTGCCTTCTCACAACTGATTACTTTCTTCATAGATAATGGCCTTTCGTTCTGTTGATCTCCAACAGTTCGCCACTTCGATTCGCGGCAAAGCTTCGTTCGACTCAAAACGACTCCCAGGTCACGAAGTGAAGCTCCTTTCCGGCTCGCTCTGAGGCGAACGTCCGATGAAACACTCTTCCTGAGACCCCAAGACTCGCAGGGTCCTAACGCGCCAGCACAGGACCGACCGTTCTCAACAAAAGCAGAGATTTAGTCAGCCTCTTGAAACGCAAGACTAGTTATGCATAATGAAACGGGCTATGTTTTAATCGGACACCGATCGTTTCGTTGAGGACAATGTTTCGAGATCACCAACTTCCTCTTTGGAATGAAAAACGATACGGACCTTACAAGATTGCAGCCCTGGTTGAAGTTCTCAGGGAGCAGGGGATTGCGCCGGAAGCGAGCCTGTCAGGTACTGGCCTGTCGCTGGAGAGTCTTACTCACCCCGAGACTCTAACGTGTATTCGCCAGTACATCACGGTTTGCAACAACGCTCTGCAGCTATCTAAAGATCCGGAAACTCCATTCCGTGTCGGAAGTCGAATTCCATTGTCGGCGTATGGGATGTATGGCTTTGCGCTGCTGTGCAGTACGACTATTCGTGAGTACTTCCAGGTGGCGGTCAAGTATCACCGGCTGGCGACGCCACTTGTGTCGATGACCTGGCGCGAGGAGAACGAGTCTGTTTCATGGGTCCTGGCGATGAACCCGACGATGACCCACTCTGCTCTCCTGACTCGCTTTCTCTTGGAGCAGCAGCTGACCCAGCTGACGACACATCTGAAAACGGTTGTGCACCCGGAGCGTTGCCGTCCGCTCCGCGCGGCGCTTCCCTACCCAGCTCCCCGGCACCTTAGCCTTTATAAACGTTACGTGGGTTGCGAACTGCGGTTCGGCGAGCCAGTGTGCGAGCTTTCCTATCCCGCCTCCCTCCTCGGTGAGAAACCGCACATGGCGCATCGCCTGACCTCCAAGCTCATGCGCGACACCTGCGAGCGGATCCTCGGCGAAGTGAAGACCTCGACCGGGGTGGTGGGTGAGGTTTATCAGATCATCGCCTCGACACCGAAACACTCATCAACCATGGAAATGGTCGCCCAACAGCTCGCCACTACCGTGCGTACGTTGCATCGCAAATTGCGCTCCGAGGGAACCTCGTTTACGCAGATCCTCGACGATGTCCGCTGCAATTTCGCTAAAGAATATCTCCGCGCAACGAACCTCAGCACGGAAGAGATTTCGGAGCTGTTGGGGTTCAGCGAGGCCGCGAACTTTCGGCATGCGTTTCACAGATGGACGGGCGGCACGCCGGCAAACTTTCGGAGAAAGCTGCAATCTTCCCTTCAATCCTGAAGCCGAGTTCATCCCGGCTTACTACGTACCGAAGCGGCCTCACCTCCCCGGCATAGGCGTCTTCGAGGTACGTCGAAAGGACGGGGGTGGAGCCAGTCCGCCTGCGGCGATTTCTAAGGGTCCGAAAACGACATGAAAAAGTCCGCTGAGAACCTGTCGTGTCTTATCTTCAACTTCTTATCATCGCGGTGATTGCTTCATTTGAGGCCGAATATGGCAAGCAAGAACCGCAAAGTTATCGTTTCATGCGCTGTTACCGGTGCTGTCCACACTCCGACCATGTCGGAGTATCTCCCGATCACTCCGTCCCAAATTATTGACAGCGCTGTTGAGGCGGCCGAGGCTGGGGCCGCGATTCTCCATATGCATGCCAGAAACCCTGCCAATGGCAGGCCTTCAGGTGATCCGGAACACTTTCGGCAGATTTGCCCGAAATTGGCAGAGATACTGGCAGAACGCACCGGCGCGATTATTAACATCACGACCGGCGGCAGCACAAATATGACCATCGAGCAACGACTCACCTACCCGATGGAAGTGAAACCGGAAATGTGCTCGTTGAACATGGGGTCAATGAACTTCTCCATTCATCCGGTGGCGGAGCGCATCAGCGAGTGGCGCTATGACTGGGAGAAACCACAGGTTGAAGGCATGAAAGATATTGTCTTCAAGAACACCTTCGCGGACATCGAATACATCCTCCGCCATCTCGGCGAAGAAGGCACTCGGTTCGAGCTTGAATGCTACGATGTCGGTCATCTTTATAACCTTGCCTACTTCGTCGATCGCCAGATCGTTAAGCCACCGATCTTTATTCAGGCCATATTCGGAGTCCTGGGAGGCATTGGGCCTGACCCAGAAAACGTCGTGACGATGCGATCCACCGCCGACAAACTCTTCGGACGTGATTCCTATCAGTTTTCCGTATTGGGCGCAGGACGTCACCAAATGTCCCTTCTCACCACGGGAGTCATCATGGGCTCAAATGTCCGGGTAGGGCTGGAAGACAATCTGTTTCTCGCGCCGGGCGTAAAGGCGAAAAGTAACGCCGAGCAGGTAAGGAAGATTCGCCGTATCATCGAAGAACTTTCCTTTGAGATAGCAACTCCCGCGGAGGTGAGACAGACATTGCAACTTAAGGGCGCAGAACATGTCCATTTCGAAGGCGGTGTTGCTGTTTCTGGCGTTGGCCTGCGTAATTGAAAACAAAACCGCAAAGTTGGCCCGATGATCTCTTTTCGTCGCTTCTTCGTCTCGTCCTTAACGGTGGCGGTTATCGTCCTGCCGCCGTCGAATTTTGCTCAACAAGTTCAAACGACGCCTATGCGATCCAGTAGCGAAGCCAACGTTTTGGTTAAGGCGCCAGCAGGGACGTTGGAAGGCCGGGCTGAAGGGAGTCTGCGTGTATTCAGGGGCATCCCTTATGCACTGCCGCCGGTTGGGTCGCTGCGCTGGAAGCCGCCGCGCCCCATGCCGCGCTGGAATGGCATCAAGAAAGCCACCGAGTTCGGGTCGGCATGTTTCCAGCCCCAACCTACACTCTCGAAGATCTATGTTCGCGGTCCAAAACCGATGAGCGAGGATTGCCTGACGCTCAATGTTTGGGCTCCTGCAGGATCGCACAAGGCGCCAGTTTTTGTCTGGATACACGGAGGTTCTCTCCTCACTGGGTTTGGCGGAGATCCAATGTACAACGGCTCCCAGATGGCCAGCCGGGGCATCGTTGTCGTCACGATTAACTATCGCGTTGGTGTCCTCGGCTGGCTCGCGCATCCCGAGCTAAGCAAGGAGTCGCCGCTCCAGGTATCCGGAAATTACGGGCTGTTGGACCAGATTGAAGCGCTGCGATGGGTTCATCACAATATTGGCGCATTCGGTGGCGACCCGTCGAATGTCACCATCGCCGGCGAATCCTCCGGCGGACTGAGCGTCACCTACCTGATGGCGGCGCCTTCCGCTCGTGGCCTGTTTGCCAAATCGATCGTGCAAAGTACCTACATGGCCACGACACCTGAACTGAAACAGGGACGCTTCGGATTACTACCCGCCGAAGAAGTGGGCGCCAAGCTTGCTGACGCCCTGCATATGCCAAATATTGCCGCGTTGCGTGCCATGGACGGAGGCACGCTGACTGCGGTGGCGGTTGCGGAAGGATTTGCTCCTTCCGGCACGATTGACGGCCGCGTGCTGCCCCGCCAGTTGGTTGAGGTGTTTGATCGCGGCGAACAAGCTCCTGTACCGCTGCTTACCGGATTTAACAGCGGCGAAATACGATCGTTGCGGATTCTCGCCCCGCCGCCGCCGGCGAGCGCCGCTGAATACGAGGCCATCATTCGCGACCGATATGCGGATCTCGCCGACGAATTCCTTCGGCTCTATCCTTCTGCCAATCTCCAGGAGAGCGTATTGGCGACGACGCGAGATGCTTTCTATGGATGGTCATCGATGCGCCTCGTAGAAAAGCAGACTGCACTGGGAGTGCCATCATTCCTTTACTTCTGGGACCACGGTTACCCCGCCGCGGATGCCGCTGGCCTGCACGGCTTTCACGCAAGCGAGGTGCCGTATGTGTTCGGCACGTTCAGTGGAACACCACCGCTTTGGCCGAAAAACCCGGACACTGAAGAAGAGAAGACGCTTTCCGAAGCGATGACTGATTATTGGACCTCGTTTGCTCGTACCGGCCATCCGACGGCCAAGCATGGGCCCGCCTGGCCGGCTTTTGGATCCGCAGGCGCGTATATGAATATAACGGATGCACCTCATCCTTCAAGCTGCCTGTTGCCGGGGATGTACGAGCTCACCGAAGAGGTGGTTTGCAGGCGGCGAGCGCGCGGAGACCAGCCTTGGCATTGGAACGTCGGTATAGTCTCGCCGAAACTCCCAGCTCAGCAGGCGCAGTGTAAACAGACGCAGAAGTGCGCGGCTTCGCCTGAGCGATAGATTGGAATCGATGCTCGATTTTCACAACTTGTCGCGTTGCTGGCGGTCAATAACTTTGTATTGATGTCGATAACTATGAATGGAAAGAAGGGACTGCTATGGCTGGTAACACGGTCCAGGCTGGCCTGCGCATTGGAGTGGTTGGTGCGGGCACCATGGGATCAGGAATAGCCCACGTTGTCGCTCGCAGTGGTAAGTTCGTCGCTTTGTGCGACTCGGCAGATGGCGCATTGGAGCGTGCCATGGCTGCCATCACCAAAAACCTCGGTCGTGAACTTAGCCGCGGCGTTATCACCGAGGATGAGCAGAAACAAGCCTTGAGCCGCATCAGCACAACCAGGAGTCTCGGTGACCTGGTGCAGTCTTCCCTGGTGATTGAAGCCATTCATGAGAAATACGAAACGAAACGCGGCGTGTTGGCCCAATTGGATGGCATTCTGCCGCACAGCGTGATTCTGGCCACGAACACCTCGTCGATTTCCATCACCAAATTAGCGGCTGCTACGTCCAGGCCCGACAAGGTGATCGGCATGCACTTCTTCAATCCTGTCCCAGTGATGAAACTGGTGGAGGTCGTGCGCGCCATACAAACGTCGGAGGAAACCACGCAGATCGTTCTTGAGCTTGTGCAGCAGTTGGGAAAAACACCGGTACAGGTGAATGACTCCGCAGGCTTCGTATCCAATCGCGTGCTGATGCCACTGCTGAATGAAGCGATGTTCACCGTGATGGAAGGCATCGCGACGCCGGAAAGTGTCGATGCCGTCTTCAAGCTTGGCATGGCTCACCCGATGGGACCCTTGACGTTGGCGGATTTCATCGGCCTCGATATCTGCCTAGACATTATGCGGGTTCTGGTCGAGGAAACTGGCGATCCGAAGTACCGTCCTTGTCCCTTGCTGATTCGCATGGTCAACGCTGGTTGGCTGGGGCGCAAGGCAGGCAAGGGATTTTATTCCTATTCCTCTTAGCGGTTCCGAGGAAGTCGCAATGATCAGGTCGATTCGCCGCATTATCACCTGCAATGACGAGCGTGGCATGTCGTATGGGCTTGCCGACGGGCCCGCAAAGAATGTGATAGGCGGACTCACCGAGATCTGGATGACAGGCCGGGATTTGCCTACGCAGTCATCAACGGAAGACTTGGGCCTACATTCCAAACAGCTCTACCGGCGCGAAGGTGGCACCGTCTTTCGCTTTTTTCAGATCCCCCCGGCGTCGAAGATGGCTCACCTGTCGACTGCTGAGCAGCAAAAACTATGGGCGGACCTGTTCCTCTCGATGGATGCCGGCGACGCTCAGCCAGATAGCAGCCGCGACCCGGGAATGCACAAAACGCCTACTACCGATTACATTATTCTTTTGCCGGGAAAGATCACCCTGGTTCTGGACAAAACCGAGCACGACTTAGAGCCATTTGATGCGGTAGTGCAGCGCGGCACCAATCATGCCTGGGTGAATCGCGGGAACGAGGACGCGCTCCTGATGGCGGTCCTCGTCACGCAATAGCAAAGCTAACCTTTTCCATTCGCGCCGCGAGCCATTGTTAGTAGGTGAGTCGATAAGTGGCTCTTGGTTTCTGCGATCTGTTCCGCTGTCCACTTTCTGAGACCTTCGCCGGTTGCCATTCCAAGGTTGTGCCGATCAATGAGTCGGTCAAGAAGAGGAGATGCTTCGGAAGAGTCTTCCAGGTAAGGGAACAGTATGTTATGGACGTTCCTTACCAATTCAAGCCCCACCAGGTCAATTCCCTCCATGGGACCCAGTACCGAAAAGCGCCTGCCAAAACTGAGCTTGATTACTTTGTCGATGGTTTCTGCGTCACAGACTCCCGAGTTCACCAGCGACAAGGCTTCCCGGTTCAATGCGTGCAACAGTCTGTTTCCGAGGAAGCCGGGAATATCGCGATTGACCCTTACAGGCTCCTTGCCGATGGATGCCATCAACTGAAAGGCGCGATCGAAATACTCAGGGTCGACAAAATCCGTTGCAATCACCTCAACCAAGGGGATCAGCACGGCAGGGTACCACCAATGTAATCCCACGAGGCGGCGGCGCGCACTCTCCGGCAGATCGCGACCGATTTCTGTAATCGGAATTGTCGACGTGTTGCTTGCCAGAAGAGCCTCAACCGGAGCCGTTTCGGCGATCTCTTGGAACAGGGCCCGTTTCAGATCCAGTCTCTCAGGCACAGCTTCAATGACCACACTGCAGTCGCGCACGGCATCTCCGGCGCATTTGTTCAGCTTGATCCGGCCGAGAACTGATCCCGATTCAATGCCAAGCTCAGCGAGGCTCGCCGAGACTCGGTTATGCACGGTGCTTAAGGTAAGGTCGTTTACATCGACAATTACTACCTCGTGCCCGGCAGTTGCAAACACCTGCGCGATCCCATGACCCATCAAGCCTGCACCAATAATGGCTACCTGCAACCCCATCGGATAAGTCCTCCGGCCAGCATATGAATTCGGTTCCTCTTTCATGAACTTAAGCTTAGTGGTGCAAAACGTTAAACGGGAGGTTCCGACAGGACACAGGAATGTAAACTTCGGACAATCGGAGCTCGGTCATCGGCGTTTCCAAAGACATTGAACGGCAAAACGGGACTAAACCACCTCTGCCCTACCAGACAACGATTCGCCCACCACAGGGACGCTTGTATGCCGTTCATGAATTCGGAGTCAACCTAGGGCCGTGCGCCAGGAAACGCGATGTCCAGAGATACGCCAAAAAAGGTTGGTCATCAGCCGTAGATTAGCGATGATGGCGGTCGACTCACTCTGGAACCGAGGTGGCACTCACACCTATCAAGAAACCGCTTTTCTGAGTTTCTGATCCGGTGTTTTCCGAGACCTGTGTATCCAAAACAGAGTCGCTGAGATCGCGAAGCTCTAGACTAATTCTCGTTATCGCCGCTGCTGCCTTGGCGAGTTCTAATAAGGAATAGCCGTCACATTCCCAGTTGCATCTTTCTCGTAGAATACCAACCCGAAGTGTCATCGCAGTTAGGTGGTTGTTCAGGTCATCGCTGAGACGTGCTACTGCAGCTGCCAACGACAACTGATCATGAGCTTCAGATTTCGATTTCACGCTTCTATTGTGACCGGTTCAACATTTGCGGACATAATGTAATCGGCAAGGCCGCTCCTCGGTTTCGCATTCCGACTTTCCCATTTCGGTACCGATAGCATTTGGCATTCCACATCAGGAGATCGGTAATGTCTGTTCCCGCCGCACAGTATCTCCGCATGTCGACCGAACAACAACAGTATTCCCTCATAAACCAAGCAGCCACCATCGCTCGCTATGCCGAAGCGCACGGTTTTGAAATCGTTAGGACCTATCTCGACGAGGCGCGCTCTGGGTTAGTGCTGAGAGAAAGGGCGGGCCTACAGCAGCTACTCCGCGATGTCGTCAGCCCTGACGCTGGTTACAAGGCTATTTTGGTCTATGACGTAAGCCGATGGGGAAGGTTCCAGGACACCGACGAAGCGGCCCACTACGAGTTCATTTGTAAGTCGTCAGGAGTGCCAGTCAACTACTGTGCCGAAACGTTTGCAAATGACAATTCCATGCCGAGCCTGATCATGAAGAGTCTGAAAAGAGTGATGGCAGGTGAATACAGTCGCGAGCTATCGGTGAAGGTTTACGAAGGGCAAAAAAGAGTAGTGAATCTGGGCTTCAAAATCGGATGTGCGCCTGGCTATGGGTTTCGCAGAATGCTGGTCAGCAGGGACAGAATTCCGAAGTATTTGCTCAACTATGGCGAACGGAAGGCGATTCAAAGCGACCACGTAATCCTGGTCCATGGTCCGGCCGAAGAGGTAGAAGTTGTGAGAGAGATTTACCGACTAGCGGCCGAGGACGAAATGTTGCCGACAGCGATCGCCAGGCACTTGAATAACCGTGGCGTGCCGTTTCTGAATGGCCGCAAATGGTACTTTCAGGCCGTCAGTCGAATTCTGACTCAACCCAAGTACATGGGATCGACGGTCTTTGGAAAAAGGACCCAGCGACTGGGAGAGGGTGTCAAACGCCTACCTCCCGATGAATGGATTATCGTCCCAAACACTCATGCTGCGATCGTAAGCCAAGAACTCTTCGACAAGGCCCAAGCGGCTTTGCGGAATCGAACCTTCTACCGGAGCGACGAGGAGTTGTTGGGTCAAATGCGAGCCTACCTCGAGCATCATGGTTTAAATGCTCCCCTTTCGGGCATCAACACCGTTCCCGGCGCAGCGCACTTGCATACTTTTATCGAGAGGTTCGGTTCGATTGGGAAGTTGTGTGAGCGTCTGGGAATTGATCACACCACCCAGATTGCGCGGAGCGAAAGACGACGGAAGAATCTGATGATCCGAAGCGAGATCATGGAAGCAATCGTCCGGGCGGACCCGAACAGAGTTGCGATCGTCGCAGGCAAGCGTTTTCAGAAAAGCTATCTCCGTCTGAAACGAAGAGGCACCGTCGGCGTCGTCACGTGCGTGTATTTCACCACTAAGTCCGGAGAGCCGCGCTGGAGAGTAACACCAGCCAGTTCAGATAAGAAGAAGAACCGTGTGTTACTGCTTTGCCTGTTTGACTCCAGCAATCAATACTTGGAGCGCTTCTTCGTTATACAAAAGAGAATCCGACCCCGTACCGAAGCCAGGTTCCATCCCGGTGACAGGTACTTGAGGAGCTCGGTGGAATTAAATGGTATCTCGGACCTGTACGACGCGGTAGGCAGATTAACAAAAGCGAGCACAAGAGCTGAAAGACTCGCCGCCAATCTAAAAGGACGAAACACAAGGCTGACTCACACGACCAAATCCCAGGATCCGATGCCGGTTACACCAAGGTAACTGCAAGCCGGCAACTCTGCCCCGTTCTCCTCCTGTAAGACGAGGAAGAACATGAAATTAGCTCTATGGGCAGTAGCTTTACTCACCGGCTGCACTCTCGCGGCGCAAAACACCTCACTGACGATCTACAACCAGAATTTCGGGTTGGTACGCGAGACGGTCTCCCTGAACCTTTCCCCCGGAATCAACGACGTTCGTTTCACCGAAATCACAGCACTGGTCGAGCCTGACTCAGTCGTCCTTCGCGATCCGACGATGCAGCGGTCGCTACAAGTCCTGGAGCAGAACTATCGAGCGGATCCGATAACCCAGGAGGCTCTGCTGTCTCTCTATGAGGGACAGACCATCGATTTCCAGGTGGACACGACGAAGATCGTTAAGGGAAAGATCATTCGTAGCGGATACATCCCGCGGTATGGGCAATACCAGCAAGCCAGTTACCAGCAACCACTCATCGAGGTTAATGGACAGCTTCGCTTTGGATTGCCTGGCCTACCGCTGTTCCCTGCTCTGACCGGGGACACGATCCTTAAACCGGCTCTCGCCTGGCAGGTCCGCACCGACAAACCCGGACAGTTTGACGCCGAACTTTCCTATGTTACCGGCGGCATGGGCTGGGAAGCCGACTACAACCTCGTTGCGCCTGCAAAGGGCGACATTCTCGATCTGGTGGGCTGGATTACGATCAATAACCGGACGGGCCATGTCTTCGAAAACGCTAACATCCGGCTCCTTGCAGGAGACGTAAATAAGATCGAAACGAACGACTACCGTAATTTTCAGGCCGCTGCCGCCAAGGCAAGAGCTGAGGAAGCCATGTCGCCGGTGGTGACGGAACGCGCGTTTGACGAATATCACCTTTACACTCTGGCGCATCCCACTACCCTTCACGACCAGGAAACAAAGCAGGTTGAGTTCGTCCGAGGCACCGGCGTGGTCGCGAGGAAGCTTTATGTATACGACGGCGCTAACCTCGACTGGAATCAGTACCGTTATTGGTCGGGCGAAAGTATCCGCGGCAACCGCGAACTTGGAACACAATGCAACAAAAAAGTGTGGGTAATGACACAGTTCACAAACTCCGGGAAGAATGGGTTAGGTATCCCACTGCCGAAGGGAAAGCTCCGCTTCTACCGTCGCGACATCGATGGCAGCCTGCAATTTACCGGCGAGAGCCTGATCGACCACACCCCGAAAGATGAACTGATCCGCGTTTATACCGGTAACGCCTTCGACCTCGTCGGCGAGCGCAAGCGTACTAATTACATTATCGATACCAACAAGGATTTCATCGATGAATCGTTCGAGATTCGACTTCGCAACCGCAAGAAAGAACCGGTCACGTTCACGGTTGTCGAACGCCTCTATCGCGGACTCAACTGGCGCATCGCGCAGGAGTCCCATACCCATCGCAAGACCGATGCACAACAGATGGAATTTCAGGTCACGGTGCAACCCAACGCTGAGCAGATAGTGACCTACAGCGTTCACTACACGTGGTAGGAAGTGAGGCGTTTGGCGACGTCAATCGCATTTCCTCGTCACTCACCACGGTCTCGACCTTAAATTCGGGCCGTGGCATTGATCCGATCGGTATCCTGACGTGCTAGGGAGGAAAGAAGGAGGGCTTGAAGTGTCTGCGAGGTGCTCGACGAAATTTCGAAGCACATGAGCGCCACCACGGAGGCGGATTCAGATTAGAACAGTGACTCACCTCGTCTAGAACTGTGGTCATCCCTTTGGCCGATGCTTTTACCGCGCCCGTGGATGCTTTGTTCGGATCGTTTTCCCACCGCTTTCGAGCTGCTGGCGGAAGGTAGCGCACATTTTTGCGGGATCCATCTTCATCCAATCAAATATGCCGACTCTCCTGTTTGTAGATGACGACCCCGGACTACGAGCGACCATGCCGCACGTCTTGGAGATGTCTGGTTACCACACCACAGTCGCGGCGAGCGTATCTGAGGCTCTAGGCTTTATCACCACAATGGAATTCGACGTGTTACTGAGCGACTTGAACATCGGTGAGCCGGGAGACGGATTCACGGTTGTGAGTGCGATGCGCCGTTCGCAGCCCAAATGTCGCAACTTCATCCTGACGGGGTATCCGGCCTTCGAGAGTGCACTGACAGCGATCCGAGCACAGGTAGATGATTTCTTTGTAAAGCCAGCCAATCCAACTGAGTTGGTAGAGGCCCTCGCAAAGCGCATAACCGAACCCAGTCAATCAAGAGGTTCGGGCAACAAGCGAGTATCGACTTTGCTGCGGGAACAATCAAGTGCGATTGTTAAGGTCACTCTGGAGTACATGAGAATGGATGACAAGTTATCCCGACTCCCGCTAAATGAAGAGGACAGGGCAGACCACCTGCGGCTAATGGTTCAGGAACTAGCAGAGACGCTAGAGTCCAAACATCCCGAGGTGACGCCTGCCAAGACGATGCGTGCTGCCGAATCTCATGGAAGAATGAGATTTGAACAAGGCTTCAAGATAGAACTCTTGGTGCGTGATGCTCGCATGCTCATGCGAGCGATCCACGATTGCCTTCAGTCGCATCTTCTGGAACTTGAAATAAGCACTGTCATCCCTGACCTGAAGTGGCTGGACGACAGCCTCGCAGCGCAGTTGGAAGTAAGCATCTCTTCGTATCTTCGTGAGCGGCGTAGAGTCGAAGAAACTGTTTAAGCATGTGTGAAGGCTTAAATTATAGGCGCTTCAAGCCTTCCAGACTCGTGATTGCTGTTCGGAAATCCCGTACACAAGGTAATCTGACGGTGAGACAGTGAGCGCAAGCGCCTGTTATCGACGCTATGCCAACATATGGCGCTAAAGCATGAGAAGAGCTGCCAGAGGCCGCCGCTTACAGTCGTAGCAGCGATTGCACCCACTAGCTACTTGGCCAAAATCGAGTCGGCATTTCACGGCGGACACTAGGTCGCTTCGGACACAGTATTCGCCAGAGCCTTACAAAACCCGCGGTCTTCCGGAAGACTTCCTACGAACTGGTGCTTTCAATAGGTCTGCGGTAGACCAAGCGCCGAAGAGGCGCTGAGTGGATCGCCCTAACTTGTTTGTTGTTGGGAAAGGACCAGACACTGGCGAGATGAGATATTCTCACCAACTGGGGAACAGATTTGTTCGATATCATGTGCGATCGATGGTTAGGGGAACAAATGCGAACAGTCATTACCATGACAGCCTTTCTGTTGTGTTTTGGTGCCGCGACGGCCATTGCTCAAGCGGTTGATGTCCGCATGGTCGGCTTCGAAAAAATCCTCATCGATAACGGCTCGGAGACACCACTGCAGGGTGGTATCTGGTATCCGACTTCGGGGCGGAGTGCGGCACAGGGGAACAGGCCTGGTGTCGTCTCGAATGCGCCGGTGCAAGGCGACCATTTACCTTTAATTGTGCTATCGCATGGTGGCGGCGGCTCATACGAAGGTCATCACGACACCGCGATCGCTCTCGCTCAGGCGGGCTTCGTGGTCGCGGCAATAAATCATTCCGGCGATTCATACGATGGTGAGAGCAAGGTCCTGCAGCTATGGCGCAGGCCGAAACAGCTCCACACGCTCATCTCATATATGCTTGGGAAATGGTCAGAACGCCGTATCCTTGACCACAAGAAAGTCGGGGCATTCGGATTTTCGAACGGGGGTTTCACAGTCTTGGTGGCAGCTGGCGGCATCCCGGACTTAACACGGATTGGAGCTTACTGCCAGGCTCACCGCGATCACGATTTGTGCACCGCCATGCGCCGAGCGGGTATCGATCCGCGCAATCTCCCAATTCGCGAGCCAAGAGACGCTTGGATTTCCGACGTGCGGATCAAGGCGATTGTCGCCGCTGCTCCGGCGTTCGGATTCACCTTCGACAAACAGGGACTGAAGAACGCCCGCATACCCATCCAGATCTGGCGTGCGAAAAATGACCGTCACCAGCCCACTCCTTATTACGAAGAGGCCGTACGGGCAGCATTGTCTGTTCCACCGGAGTATCACGTGGTACCAGCAGCGGGCCATTACGATTTTTTGCCGCCATGTGATAAACGCCTCGCCGCCGCCAAGCCGGAAATCTGTTCGTCAGCATCCGGTTTCGATCGGGCTGCATTCCACGCGGAGTTCAACGTCAAGGTGGTGGAGTTTTTCCGCGCTCACCTGGTTGACTGAAGCCTTAACTAAGCGCGAGCCGGGTAGCATCCCCAATGATTTAATGGGCACTCGGTAGAGTTCCGCTTTGGACAAGTGGCCCATTTCCACCCATGCGGGAGCGGTATCCTGATCGCTATTTCGGAGCGGCGTCCCGTCACGCTAGGCGTTAGATCGCAGGCCATGCCGAAGGCGAAGAAGAACGCACAAAACCATCCGCCTGAAGTCCTCACGGGCTGGAAGGCGATCGGTGACTATCTAGGAATCGGCACAGCTACCGCCCAACGTTGGGCAAGAAGTGGTATGCCAGTGAAGCGGCAGGGCGATTCATGGTCGCCGACGCTCGAGAGATCAGTCGCTGGCTAGGTCAAGAGGCGCACATGCCCGGTCCCGCTCATGTCGCGAGAACCGACGTTGACATCTCCGCAGCACTCAAAGACTCGATCTCCGCTGTTCGGCGCCAAAAGCGGAAACGCTGACAACGCGAATCCTCAGTTCGCAACCGCGTCGAACGTTTTAAGACCGGCGTGCAATATCTTTCTTGGTCAGACCAATCTGTCCCAGAAAGAACCAAAACTGCTCAAAATTGGGAGCCATCTTTGCCATGGCCACGGTGCAGTCAGCAGGTGGTTGATTCGTTGCTGCCTCCCACCTTGAGATCGCCATCGCACTCACACCGAGTTTTTCGCCAAACTTGCCTTGGGATAGTTCGAGTTTGGTACGGAGATTTGCCACCGCTTTACTGAGTTTCAGATTCCTTGCCATACCTGATCTCCTCAGCGTGGATTTGAGCCGTATACTGCCGAACCGTAGAAGGTAAAGCTGTGATTTACGTCACGCAGGTGTTAGTAGAGAGCACCTGTTAAGTCACGGACTCACAGAGTATCTGATTTCCCGACGCACGTTTGCTTGCCAGAATGTGATCGTGTCCTGTCTTTGCGGTCAAAGCGGAGTTTGATGCAGTACATCATTAACGCTGTTCCGGCGATGGCACCTAGAAAACAGAGCCACTCGAGCTGCGTCATGAGGTTTAACATAACCTTCGAACTCCTTGCCGCTACGCTATTGCCTATTGCCGCTGCCACTGAAGCGAGGTCCCCGGCATCAAGAGCCCAGCTTGAAAAACCCATCGCTCGGCTGTGTTCCGCGCGTCTGCCTCGTCATCAGCACTCTGCCCCTGCACCACCCAGACCTTTCGGTTGAGATCGAAGACGGAGAAGGCCCATCCAGTTGGCTCCAGTTCCGCGTAGACGCGCAAATGAGTGCCGGGTATATCCGCCCAGCTACCGTCGCCAACCCTTTCGGTGATCATGAAAGCATTTTATTCCGGTGCCTGATGCTGCTTCACCCGGTTTCACGCACGAAGTTTGTTCCATAAATGTGAGCCACATCACTGAGTCAACCCCCAAAATGGTGACAGGCTGCGGCATTCCACGAAAGCGCGTCCTGCGGCAGCGAGTTCCTTCTGTCTCCGCGAGGGGCGTAACACGCGAGGGTAGATGAACAAAACAGACCTTACCAACCGAATCGCTCTGGAAAACGAGACTAGTAAGGCCAGTGCACTTAAGATGATCGAAACAATGATCACCGCGATCACCGCTGCCCTGAAGCACGGAGATGACGTAACCCTTTACGGTTTCGGCACCTTCTCCACCTACCAGCGTAAAGCACGGAACGCCCATAACCCACAAACCGGGGCATTGATAAAGGTCGCCTCCAGACGAGCTGTAAGGTTCAGCCCCGGAGTGGAACTCAAGAAAGTGGTGGGGAAGAAATAGTCAGCGTGACTCTGAGTTCTAGTGTTTGTCAGCTTCTCGCGATGTTGATCGCGAACGTCTTAGTCGTTTTCTGACTGGAACCGGCGCGGAATCGGCGGCTGGCGCGGGTCGAGTAGCCAGCACCGCCACCTCCGTCCAAAGGAAGGTAACCTCAATGCGCTCAGCAAAATCGAAGCCCTGCCGCTAGCAACAGGGCTTCTGTCCGCGAGCCGTTCGATACATGGGTGCAAGCGAGACGCGGAGAACGCTGATCGGATAGGGTGTGACCGACGGGAGGAAGGAGGGGCGGGAAAGATACGAGGCGACGGAATTGAATGGAATGGCTGTCGGTTTGAGGTGGAGGGAGCCTCAGGTGCGCCTGCACGCACTACCAAAATAAGTGCGCCGGCCAGATGTCATCAGATTTTCTCGTTCTTTTCAAGTTCGGCATACAGGTTTTCCTGGTATGCAGAAAGGGTGCTCGAATCCTGTCGAGCTCGTTTTGCAAAGTAAATCATGCCCAAGGAGCGCCTATCTCTCTCGCTTTCGTTTCCATCAGCGCGGTGGATTGTCAGCGCGTGGTGTACAAGCAAATCCCCGGGCTCAACTATCATCGGCACTTCCTTCTCGAAATCAGCGGGGCCGTAGTCGGAGATACCTTGAGAGAATCCCAACACTTGGGTTTTTTGGTGTGGTCGAATATTGAGCTTATGCGAACCGGGGATATAGCGAACGCATCCGTTAGATTCGTCTGCTGGATCGAGAGCCAACCACATTGTTACGGCCTCATTTGGCTCAAGCATGAAATAGAATCCATCCTGATGGGGCGGCGTAGGCTTACCGATTCTCGGTGGCTTATTGAACCACTCTAATTCTCGCGGCACGACCTCGTCGTCGAGAAGCGTTTTGGCTAGCCCTATCCACGGTTCACAGCTAATCAACTCAGAGAACCAGCTGTCGTGCTCCTTGATCTTCGCCATTTGTTTTAGAGTGGATTCAGTCATACGGTTCTCGTAAAAGACGTCTGTGCGAGGAAGAGCTGGCACGATTGTTGTGATATATCGATCCAGCTCATTTCTTAACTTTCCAAGCTTCTCTCCATTCAAGAAGTTTCGAACAACGACATAACCGTCCAGGTCAAATCTATGCTTCAGGTCAGATAAACTCATTTTTCAACCCTCGTCGCGTGATTAGATTGACCGCTTAGAACCGCCGCGGCGGAATTCACGCTCCACGAATCCGTTACGTCAGCACTTACGGAACGTATCAACAATCCTGAATCCGGGCGATTTGCAACGGATCGAATCCGTAAATAATTGATGCCTCGTACCCGTCGATTCATCCCGAGCACGCCTGCCGGCTTGCCGTCCACAGAAATACGACAATGTCCCTTGCCAGCATCCCATTCGAGTAGCAGCGAATGCCATCGGCCAGCGGCCAGCTTTGCGTCTGAAAGAATGTTTCCGTCTGAATTAATAGGAAGGCTGATCGCGTTATAGATTCTGTCTTCGAGATCCCATGGAACAGAAAAGTGATCAGTAAGGCCGATAAGTGCTCCACCAAAGCCATCGCGAAGCATTATTTCCAAGTGCAGTCGACCTTTTGCGCCAACTGGGAAATTCCATACTGCGGCCGCAGGCCACTGCGCATCTAGCTTCCGAATGGCCAGGGCCTTTGACGAGCTCTTGCTCGGATCCGGTGCCAGGCTCACACCTTTGCTGCCGAAAACCGACCATTCGTCGATTCCGTTAGAGAAATCGGTCGATTGCTTCGTTTCCAGCAACCAGGAAGGATCGAAGAGCCGGAACGTGCGACTTCTCCCGCTCTCAACCCAATTGGAAAACAGCACCTTGCCATCCTTGGTTAGGGTCGGGAACGAGTAAGAGATGCCGTAATCGCCTTTGCGATCGGGAGGATCATCTCTCGCAGGGTCTCTCACGAGTTCCCGAAAGCCTCGCCATGTTTCGCCTTCGTCGCTGGAGATAGCTCCGTGCAGCACGTTTCGGGCACCATAGGCATACGGATATCGCAGGCAAGCATTCGAAATTAGCAGTATCGATCCGTCCTTAAGGCGCAGCAAGCCAGCGGGAGAATCGGAAGAATAAAGTTGCGTTGGTTCGGCGGTACTCCAGCGCGAACCGTCGTCTGAGAACGATTCGTAGAAACGACCACGCTGGGTTCGAATCAACATCCAAACCCTACCATTCTTGAGTTGTATTACGACGGGTTCGTCAGCCCCGTATGTACTCAGGTCCGGTGTTTGGACGCTCAAAACGTCGGGGGATTGGTGCCAGCTATCGCCGTTGTCATCGGAATACAAGACCGAGACGCGATAAGGGCCAGAGTAAGAAAAAGCGTGAAACCCAGATGTTGGGCTTTCCCAGCGTTCACCGTTATTGAAAGAATACGGAAGAACTAAACGCCCGTTGTGCAATTGGATGGCCGAAAGCAGATCGCTCCCATGGCCAGTCCAAATTGCTTTAGGTTGCGTCCAAGCATTTCGCCGGTTGTTTGAACGCACGTGCCAGATGTCGAGAACCATCCCAGGCCGGACAGCTTTGCCTTTCGGATTGCGATAGAGAATGCCGGAATTGCCGTCGCACAATGACCAGATGTGAATCTCACCATCTTTGTCCACGAGAGCTTCGAACAACCCAAAGCCCCCTGCCTCCTTTGGCCATAAAAAGAGATTTTCTGGCTCTGACCAGTGTTCTCCGTTGTCGAAAGAGTAGCGGGCCTGCATCGTCTGCTGACCATTCTCCCGTGCAATCGAGAGGGCGATTAGGCGGCCATCGGGCAGCAGCAAGGCCCTGTGCATGTTTTCGCGAAACGGGTAATGCGCGTTAGGAGCTGCAGAGAACTGGGACACAACGCGGGGAGGATTGAGAGAGCTTGGGTGGTTACGCGAAGCTGCAGGCGCAGTGAGCGTAAAAAATGCAAGGATACAGACGACAATCAGAAAAGCACGGTTTTTGGAAGGGCCTTGCATTTTGAGATTGAGTTGGTCAGCACTATTCATAGTTATGGTCTGCTGTTTTCCTCTTTTGTAGTTCCTAATCGTTGGCCGCTTGTTCTCAAAGCCCGAGGGCTAGCGTGCTTCTACTTTTTGGACCGTCGCTGCCGCGTATCCTTTGAGCAGGAACGTCCGGTCAAACCAGCAGGTATAGCCGTACGAAGCGCGTGCGACGAGATCAATATCTCCGTCTTCGTTCCAGTCCACCGGCAGGATCGAGACCTGGAAGGGAAGGTACGAAAGGTCCAACGATTTAGCTGCCAGGAAGCGGTTCCCGCCGGGGGACCCACTGTTTAAAACAACCGATGCTTGGCCCGTCCCAATGATGACGTCAGGCCAGCCATCTAGATTCCAATCAACGACGCTCGGCACTAATCGACTGCCGGCGTCGGCAATGAGCAGAGCATCTTCAAATCGAGGTTCAGGCCCGCCAGTTTTGTTTCGGAAATATCGGACCTTTCCGTACGTGTCGCCGACGACCAGGTCCAACTTTCCGTCGCGGTCGAAGTCCGCAGCAGCCAAAGTGGTGCGGGCTCCCTGCAGAACATCAAAATCCCACTTACGTCCGGGCTCGGGACCCACCTGAATGGGCTCACCGTTTTCGGTTTTCAACAAGACGCCTTTCACATCGAAGCGAGTGCCCTTAGCGTCGCTAAGATTTCTATGCAGGAATACGTTTCCTTCATGAACCCCGTAGAGGACGTCCTGCTTGCCATCGGCATCGACATCAGCAACGTGCGTAAACGTCCACTGATCTCCATACGGCGATTTGTGGAAGATCTCTTCTCCCTTTCCGAGAATGCTCTTCGGCTCGCCAAACAATTGCGGATTCCCTTTACCTTCGTTAAGGCGAACCGAAAAACCATCGACCAGATCAAAATGTCCGTCTTGATTCCAATCAATCGCCTGGGAGCTCCACGCGAGCAAGGGTGCCGTTTTCCAGGCTCCGGGTAGTGGAGGCTCATATTTCCAAAGGGGCGACTTGTTGCTGCCAACATTGAAGTAAATAGACAGATTGGTGTTGGCGACTACAACCAAATCCAAAAGGCCATCACCGTTAAGGTCCGCGGTGCGAGGCGCCGCGATCGCACCTACGGGAAAGGTTCCCTGCACCGGGAATCTGCGCTTCTTGAACGCCGGCGAGCTACGGGTGCCCACGTTCTCAAAGTAGTAGAGAAAGTCCTCGCTGCTCCCCGAATCGCCTCCGCCTTCGGTCATAGGCATATCGCCGGAGACGATATCCAGGAGTCCGTCCCCGTTGAGGTCAGCAACCGTTGGAGCTGCCGACCAACCCACATCGATAGGAATTCCTTCGGCTGCGAGCGGACCCACGAAGTGCAGTATGGGCAGTCCGTTTCTGTCACGTCCCCGGTTTTCGAACAGGTAAATACGACCGGTAACATATCCACCCGCGATGATGTCCGGCTTGCCATCCCCGGTGAGGTCGGCTGATGCAACTACCGGGTGATAATCACGCAAATAGATGCCCTCGCCTTCCGGTACGGGCTTGTGTGGCAGTTCGAAGGGCTTACCATCATCGGCATAGATGAGACCCTTGTAAACGAGACGGCGGTCCTTGTTGGTGCCGACGTTTTTGTACCAGATCAGGCGGTTCCATTCGGCTCCGCAGACAAGGTCTTCTATTTCATCTCCGTCCCAATCCACGACCAGCGGAGTTGCACTGAATCCCGCATCCAGCGGTTTACCATCGACGGTAAAGAGAAGCTGGGAATAGGGGAATTTCGGATCCTGCGCGGTGCCGCGATTCGGATACCACACAATGCCGCCACGTTGCGCGCCGACCAGGATATCCGGAAGGCCATCGCCATTCCAATCAGCGACTTCAACCCGGCTCAGGATTAGTCCGTGGGTGCTTTCCCCGATCTCGGCAATCCGCTCCATGCCATCGCCGAGGTATCCAGTTCGGGGCGTTGCATTCGGTTCAGTCCCCGGCGGAAGCAGATCAAAATAAATTGCATAGTAAGAGGGACTATTTCTCTGTTGAGTGTGAATCCAGGCGAGATTGCCACTCTTCCACTCGCCGAGTGTTTCATAGAAGTATCCCCAGCCGCGCTGCGGTGTGAACTTTAGTTCGCCGGTAGCCGGGTTGATGTTGTCAGCTTCGGGGAAATCCTCCGGAATCGAGTCGTCGTACCAGCGAAAAGGAACTTCCCAATCGGCATGTGCATATACCCATTTGCCGTACGGGAGTGGACGGCCCATAACAGGATCGTACCGCCCCACTTCGATCGAGCGAACGTCGAGCCTGCCGGCGTGCCCTGCGCTGGCTAGAATTGTCTCGGAACTGATGTGAATGCGCGTAGGCATCTCATCCGATTTCCGGGACCCCAAATCGATTGGATCGACACGGACGAGGATGCGGTACTTCCCTTTGCCGACCCATTCTGGCTCTTTTCGAACTTCCGATCCGCTCGCCCAGCCAGTTCCGCTCCACAGGATCATCCAGGCAAAGCATTGCACCGCCAGCGATCTCAGTGCTGGTGATCGAACTATCGATAAGGCGAAGCGGAACCCGTTCCGCATTACTTCCTCCGGCGTTCTTTTTGTGTTTCTGCTGGAACGTGTGCGAAGGCATCGATCTCGACACGAAGTTCTCCGAGTCCAGCCTGGACCGTCGTGCGCGCCGGCACAGCCTCGCCGAAGAACTCCGTATAGGCTTTGTTCATGGCGGCGAAATCGGCCAGGTCAGATAAGTACACGCCGCACCGAACGATGTCGTTTCGGTCTCCTCCCGCGGCTTTTACGATGTTTTCGATGTTTGTCAGTGCGAGCGTTACCTGCTCTTCTATTGATCCGTCGATGATCTTGCCGGTTAGGTCGTTTGCTACCTGCCCAGAAACGAACACCAGATCGCCGGCACGCACCCCCTGCTCATATGAAGCAGCCGGCCGAGGAGCTTTGTCGGTTCGGATGGTTTGTCTCATTTCCTTATTTCCCCTGCAGCCAAGCACGATTGAAACGGGCCATGCGAATCTCTCTACCCCCTTCTGGTAACTGCTGTTGCCAAACGGCGATGATGGTTCCGTCTTTGGCCTGCGCCACGGAGGGATAGGACACCTGCGGCCCCTTCGTATCGACGATTACCTTCGGCTCCGACCATGACTTTCCTCCATTGCTGGACAATGCCACGCAGAGTGGAGTTCGTCCGGTCGGAGAGTTATTCCAAACCACAACGACATCGGAGGAGTTGTCGAGTTTCCACAAAGCGGGAGGCGAGTTATGCGCAGTCAAAGTGCTCGGGCGTGGCGTTTCCCATGTCAGGCCCCCATCGTTACTCCATGATTGATAGAGTTTGGTTCCTGGAGCACGCATCAGCGTCATGACTCTGCCGTCGGCGAGAACCACGATCGCTGCCTCGTCTAGTCCCGCAGTGGAATGTGGCGAGGTTTTGGGCACATCGGCGTAGAGATCGGCTCCAGGCACCCAGGTCTTACCTCCGTCGGTAGACCGCAATACTCCTGCCTTCAGATTCATCTCGCCCTCGGTGGCGGGAGGCATACCTTGATCTGCCCAGGTGTCCCAGGCGTAGCTCATGATCAGTGTCCCATCGGATAAACGATGTCCCTGGTGAATCTTCCCGGCTATGTATCGACGTGGCGTCTTCAGCAGGACTTCCTCGCCCCAATTCACGCCGTCCTTGCTTTCACGCATGTAGATCAGACTGCGATCAATTTTGGTGGGCTCCGGAACCGTCGTAGAAAAGACCAATACACGATCCCGGTCGACGAGCAGACTCGGATCGGCGTCCAGGGCGCCAGGATGATCGAACACGATCTTCGGGGCCGACCATGTCTTGCCTCCGTCATCCGAAACGCTACTGACAATCTTCATCTTTGACGGCTTCTGCGATCCGACCACGGAATAGACGATGACCAGCCTCCCGTTCGTGAGACGAGCAATCACAGAATACGCATTGGTAACGAAGTCAGGAGCTCGCGACGGTGCAACGACTCCAAGCTCAAACATCGGTTGCTCCGCTCGAAGACCAACAGACATTTGCAGAACGAACAAACTGATGGCGGCATAGCGCCAAAAAGCTTTCATCCGCATCTTTAATGCCTCCGTGTATCAGATGGCGGTCCAACCGCCGTCTACAGCAAGATTCTGACCCGTGATGTAACGAGATGCCTCTGATGCGAAGAACACGACGGGACCTTTGATGTCGGCCGGTTCCGCCATCCTGCTCATAGGCGTCCGGCGACTGTACTGAGGTACGAACTCTATCGGTGTATCTTCGGTCTGCATGCCGCCAGGGGAGAGGCAATTGACGCGGACATTAAAAGGAGCCAGGTAACTGGCGAGATATCGCGTCAAGTTGATCATCCCTCCCTTAGCGAAGGAATAGGCGACGGGACTGGTCAGGGATGTGCCTTCGTAGATCGAGAAATCCGGACCGACCATTCCATAAATGGATGCAATGTTAAGGATTGAACCGCTGCGTCTCTCTTGCATCGGCCCGGAAAAGACCTTGCACGCCTGAAAAAGTCCAGTGGAGTTCACTCTCATGGTCTCCTCCCATTCGGCAGCCGTAGTGTTATGGAGGTCTCCGCCGGCTCGCGCCACGGCGTTGTTCACCAGCACGTCGATTCGGCCGAACTTGATGACGATTTCGTCGCGGACTTTCTGAATAGAGGCCTCCGAGGTAAGATCGAGTTCGGTAGCCTCGACCTGCAATCCCGAGGCGCACAGCTTTGCCGCAAATTTCTGGCATTTCTCGCGATTGCGAGATGCGACGACAACATGTGCGCCGGATTCAGCGAGTGCACTAACAATGTGCGCTCCATATATTCCGGAGCCACCTGTCACCAACGCGACCCGGTCACCGAGGCTGTATAATTCGGGCGCTTGCGGTATTCGCGCTTGAGTCATCTAACGCCTTTCGCTTCTTTTCGCCTGCTCTCATGTTTGATGAGGTCGGCTTTCGCGTATCCGTGCTCAATGAAACTTCCATCGAATCGATAAACAAATCCATAAGAGGAGGCCACGAGCAGATCTTGATCGCCATCCTGGTCCCAGTCGATCACCGCCGGGACGGGATATGGAATTTCCGTTTGCGCCGGAATATCCTTTACCGGGAGAAATGAAGCCGATCCGGGATCCCGCCCGTGTAAAAGTATCGATATCTGCTTGCCCCGCTTGCCACCAGAAGTCACGACCAAGTCCGGTATACCGTCTCGATTCCAGTCTGTAGCGACGAGAAATACTCGTCCTTCTCGCTCAAGCAGTTGAACAGGAGCGGCAAATGCCGGTTTCGCATTGTCGCCGACGTTTTTGAAGAATAGAACCTGCCCAATTGCATTGCCGACGATGAGGTCGGTTTTTTGATCACCGTCGAAATCGGCAGCGGCCGGAATGGCGCGATTCCCTTGCAGAACAGTGAAATCGGTGATGTTAGTGTCGTCAGGAAAACCTGCGACGAGCGGGGCGCCACTGGAAAGGTGCATCATTTCAACATCAGCAAAAGCAGGCTCGTGACGCGTCCCCACGTTTCGATAAAGCAACACGCGTCCGTCAACTGTGCCGAAAATCAGGTCACGCTTCCCATCGCGGTCGAAGTCGTACATCTGTGCATTACCGAAATTGTCGCCGTGCGATGCCGGGCGACCGATGGATTTTCCTGACACCGTCTTTAGCTCGATACTCTCCGTTTTGTCAGGCCAGTTAGTTCGTAGAGTGACCTTGGTTCCGTATAAACCTTCGAGAAGAGCGCGCTGTCCATTTTCATGGAAGTCAACGATCGAATCGAAGTTCCAGCGATTGGGGACCCAGGAACCTTCCAATGTTCCACTAAAACGGAATTGTGGATTCTTCGCATCGCCAACATTGGGAAAGTAGACAACGGTGCCGCCGTTCGTTCCGATCAACAGGTCGGTCAATCCATCGGCATTCAAATCGGCAAGCGCAGTCGAAAAGGGAGCGCCTCCGTTCTCTGCTAGTTTCTGCAGAATACTCGACTCATCTCCTTCAAATGGAAAGGGAAGCTCGTGCATCGACGTACCGTTTCGCACGAAATAGTGGATTCGAGAATCCTCTGGACGATCGGACCCTGTGGATGACATACCGAAGCTTCCACTTACAAGGTCGAGTTTGCCATCACCATTCAAGTCGGCCACGGAAGGCGTGGAGTTCCATGTCACGTCCAGTGGCCCAGCCTCCCCAGATAACGGTCCGGAATAGCGCAATACGGGTGTTCCGTCGGGATTCTTTCCGGCTTGGGCATAAAGATAAAACTGCCCTGTGATGTAGCTCCCCAGAAGTAGATCCAGTTTTCCGTCCCCGTCCCAATCGACAGCGGTTGGAATACTTCCATACGTGTCACCAAAGATGCCTGGAGGCATTTCGGGCACAGGCAGATAAGGAGGCTTCAGCACCTCACCGTCGGCCTGGACCAGTCCTCGATCAGCGAGGATTGGCGATTTCCTGGTTCCCACATTTTGGTAATAGCGGATCACGCCCTGCGGCTCTTGTGCCACCAAAAGGTCCGGCAGTCCGTCGCCATTCCAATCGACGACTGCAGGTGCCGCGCACCATTGCACTTTGACCGCCTTTTCATTGGCAATAATCGGTTCGCCCATGCCAAATGCAGGCGAACTTTTTGAACCGGTGTTGCGGTACAGCGCGACATACCCAAGCTGATCGCCGACAATCACATCCGAACGGCCATCGCCGTCCCAGTCGAATGCCGCTGGACGAATCATCAAAACTTGCGGAAAGGCAGCTCTCGGCACGTATGGTATGTCGCCGTCACCCAGCCATGAGCGGGGTGGCACTCCCGAGCGTACATCGCTGCCGTCGTAATATACGAGATAGTAGGAACTCTGCTTTCCTTGTTGTTCGTGCAACCAGGCAAGAGTGCCGCCGCTACCGCCATTCGGTGACCAGTAATGACTCATGAACAATGTTGGCGGGGACGAGTTAAACCGAAACGGGACCGCATCATTAATCACTCTGCCCGTTTTAGGATCGAATTGAACGATCTGGATCGACCCCGGATCAATTGGTCCGTTTAGCCTAATTTGTGCCGGCATCCGATCAAGAGCGCGACCCCTCAGGTCATGAGGTTCAATTCTCATGATCAAGCGATCAGGGTGTCGGTCGCTCCACGGTGGTAGTTTCTGAGCGGCCGCAAACTCGCCAGCGAACAGCATCCAAAACAGCACGCACACAAATGACTGATTCCGGCGAAGGCAGTTTACAATCATAACTGTCGACCGTCGACAGTTTTAGCACTTGCCTAGACAATTTACAAGCAGAATACGAGGTTACTTTTGGCGGCTGTTTATGGTTGAACAGCCGAATTTGCAAAGTGGCTCATGGCTGACGACTGCCGACAGGTCCATGTTGTGTGGACCGTTCGATCGCCGATTGCACTGCCGGCGCCATTGCAGCATAGCCGATGTCATTAGGATGAACGCCATCGATTGAGTAGTCGGCCCTTAGCAGTTGGTTTTCGTCTGCCATAACGGAAAAGTAATCCGCCAATCCCGCTTGTACTTCGGCAGCATATTTTCGAAGCCAGCTGTTCCAGAGTTTGATAGCCGCAGCCGGTCTGTCTTTGGTGCGACTGAATCCGTTATAGTCGCTTACCGGAGGAATGGTGCAGAGCACAACGCGAATATGATGTTTGTGTGCCAACTCTACCATCGCCCGGACAGAGTCTTCCATCATCTGAACCGGAACATGGGGCCCTGGGTCACGGGCAACATCGTTGGTACCTCCGAGGATAACCACCACGTCTGGTTTCAGAGCAATTACATCAGGAAAGAAACGTAACATCATTTGAGGGGTAGTCTGCCCTGAGATACCGCGGTTGATATACCCGCGGCCCGGGAAAAACTTGTCGAGACTCCAATAATCCGTGATGGAGTCGCCAATAAAGACCACGCGAGGTGATTCCGCCCCTGCCTCCTCTTTATTCATATGGCCATAACGGTAGAGCTGCGCCCACACTTGTGGGGCTGTCGGCCGGGAGGAATATTTGCGAAATATGAACGGCGAATCAAAGCGTGCCCACTCTTGAGCCGTCCTGATCGATCCTTCCCTGCCTTCCAACAGCAACCCGTCCTGCGGAAGCGTGAGCAGCAGAACTCCGGGCGAAACTTCGGTAACGAGGGAATGCAGTTCTGACTCACCGCGTGCAAACACCATCGGCTTATCCCACGTCTTGCCGTCGTCTTCGGAAAATGCGAGAGATACTTCACGTAAATTCCATGGATAATGCCAGAATGGATCATTGGACCAGTCCGCCTGGTTCCAAACCAACGCTAACCTGCCACTGGCCAGACGTGTCAAATGCACCGATCCCCCGCACGTTAATAAGCTTGGAGATGCCGGCGCCCAAGTTTCGCCATCATCCTTGGAAAAGGATTGCCATAGGTTGCCGGTGATTGTGCGCGCCAATATCCAAAGCCGGCCATCCTTCAGCTGCACGATTGCTGCCTCCAGCGCGCCTCCAGCCACGCCATGTTCGCGTCTGGCTCTGTCCGCAGCGAGAGGAATATCAACTACTGACGGTACTAACTTCCACGTCTTCCCTCGATCGCGGGAAAGAATAACTCCATTTGCGAACCGATTGGGTGAGACAAGATAGCCGAACGGTAGAACAATTGTTCCGGACCTGGTCTCGACCGCCCCCTGCAAATTTGCCGCGTCTCCCGTCCATATCCGTTTCCGCTCAGCCCACGACTTTCCCCCGTCGTCGCTTTGGATCACCCACAAGCCAGCTTTGGGACATTCAGCATCATCTGATAGGGAGCCCGTATAGAACACCCAAAGCGAGCCGTGTCGCGACTTCACGGCGACAGGGCGGCCAACGGTAATGCCGGGTTCCGGATTTTTATCGATGACACCGCGAGGAGACCACGATCGCGCTCCATCGGTCGAAATCGCAACTTGCACCTCGTTAAGCTTAGGACCTCGAAAAAGCATCAAGATACGATTAGGTCCAACAACTAGTGGAAAGCCGGACGATACTGCGGCTTTTGATAATGAAATCTCTTTGTTATCGGCACTGTGTAGTATCGTCAGCCACGGCGCGATCTCGACCTTAAACCTTGGTTTCTCAGTGACTTCTTGTACGTTACTGGCGTTCAAAAGGCTGGCTACTATCAGCACCAGCCAAAAGTGACGTAATAAGCTGCAATAACGCATCCAGGAACTTCCTTTGCAAATTAGTCGATGGAAATTCTCAAGCGGTGCGCCCTGATCTTTCCTTGCCCATCCTCAATACTCCAGTGACTCGCAATAAATTCTCCATTGGACAGGCGCATGATGGATGGCTGGCCGAACCGCAACGAACTGAACATCTGTCGCATCGATTGCCCAGATCTAGTCTGTTCGCCAAGAGCACGGCCCCAGATCAAAGTCTCATCGACGAGCCTCCAGTGATTGTTCGAGAAATCCACGATTCGTATATAAATGCCCGGGTCTTCGGCGCGGTGTGCATGAATCGTGACGAGATAATCTCCACCGAAGTAGAGCAAATTCGAAGCCTGACCCATGTGGCCGGTGTCAATGAGCGGAGACCACGTAAAACCATTGTCGTTCGAAACGGTTACGCGGTTGGAGAGGTGTCTCTGGTTATCGGCATCATAGGCCCAGACGATTGCAACCAAGCGTCCGGGTTGCATCTCACATACCCGAGTCTCCCATGGGGTAATCTTGCCGGGTGGCACAAAGTAGACGTCATCGTCCCAGCTTTTGCCTTTGTCGCGGCTTCGCAGAATTACTCCAAACCTGCCTGTGGGATTGGAACCATCCGGTAAGTTGTAGAAACCTGCAGTTGCTACCAGATCGCCAGAAGCAGTCTCGATGCAGGGACCGGACAATTCCAGTAGTTCAGGGTAACTGCGCTGAATAGCCTGCGGTACTGTCCAGGTGTGCCCTCCATCGGTTGAAAAACAGACGATGTTGTCGCCGGGCTGAAAACCTCCTGTCTCCGGTATGGCGATCGCTTGTTCCGGATCATGCCGATGGAATCGATATCCGGTCGCAACCAGGGTGCCGTCACGCAGAACGCAAGGTTTCATTGTGTCTGTGGTCTCAAATCCGATCACAGACTTGTCGTATACCGGCCCCTGCAACTCCCATGTTTTGCCTGAATCGCGAGATCGTGAGACGACAGTCGTTCCATTCGGAGCTTCGAATGCCTCAGCGAACAGAAACAACCCGATCAATTCTCCATCAGGTAGTTCTGCCAGCCCAGGGTGATAACCATGACGGCTGTGGACGTGGGGTCTCGGGTTGTCATAAACGACAAGCGACTCTAGATATTCGATCATGTTTCCCATAGCTTGTTGATGTTGCAGCCGGTGATACTACCTCGGCCACCCCTCTGACACATCCGCCTGAACTGACTGCACTAACAATCCAGAGTCCGGTTCCTCAGGCGTGGCGTGAAACCGCAAGTAATTGATGCCTCGGCTGACATGTTGTGAATCCACCGATCCTATGCGCTTCCCATCAACTTGAACTGTACAGACGCGGCGAGCAGTGTCCCAACGGAACTCGAGGTCGTGCCAGACATTGACGGTAAGCTTCTTTCCCAACAGAACTCCGTCTGGACGAATAGGAAAATTGAAAACATTATGAAAAACATCCCGCCCATCAAACGGTACAGAATAGTGGTCAGTCAGCCCGAGAGTGTTTCCTCCGAACCCATCGCGGAGCATTAACCTCAATTTCAGAGTACCCGCCCTGCCGATCGGAAAGTTCCATACGGCTCCGGCTGGCCACTCAGGATCGCTTCGGCGTATCGACAGCACAGACTTGGATTGCTGACCAACTCGAACTAATTCAACGCCGCGCGTCCCGAAGACAGTCCAGTCGTCGAGACCAGTGCTGAAGTCTGTCGCTTGACGAGTCTCGATCAGCCATCGTGGATCAAGCCGGAACATGTGACGCGCGTTTCCCGTCTCCACCCATGCCGAAAAAATGACAGCTCCATCTCTGGCGACCACCGGAAACGCATAGGAAATACCCCAGTCGCCGGAAGGTGGTGGCGGGTCCTTCCGTGCCGGATCGCGAAAGATCTCTCGATGACCAC
Source organism: Terriglobales bacterium (assembly GCA_035561515.1). Taxonomy (NCBI): domain Bacteria; kingdom Pseudomonadati; phylum Acidobacteriota; class Terriglobia; order Terriglobales; species Terriglobales bacterium. Next base: position 15,657 of record DATMXP010000007.1, on the reverse strand, counting down.
GCCAGGTTCGTCCCTCATCGGAAGAAATTGCCGCATGCAGCACCTGTCGCCCGCCGTAAGCATAGGCATATCGACGCGCTTCATTCCATATCATGAGAATGTCCTGGTTCGGCAATCGAACAAGCGCGGCTGGCGATTCAGACGCAGTAATCGACGACGGTTTCGGGCGCGTCCAGTGTTCGCCGCCATCTTGGGAGAACGATTCGTAGAATCGGCCGAGTTGGGTGCGGATCAACATCCATACCCTGCCGTCCTGCAGTTCCAGAACCACCGGTTCCATACCTCCGATAGTCGATAGATCCGGAACTGCCACTACCAGTTCATCGGAGGACTGTATCCACGTTTTTCCGCCGTCATCGGAGTAGATGGCACTGGTGCTGAAGGTACCAACGTATTCGAACTCCTTGAATCCGCCGCCTCGGTTCGACCAGGAGCGAGGAGTCATGTATGAAATCGGAAACAAGATACGGCCGCTCTTCAATTGAATGACCGAAAGTGGGTCGCCCGCTCTGCCTGTCCAGATGCTCTTTGCATGGGACCACTCCGTCGCTCCATGGCGTGACACCACATGCCAGATGTCGAGGACGTTTCCCTCGCGGACACCCTTTTCGTCGGGAGATTTTGGGAGAATCACCCCAGTATTACCGTCATTGAGGTAGAACACATGCACTTCCCCGTCACGGTCCGCAAATGCGTAAAAGTAACCGAAGCCGCCTACGTGTTCTGGGAGAGCGAACAAGAATTGAGGAACGCTCCAACTATACCCATTGTCTTTCGAATATCGGCCAAACATCTCCTGCTTATTTCCGGTGGTCTGAAGCGAGAGGCCAAGTAAGCGGCCGTCGCTTAGAATCACAGGTTTGGCTACATTGTCATGAGGCGATTCCCTTTCGGCGAACCTGGCAACAATGGAGGGGGACTCCACCTTGGCGGCGTTCGAAGTTTTCATCGGTTCCGCGCCATGCAGGCCCAGTGAATACAGTAAATAGGAGACAAGTAACGCTGAGCGCGGAGAAAGTACAGTTGTGCGCAACCCTCCCAAACCTCCTCTGCCATGAATGGCGGATCACTGAACCATTTACTTAAGGACAAAAAATGGGGCCTCTGAAGCGAGGCCCCAGGGAAGAGGCTTCTTAGAACGAGTATCGCAAAGCTAGTTGAATATCTCGTCCATCTCGCGCAGTTGTGATTTTTGCCCCAGAAGCAGAGTTGAAGAAGTAATTGCCCGACGGGCTCAGTAGATTCGGGTGATTCAGTATATTGAACGCCTCAGCTCGGAGTTGCAGTGTGTGGCCTTCGCGGATCGTAAAGTACTTTTCGATACCGAAATCGAGGCTGTTTTGCCGTGGACCCGCAATAATATTCGGCCGGGAATCACCCTGCAGATTGATTTGGGTTGTCACTCCCGTGTTCGGATCTGTGTATGGGGTCGGCGGACGAGTACTGAAACAAGTGTAGTCGAACCAGCGATCGGCTGTCCTTTCACCGGCTGGAAGGTTTCCATCACACGTACGATCTGGAAAACGAAGCGCCGAAGTGTAAACCGTGTACGGCAATCCGCTCTGGAACGTGTAAATGAAATTCGAACGCCAGCCGCCCAACACTTGGTTTAGAAATCCATTCCAGTTTGGGCCGAAAGCCTTTCCTCGGCCGAAAGGCAGTTCGTAACCTCCTGAAATAGTCAGTCGATGACGAACATCGAAGTCTGCTTGGCTCCACATCTTCTTCGCAATTGTGCCGGATGCTGTAACGTCCGTAAAAAGGTTTTCCAGCGCATCGTCATTGGATGATTGGGCAAAGGTATGCGACCAGGTGTAATTCACCAAGAGGTTGAGGCCATGCGAGGTGGCCTTCTTGAAAGTCGCCTGGAGGCCATCGTATTGTGAGTTAAATCCTTTGGTACGCAGGCCAAAGTTGCTGAAGTTGTTCGCTATAACCTTCTTGTGCAGGTCCGCTGAATAAGCTTGTATGTTTATCTGGCCATTAAGGTTTACTCCATGGCTGCCAACGTATCCAACCTCAAGTCCCATCTTGTGGCCGAGGTCCCGGTTAACCGTCAGATTCCACTGCTGTACATAACCGGTTGGATAATAAGGAGTATTGGGCAGGAAGAAGCCAGGACTCTTACCGCGGACATAATCCAGCCCATAGGGCGGTTGGTCCATTGTCTGCAGGTGCCGCTGGTTATCCTGCCAGAACGGAGCATATCCAACACTGGCACCTACCAAGCCCTGGAATGGAGCCACCCATGATCCGTACATGGTGTTGAACGCATTCTCGGTTGTGTAAAACAGCCCGTATCCGCCTCGAATCGCAGTACCGTTGTCATTGAATGGCCTGATAGCAAAACCAAAACGCGGCGCAAAATTCGTTTTGTTGGGATCATACGGCCGGTTGGGACCGCCCGTTTCGTAATTGAATTGCACTAGCTCTAAAAGGTCCTGCGGGGCGCCCTTCGAATAGCGAGGCAATCCTGTGTCGAAATCGAGAGTCATGAATTTGTTGTCGGTATTAGCAAATGGCTCTTCGTAGTCGTACCGGATCCCAAGCGTCAATGTCAGCCACGGCTTAACTCTCCACGTATCTTCAAAGTAGCCACCGATGACATTGCGCTTAAAGTGCATATCTGGAGATCCAGCCGTACCGCCAAGTCCGTAGTTAATGAGGTTGGGTATGGCTGTGAGCAGATCGCCGAACACGGTGCCAGTGACACCATAGATGCTTTCGTACCCGGGCATTCCGTCCAACAGCCCGATGTAATATTCAGTGCTGCCGGCGTTGTACTGCCAGTTAAACATGTCGCGGGTGAACTCTCCCCCGATCGCGAACGAATGATTCCCTTTCGTCCACATCAAATTATTCTTCAGATAAAAGCTGTTGTTATGGTGCTTGTAATCCCCTCCATTGCCGATGTCGTAACGCTGATACCCGATTGTGTACAACAGAATCCGGCATGTGCCTTTCAGAGTATTCGTCATCGGGTGGATACCCCACTCTACGCAATAGTTCTTGTCATTCAGCGCGAACTGGTCTCCGGCCTGAATTGAAGAGAAACTTCCCTTGAGATCGTTGACCAGCGTGGGAGTGAAGGTATGCGTCCATGAACCCGACCAGGTACGGCTGTGTTCGACATATTCTTTATCTCCGTATTCATTCATACCTGGATTCAAGTTGTCGTAGTTGTTAAAGTCGAAAGTTCCGGAAATGACGTCTTTTTCGGAGAAGTGGTGGTCGATTCGGGTCAGGTATTTCTTCTGCCGCTGCTTACCCGAGCGGAACAGGTGCAGGTTCAGGAACGCGTCGCCGGAATGGTTCGGCTCCGGCCATATTTCCATCAACTTCCTTCCAATGGGACTGATTAATGACTCGGGAAGAACGTTTCCGGGTATCGGATCTCCCGTAAACGGATTAACCAATTGAACAGGGTTCCCTGTATACGGATTGATGGTGTTGCTGAAATCACCCTGTCGCTCTGCAGCTGTGGGTGCAAAACTTACCATCTGTTGCCCTGGTTTCTTTTGCCGAAAGAACTCGGCATTGAAGAAAAAGAAAGTCTTTTTCTTGATAATGGGTCCACCGATTGTTCCGCCGAACTGATTGAACAAATAGTTCGAAAGCTCGTTTCTTTCTCCCTTGAAGAAGTATGGCAAGGCATCGAGCGCCTTGTTCCGGTGGTACTCATACGCGGTGCCGTGAAAATTGTTGGTGCCGGATTTGGTGACAATTGACACAACCGCGCCGCCCGACCTGCCGTATTGCGCCGAGTACATGTTGGTCATCACTCGGAACTCGCCTACCGCGTCCAGTGACGGTGAAGACTGCATCTGGTTGTAAAGGGGATCTGTATTTGCGGCACCATTAACGTAGTAGCTGTTGTAGCCACTACGAGAGCCGTTAAAGCTGACGTCCACCCCTTTACTTCCGTGGACGCCGCGCTTCGTATTACCCGAAACCGCACCCGCTTCCAGTGCGGCTAACTTAAGGAACTCGCGTCCATTGAGCGGCAGATGCCGGATTTGCTCCGCTCCGATCACACTGCCTTTCGAGGCGTCTTCCGTATTCACCTGAACCGAATCGGAGCTAACCGTGATTTCCGAGCTAGCTGCCCCCATCTGCATCCCCACATCCGCACGCACCACAGTGCCTACGCCAACCACAATGCCCTGCAGTTCCGACCGTTGGAACCCTTCGTGCTCTACGCCGATGGAGTATGTACCTGGGGGCAGAAGACGAAACCGGAAATCACCTTGGCTATTACTTTTGGTGGTATTTTCAATGCCAGTGGAGACATTGACGGCCTTAACGACGGCACCAGGCACAACCGCTCCCGACTGGTCGTATACGGTTCCAACAATAGCTCCTTGGGTAGTTGTTTGCGTCCATGCAAGCCCCGAAATCAGCAAAATAACCAGTACAAGCGAGGTGAACCTCATACGCGCCATCCCCCACAAGGCAAGTTCGTCGAGCAATTGGCTACTGCAAACTGTCGACAGTCGGCGATTTCTAAACCACTCCATACCGAAAGTCAAGAGAAATTTTATTTAAGCCCACAGCGGTATGTTTCACGCAGATTGCTTCAGAACTTGATTGCAATTCCCAGACAGAATGTGGCAGTATCTGCCGACAGTCGACTATGAATGTGAACAATTTCGGCATCACGGAATGGGCCATTCTGGGCGGGTACATCGCCGCTATCAGTATTATTGGCAGTCTCTTCTACCGTAAGAAGACGTCTACTGGCGATTTCTTTCTGGGTGGGCGCAATATGCGTGCACTACCCGTTGCAATTTCGCTGGTTGCGGCTGATATGAGTGCGATCAGCTATATGGGTGCGCCAGCTTGGACATATCAAAACAATCTTGAATTGGTCTGGTCCAGCTGGACATATTTGTTTGTCGCTCCAGCCGTTATGTTTTTGTTCATGCCTTTCTACTCACGATTCAAGTTCTTCACGGCGTATGAATATTTGGAACGTCGCTTTGACCTGAAAACCCGGCTTGTGGGCAGCGCTATCTTTATGTTGCTGCGTGGATCTCATGTCGCAATTGTGATTTATGCACCATCGCTGGTTTTGTCTCTGATAACCGGATTGCCATTGTGGGGATGCATTCTCATGATGGGAGTCTGCACCACGTTGTACACGACGCTGGGTGGCATGAGGGCCGTCATTTGGACCGATGTTCTGCAGTTTTCGATTCTAATCTTCGGGTTAATAACCGTCGTGAGCCTGTCGATTTCCCATGTGCCGGGCGGTCTACGGGCTGTGGTGGATGTTTCGGAACGCGCAGGCCGATTCCATCTATTTAATTTCTCGACCGACCTCACACAAATTACGACTTTCTGGGCAGCTGCAATTGGTGGCGGATTCATGGCGCTCTCCACTCTCGGCACTGACCAGGCCTATTTGCAGCGTTACTTCACCACGCGTTCCCTAAAGGAGGGCCGGAAATCGATTCTGCTGGACGCTATTATTCTCGTTCCGGTTTCCCTGATGCTGTACTTAGTTGGGCCAGTTCTATACGCGTTCTACGAGTTCCATCCCCAATCGTTACAGGGGTTGCCTAGCATGGATGCAATTCTGCCCTTCTTTGTGGTCAACGAATTAGGCGGATGGTTTTCGGGACTGATCATTGCATCCATTTTTGCCGCGTCAATGGCTGTTATGAGCGCCGGCATCAATGCCTTGACAACTGCAACAACGGTCGACTTTTACAAACGATTGTTTCGGCCTAATTGCAGTGACAGCGAAACCGTTTTTGTGGGGCGAGTTGGCACGGTGGGATGGGGTGCAGCGGCGACGCTTGCGGCTTTGTTTGCTGATCGGCTTGGCCCGATTATCAACGCCTTCAACATGATCAACAGCTTCCTCGGAGGACCAGTACTCGGAATGTTCCTCCTTGGAATGCTGACGAAACGAACCCGTGGAACCTCTGCGATTGGGGGATCCATCATCGGATTGCTCAGCGTTTCGCTGTTAGCCTGGCAGACTGAAATCGCGTTCTTTTACTATGCAATCGTGGGCACATTTGTAACGTTCGGGGCTGGATGGTTGTTCGGCTTCCTTCAGCCGGCACGCGACGAATCTGAGCTAAGCGGCTTAGTTCTTGGACTCGATCTGGCCACTCCAAAAGATGCTTAATGCTGATTCGGGGCCCGTAGAATCTACTTTCTCGCCAGAACAGCCGATGGAATCAGGCGATGCCATCGGCTCAAGAGACGCGAAAAATCCTAAACAGCTGAGTTGGCTGATTTCAATCCAAGCACTTGGCCACGAATATCGATGTCAACCGCGTAGCTCCACGCTTCAAGAATTCGATTGAACACCGGTCCTCCGACCGCCCCATCCCCTATCGTAGTTCCATTGATACGGGTTACGGGGGCCATGCAGTACGGAGTGGTTGTCACGAACGCCTCGTCTGCCGTAAGGGCGTCGTACACCTGAAGATCCCTCTCAACGAAGGGAATACGCAGTTTTTGGCAAAGCTCAATCACTACCTTACGGCTTATTCCCAACAAGATATTTCGCGGCGGCGGCGAATAAACCGTGCCATTCTTGACCAGAAGAAAATTCGATCCGCTGGTTTCTGTTAGATTCCCTTGCAGATCAAGTAGAAGCGGCATGGCCGTGGGCTCCACAAGATGTGCTTCCTGCTCCGCCAGCCACCAGTGCAATCGGCTGCGATTCTTGATTTTGGGATCCACACATTCCGGTGGGACGTGACGTGTTGCAGGTGTAACGAGGTGTAACCCGGTTTCAAAGAATCGGCGGAAAAGGTGAAACGGCATTGGAAATGAATGTATACACAACGTCGGAGTCGGTTTACTGCCACCACCGGCCGCGGAACCTGCATACACAAAATTCTCTCCGGGCGTAATGAAGTAAACCAAAGCCAACTCCGCATCGGAGCCCGCAAGTTTGGCATTATGCCGAGTTAAATCTTTTGTGATCTCGGCTGTTTCGTTAGCTGAAATTGGAGGCGTGATTCGCGCATATTTGCACGAATCATAAAAACGGCGTATGTGATCTTCCAGGCGATAGGGTTCCTGCCGAAAGGTTCTGAGCAGATCCGTAACTGTCGCTCCAAGCACAATTCCGAAATCGTAGATGGAAACGTGAGCCTGCGATGCAGGAAGAAGCTGACCACGGATATATACCAGCGGTTCTGAAACCATAAATATTCTCCTGTTTACGAAAGCGCACGATCCACTGCATGAAGCGTCGCGTCGATATCTTCTACTGTGTGGGCAGTCGAGCAGTACCAGCGGCCGTCTGGGAGAACGAGTACTCCTTCATCGAGTAGCGCTAAAGCAAAATCACTGTACTGCCGAGTATCAGCGTTCAGCATATCTCGGTAGCATCGTGCCGGCCGTTCCATAAAGGAAACGTGAAACACCGCACCTGCCCCCGAAGTCACGACTGAATATCCGCGCTCGCGAAGACGGATCTCAATTCCATCTCGTAATCGAGAACCGAGCTTCTCCAGATCCTTGTAGACCGAGCCATTATTTTTCGAGAGAAGATCGAGAGTGGCCTTGGCGGCAGCCAGCACGACAGGATTTCCGTTGAGCGTACCAGCATGCACGACCGTGCCTTCGGCGATCAAACTCATGAACTCTTTTCGTCCTGCAAGAACACTGAAAGGTAGACCGCCGCCGACCGCCTTGGCGTATGTGGCCAAATCCGGCGCGACTCCGTAGACACCCTGCGCCCCTTGCAGGTGAAGACGAAAACCCGTGATCACTTCATCAAAGATTAAGAGTGCACCGTTCTGGGAGGTTATCTCCCGGAGAAACTCAAGAAATCCCGGCTCCGCTGGAATGCACCCACTGTTGCACAGTAGAGGTTCGCATATTACCGCAGAGATCTGTTGTGCATGTTCTGCAAACAATTGTTCGACCGATGCACGGTCGTTCCATTGAGCGATCAGAACGCTGTCGTGAGCACGTTGTCCGCAAGCAACCGGCGCCGGAACGATTTTGCCAGCAGACAATTGCGAAGCCGTGGGATGGTAGCTGACCAGAACGCTGTCTTCCCATCCATGATAGTGCCCTTCGAATTTCACGAACTTTGCCCGTCCCGTGTACGCCCGCGCTAACCGCAGCGCAACTTGCACGATTTCCGTGCCGCTGTTCGCGAAACAAACCTGGTCGGCGCAAGGAATGATTTCAGTCAGTTGCTCGGCGACCTCGAACTCAAGATCATGCTGGGCGCCGAAGGTGATTCCATGCCTTAACTGTTCCGCTACCGCTTCGCTGATTTCATCAGGGGATTGCCCCAGAATCAGAGGGCCCCAAGCCAGCCCGTAATCCGTGTAAACATTGCCATCCACGTCTTCAACATGTGCTCCCTTCCCGCGACTGAAATACAAAGGATAGGGTCGGGCAGCTCGGCGCAATCCACTGGATACCCCTCCGGCTAACGTCTTCTGAGCGCGTTCGTATCGCTGCAACGATCCTTTGGTTTTGGATCGAATACTTCTATCGCGACGGTCGAGATCGAGGGTGGCTACGGCAGGCATGAGAGAAATTATAATCAGAAATCAGTCGACAGTCGACAATTATTGATTTGTAATATGGCGATAAGTGGGCGGACCGTATGGATGAAACTAACCTCCGCCGACAGTCCTACGAGTGATCAGTCGGAAGTTCGGCTTTCACTGTCCACTTCCCTCGGACGCCAGGTCCGGCTTCGCCACCTGTGCCTACCACCATATTTCCGATTTGATAGAACTTTACATCGGCCAAACCGTGAGGCAGTTCTCCAGCCGGTTCGAGTCCGTGGCCAGGCTGGTACCAATAAACTTCCCGGGCAAACGTATCTGTGTATCCGGCGAGGATGAGCGCACGAGTTCCAACGCCGATCGCCCACCACGAGCGATTTGCCACGTTGAGATCAGACAGCCGGGTCCACTTGCGGGTGTTTAGATCGAAGCTGTAAGCGTCGTTCAGGTTTTGGACGTCTTTCGGTCCTGAGGCCGCACCGCCGAATACATAAATCACGCCGTTGACTTCGGCCATGGCGTGATTGATTCTGCCGGGCCCCGGCAGCGGGGGAAGTATCTCCCAATTGTTGTTTCCGGGACGCCAGCGCCAAAACGAATTGCTCATATTTTTGTAATCACCCGCCTTCGACATACCGCCCAGGAGATAGATGCATCCACGTGCAGCAACGGCATTGGAGTAGAGACGAGGTTCCGGCAGGTCAGCATTCGGAACTCTATTCCACTTTCCCTCATGTAACACGAGCGCATCCTTCACTACGTTCGAGTTACTCCCACCGCCGAAAACGTAGATATCTTCGCCCAAGGTCGCCGATGCAGCATCACTGCGTCCCTCCGGCAACGAACTGCCAACACTCCACTTGTTCGTTGCAGGATCGTAAATCTGAACCTGGTCAAACCAGTACTTCTGACCGTCATTCCAATAACTGCCCCCGATGATCAGAAGTTTCCCCTTACTTACCCCAGCCATATATCCCGCAACCGGCCGAGGCAACTCTGCCATTTCTCTCCACTTCAGGGGTTCCGCTTGTGCAGAACTCAAAAGCGCTAATGCCCCCATCAACATTGCAGTTCTCCTCAACATATGTTGTCCCCCTATGCAGACTTCTTGCGTGGACGCAGATGCATCTGGTCGTAGAACTCTTTGACCTTGAGCATTTCAGCGTCGGTGTAACTTGGTTGGGGAGGCCTTAAGTAGCGTTGCGCAATACCAAAGTACTCGAGCGTTGCGTGCCAGAATGGCGCCGAGAAGTTCTTGATGAATGGATGGTCGTATTTTGCGATGATCTCGGTTTCGGCTCTGTAATCGTTGCGCTTGACCGCTTCCCAGAATTGGGCAGAAATCTCAGGAGCGAACGTTGCAAAAGAATCGAAGTAGGCGGTTGCCCCGTAGGGCTGCCCAACCACAAACCAATCTAGTCCACCACCCGAGAAGCAGTTAATGCGGTTTCCATACCGAATAATTCCATCGACGTAGTACTCCAGACTAATGTCTTCTTTGAGCGCCACAACGGAAGCTATCTCAGTCAATCTTCCAAGTTCAGGCATGGGGAAGTTGCCATGCAAAACGAGAGGAAGTTTTGTCGCCTCAGAGATCCTCTTGAAGTGCTCAACGACCGTGTCCTCGTTTGTACCGGTTGGCTTGAGAACTTGCAGTGCTGTCGCCCCGATCTTTTCTGCATAATGTGCAAAATCGATGGTCCTGTCTGTCCACCATGCACCTGTTCCAATAATAGTGATGCCTCGCTGGCCCACCGCGTCCGTTACCAGTCGAGCAAGTTGCTTAATCTCATCGTATGACAAGTACAAATATTGACTATCCCCGGCAGTAAGCACGAAAATCCGGATTCCATATTGCAGCGCGTTGTCGATCATCCGCCGAATGCCGACAGCATCGAGCGAATACTCCCGCGTAAAGGGGGTTGGGATGGAAACGATGGGTCCCCGCAGTTGATGTTTGAAGTCTGCGGGCGAAAGCTTATTTGAATTTGCGGCATGTCGCGCAAACACGACCTGCGGCAATGCTGCAGCGGTCCCGGCAAGTACGCTTGCTCTAAGGAAGTCACGACGATTCCAATCCGTTGCCATTCAAATGTCTCCTCGCCGAAGCTCTTGTTTGTGTTTACCTGTAATCAGAAAAACCGAATCGCCCGCTTGTACGACTGGGAGCGCATGAATCATGCCGATCACGCCATCCCGAGGCGATATAAACTTTTCCACCTCTTGTCCGTATAGGTTCACAGTTTTACCAACGTACTGATTTGCACGAACCTCCTCCAATAACTCCACGGAGGGGACAAAAAAGCCCTTGTGGCTGGCACTGACACTCGCATCGATATCTCCACCACCTTCAAGATAGTGTTCAATCGGAAGTACTTCAGGACTGCCTTCCAGGATCGAAAGGTGGAAAAGCAGGTTGCGAATTCCTCGCTTGAACATCTTCAGATCATCAGGAGAGATTCGACCCGCACCTCGTGCCTCGGTGTACAACGATGGAATATGGAGAGAAGTTGAAAGAGATATGGTCCTTCCGGGCGAAATGGATGGATGTGCCCATAGAACAGGCGCTCCAAAAATTTTGGCTGCCTCGCATGCGCGAGCATCATGCGCCGCAAAACCAACCATGCTCGGCATCAGTAACTTTATGCCCGCACTATGTAGATCCAGGTAGAAGTCACCTCGGGCGATGATGCTGCGGCCAAGATGGAAGGCAATGAGCTGCGTCGGAGTACCGCTTTCGGTTCCCGGGAAAGAGCGCGCGAGATTGCTACCATCCAGCGGACTTGTGCGCGTCCGGTTCCAGAATGCCGGCGGATTCGCAACCGGCACCGCGAGAACATCTCCCCTCATGTCGTTCGGATCGAGCTCATCGTACGTTTCCATGATGGCGCGAACGCCTTCGAACTCGTCACCGTGAACCCCGGCCGTGACCACTAAGGTTTTCCCCGGCCTGCCCCCACGAACCAGAAGCAACGGAATGACCACGCCATCGCCCCCCAAATCCATCCCAAACGCATACTTAGCTCCGCGCCTGTATTCCGATGGATCGAAGTCGCACGGTTTAATTGTCCGAACTGGATTCAAATCGCTCAAAATCTCTGTTTCCTAATAAGCAAGGAATCCGCCGTCAACCAGCAAGGTTGTGCCCGTGATAAAACGTGCCTCATCCGACGCGAGGAAAGCGACTGCTTGCGCAACTTCGGCAGGAGATCCTCGTCGCCCTGCGGGCGTATATCTTAGAAATCGTCCACTGGCTCCTGACTCCTTTATGTCACTGATCGCATTCGCGCTCGTTTCTGTCTCAATATCTCCTGGCGCAACGCAATTCACCCGAATGCCATGTTGCGCTAGCTCAATTGCCATGGCCTTCGTCAGCGCTACCTGTGCGCTCTTCGTAGCGCAGTAAAGGCTCGCGTTTTCTTGTGCTGCATATGCTGCGACGGAGGCTATGGTCACGATGGCTCCTCCTCGCTTTGAGCTTTTCATGTGCTGTGCGGCGGCTTGGGAGCAATAGATCGTACCCTTCAGATTGGTATCGACGATCAAGTCAACCAGTCTGGGGCTGCTTGTCAGGAATGGCTCCAATGCTGTGCAGCCTGTAACGCTAGCGTTGTTCACGAGTACATCAAGGCTGCCATAAGCGTGAATGAGTGAGTCCACGCAGCGAATTACCGAAGAGTGGCTTCGGATGTCCAACTCTAAGCCGATCGCTTCTGGGGTCTGTAATTGCGCGGCAGCACTTCGAGCTTGATCCGGATCAGGCTGCCCAATGGCGACCCGTGAGCCTCGATCCGATAGCAACTTAGCCACTGCAAATCCAATACCTGTGGCCCCTCCGGTGACTAATGCGGTTTTTCCAGCAAGGCTCATGTTTCGTCCAGCGGATAGATTGGGCGTGCCAATTTCTTATAATTAAAGGCCTTCACATCTGCCGCAGACAGCCCTGGCGTGTTGACCTCAATTATCTTGTTCGCAATCGGCGCGTAAGCAGCCCGGTATGCAATCGCAGCCTTCACCACGACTATTTTTAGCTTGGTTGGCTCAATACCCAATGACCTCAACTGCTGTAAGTTCCACATCGGCATGCGACGCTCAGTCAGCACCAGAACCACCCCGCCTGCATCAATTACAGCGGTGCGACCCTGATCTTCGAGTACTCCTTCGCGCATGAACCCGACATTGCGATAAATACCGTCGCTTAACAGTCGCACTGTTCCATTTACCTCGACCGGCGCACCGTGATGAGCATCGCGCTTACCGCCTACTCTGGCAGAAAACTTGCTGCGGACTCCGGCCCGAATGGAAACATCAACCGATTCGGGATCACACAGCAGCACGAGGGCATCTTGTGCTCCTTCCCGGAGTAACTCCTGCAACAGGATGGTTCCGTCGCCTGGTGTGCCGGCTCCGAGATTGTCCCCTACATCGACCAATACGGTGAGTCCTTCCCGTGCGGAGATTGCCTCTTTAACGGCAGTTTTCGGATCTGGCAGCTCACGCCCGAATTCGATGCGCCTCCGCCAGGCTAGATCGGCCACCGAACGAGCGCTCGTATCTGCGGCATCCTGTGATTCCGCCACCGCAACTACGGCAAAACCCGCCTGAGGGACATCGGTGTAAGAGAAACCTGCGGCTACGGAGACACAGACGATCTCAGGAGAGTTTTCACACTCGTGGGCAGCCGAAAGTATGTCCGCCATCGGAGGACCGTCAGTGCACTGGGTCAGGATGTGCGGCAGAAGTGGACGGCGAGCAAGCGCCATCCTCACTCGAAGACCTTCTCGCAGCATTCTGCGCATGATGTCGGCAGCTTCGAGACCTCGCTCGACTTGGTCCACATGTGGGTAGGTATCGTAAACGACCAGTGCATCGGCCCAGCGAACCATCTGTTCGGTCAAATTCGCATGAAAGTCGAGCGTAGCAATAAGCGGAACTTCAGAACCGATTTTGGCCCGGACACGGCGCAGAATTTCTCCGTCGGCATCGTCAAAAGATTCGGATACCATCGCACCGTGAAGGCTCAGTAAGACGCCATCCAGCGGCATCGACGCTTCTATACGGGCAACGAGATCGCCAACGAGTATTTCAAAGGTGTCACTCGTTACCACACCGGATGGCATGCCCCAAGCCATTAACGTAGCGATCGGCTCGAATCCGAATCGCTCCGCTCCCTTCAGAAAACCAGCCATTTCCGAGCAAGTTCCCGCCCAGCGCTGAAAAATCTCTTCGCCGTAATGAAGCTGTGACTCGGCAAAGCGCTCTAGTGTCATGCGTTCGGAAAAGAACGAATTCGACTCGTGGTAGATTCCTCCAACCGCGATGCGCATTATGCCGATGCCCCCAGCAGTTCTGCTCCAATTTCACCTTCGTCGATGAGTTTGACTGGATTCGCGTTCGCGACACTAACCAATGATTCTGGATCTTTGAAACCATGACCTGTGACGAGACACACGACGGTCTCGCCCTTGTTAATCCAGCCAGCCCTTCTCGCGCGAAGACATCCTGCAAGTGCGGCTGCCCCAGCCGGTTCACACCAAATTCCTTCTGTTTTCATCATGAGTTGTTGGGCTTCGAAGACATCCCTGTCAGAAATGGTTACCCCCCGACCACCCCCCTGCCTCAATTGCGACAAAGCAAGACTCGCATCAATGTCGTACGGAACCGACAGACCACTTACGCACGTTGTGCTGACGATCGGTTCGATGGAATTGCGGCCTTCGACGAAGGCGGAAACCACAGTGGCGCAACCTTCTGGCTGCACGGCATGAATCTTGGTCCGCGGGTTCCCGTCAGCGGAAAAACCACGCGACACAGCACTGAACAATCCTCCACCGCCAACCGGAACAAAAACGTGATCGATCTGCGAATTGGATTGCTCGATCAGTTCCTTGGCGATTCTTTCGACTCCTTTCATCCCGTTAGGGCAATACCGATAGGCAGAAACCACCATGGGAACTGTGCCGCACTTCGATATCTTGTCCAGCCGTCGATACACGCGGGCCGTCACTTCAGGAGAGGTCACGAAGTCTTTCACTCGGAACACTCGCGCCCCGTGCGCCTGCATCTGCGCTAGCTTCCCCGCAGGAGCGGCCTCGTTCACAAAGATCGCGCATGCGATTCGATACCTTGAACTAAATGACGCCAACGACGCTCCCGTGTTGCCGGACGAGGTTGCAATGCAGGCCTTGATGTTACGCGTCAGAAGCTCCGTTATTTCCGCTGCGATAAACCGGTCTTTGTAAGAGCCAGTTGGATTGCACATCTCGAGTTTGAAGAGAATTCGCAAGCCATATTCACGGCCGATTTCCGCGCTCTCGACGAGTGGCGTGTTTCCTTCACCGAGTGTTGCAATCCGGCTCAAAACAGGAGATCTCCCTGTCCAATCTGTCGCGGAAGAAACCCGCTCCTGAGTTGTTCGATGGCCATGTTCACGTGCCTTTGCCCCTGGCTGACGGTGAACATCCCGTGTCCCGGAAAGAGTCCGTGAATGTCTCTACCTTCGAGCTTGTGCAGATCTGCTCGATATCCTTCCATTCCCGAGCCGTCGGCGTTGATGACTCCGAGTACCCCGCCATAGAAGACTACGTCACCACTGAAGAGAATGGTCCCCAGGTCAGTTTGGGCTTCGTAGCAAAAAGCATCGCGGCTATGTCCGCGAACATGAATCGCGGTAAATTCCTGTCCTGCTACTAAAAAACGGTCGCCGTCCTGAACGACCCGATCCAATGTGCACGGTTGCATCCGGAAGCCGGCCGGATAGACCCCTTGGTCCCTCGCCGTGCGAAGGCCAGATCTTTCCTCGTCGGCATCTTGTAGCACTGTTCTGGACAATTCAGGAGCGATGACCTCGCAGCCGTAACGCAGTTTCGTCAAGGCCGCGCCACCGCAGTGGTCTAGGTGAGCATGCGTTATTAATAGCGCCAAAACGGGGCAGTTTGGATATTCACTGGAGATGTGGTCGACGATTCGATCCATGTGTGTCCCCGCGCCGCAATCAATAAGCGCGAGCCCCCCGGGTACCCGCAATGCGTAAACATGACAGTCGTGGGGTCCTGAAAGACCAAACTGCATGCTTCCCACCATCGCTAGTGACTCGGCGATCCGCATCGACCGTCGACAGTATACTTATACATCTCCAACGTCAAGTGGATATTTT